>JBEKZS010000047.1:0-26292 GCA_049509635.1 Roseiarcus sp.
CCTCGATCGGCCGAGAAATGGATATCCAAATATTTCCACACCGAGAGGATTCCTCGGGCGATGCGGCCGGCGCCGGTTCTGACATGGGTCGCACAGGCGCCAGCGGCGGGGAGGGAGCAAGGGGATGAGCTGTCGACCGGAGGGACGCGAACCAAGAGGCCGCTGCTCTGCTGCGCTGAGCCCATCTCGGCGAACGCAGGCTCTCGTCTCGGGGCGACTGCGCGCCGTCGGCGCGGCAATTTGGCGACCAGACGGTCGACGCCGGCTTGGCGGGTGGCGCAGCAGATCCGTTGGTCAGTCCATCAGGATCTCATCGGGCCGGATCGGCCCGATCGGGGAGCACGCCGCTCGTGCGCAAAGTTGCGCCGACGCGGCGACGCCGGGGAGCGCCGGAAGCCGCAACCTCGAAGTCGCGTCGGCGTTGAACGCGTGTGTCAGTCTGAATGGAGGACGGTCATGCTGTCTCGAAAACTCCCGGTTCATCTGGCCGCGGCGCTCGCGGGCGCCGCGATGCTGGCCGCGGCGTCGGGCGCCGCCTCGGCGTTCACCCTTCCCGGACCCTCGTTGGCGCAGCCCGCCGGCCAGGCGCAGATCGAGAAGGTCTGGTGGGATCGATGGGGCCGCTGGCATCCCGATCGCTACGCCTACGGCTACGGACCGTTCGGCGTCGTCGGGGCCCTCGGCGCGGCGGCGGTCGGAACCGCCGACGCGATCGGCGGCGCCGTGGTCGGCCCCGGCCCGTGCTGGCGTCGCTACTATGGCCCCTATGGCTGGCATTGGCGCCGCGTGTGCTGATCGCCGCCCGCTCGAGACCGGGCCCGGGGTCGGCCGACCCCGGGTCCGATTTGGCGTCCGGCCGTCCCGGCGGCCGATCGCGGCGTCCGCGCCCGAATCGTGCTATCCTGGCCGCGTGAATTCGGAGTTCATCGCCATGGCGCCCCTGCTGATACTGCTCGCGCTCGCGACGCCATTGCCGTCGGTCAACCTCGCCAGCATATGCCACAATGCGACCCGCGATGCGCTTCCCGACGAAAAGTCGCGCGCCTATGACAATTGCCTCTCCGAGGAGCAGGCGGCCCGCGATCAGGTGCGCCAGAAATGGCCGAAGACCTCGGCCGAGGGGCGCGGCGATTGCGCGCCGATGAAGGGCATTCCCACGAGCTATGTCGCGATCCTGACCTGCCTCGACATGCAGCCAGGCGGCGAATTCGACGTGGGCAAGCAGAAATAGACGGGGTCGTTGCTGAACTGAATGTCAGCGCCGCGCTCGGGCGGCGGGGTCGGGCTGGAATGGCGGGCGTTCTGGAAGGGTTTGACCGCGCGCGCGTCGCCGTCGTCGGCGACCTCATGCTCGACGTCTACATCCAGGGCGACGTCGAACGGATATCGCCGGAGGCCCCGGTGCCGGTGATCCGATCGACCTCCGAGCGGGCGGTCGCGGGCGGCGCGGCCAATGTGGCGGCCAATGTCGCCGCGCTCGGCGGCGCCGTGCGGCTCGTCGGTCTCGCCGGCGGCGACTCCGGATACGAGCGTCTGCGCGGACTGCTGAGCCAAATCGACGGGATCGACCTCTCCGGCATGGTGCCGGACGGGACGCGGGCCACGACGACCAAGACGCGCGTCGTCGGCCATCGCCAGCAGATCGTGCGGATCGATCGCGAAACCTCCGACGCGCCCGCCGCCGCCGTCCAGGCCGCGCTGGTCGCGCAGGCCAACGCCGCGATCGACGCCAGCCAGATCGCGGTTTTCTCCGACTACGGCAAGGGCGTCTTCTCCGACCGCGTCCTCGCGGCGACTCTCGATCACGCCCGCGGGGTCGGGATCAGGGCGATCGTCGATCCCAAGCGGCGCGATCTCTCGGTCTATCGCGGCGCCGCGATCATCACGCCCAATCAGGCCGAACTGGCGCTCGCCACGGGCCGGCCCTGCCATAGCGACGTCGACGCCGAGGCGGCCGCGCGCGTCGCGCAGGATAGCTGCGGCGCCGACGTCCTGCTGACCCGGTCGGAGAGGGGCATGTCCTATGTTCCGCTTCACGGGCCGGCGATCCACCTGCCGACCGTGGCGCGAGAGGTGTTCGACGTCTCCGGCGCCGGCGACACCGTGGTGGCGGCGATCGCGATCGCGCTCGCCGCCGGGCGCTCGTTGGTCGAGGCGATGCGGATCGCCAACCACGCCGCCGGCGTCGTCGTCGGCAAGTTCGGCGCCGCCACGGTGACGCGCGACGAACTGCTCGCGGCGATGGGCGAGGCCTCCCGCATCGGCGACGTGACCGACGGGCGGGTGCTCGAACGCGCCGAGCTCGTCGCCCAGCGCGCCTCGTGGCGACGCGCGGGGCTGACCGTCGGGATCGCCAACGGCTGCTTCGACCTCATTCATCCCGGCCACATCTCCTTGATCCGCCAGGCCGCGGCCGCCTGCGACCGGCTGGTCGTCGCGCTCAACACGGACGCCTCGGTGCGCAGGCTGAAGGGCCCGGCGCGGCCGGTGCAGAACGAGGCGGCGCGCGCCGACGTGATGGGCGCGATTCGCGGCGTCGCCGCCCTGACCTTCTTCGACGAGGACACGCCGCGCGAATTGATCGCAGCGGTGCTCCCCGACGTTCTGGTCAAGGGCGCCGACTACACCGAGGCGCAGGTCGTCGGCGCCGAGATCGTCAAGGCGGCGGGCGGATCGGTCTTGCTGGCGAATCTGGCGCCGGGACGCTCGACGTCCCGGCTGCTGTCGGCGATCCAGTCGAGCGAATAGCATCGGGGCGGCATCGGCATGATCGTCTTGACCGGCGGCGCCGGCTTCATCGGCTCCAACATCGCGGCCGACCTCAATGCGGCGGGGACGACCGACATCGTGATCGCCGATTCGCTGGGGACGGACGAGAAATGGCGCAACATCGCCAAGCGGCGGTTCCTCGACATCGTGTTTCCCGACGAGATCGAGGCGTTTCTCGGCGCGCGCGACGACGTCGCCGCGATCGTCCACATGGGCGCCGTTTCCTCGACCACGGCGCGCGACGCCGACGCGATCGTGCGCTCGAATTTCCGGCTTTCGACGCGGCTGTGGAACTGGTGCGCGCGCCAGCGCGTGCCGTTGATCTACGCTTCGTCAGCGGCGACCTACGGCGACGGTGGGCAGGGCTTCCGCGACGACGAGTCCGACGCCGCGCTCGACCGCCTGGCGCCGCTCAATCTCTACGGCTGGTCGAAACACGCGTTCGACCGCTGGGCGCTCGAACGGGCGCGCAACGGCGTCGCCCCGCCGCAATGGGCCGGGCTTAAGTTCTTCAACGTCTACGGCCCCAACGAGGGCCACAAGGGCGAAATGCGCAGCCTCGTTGCGAAGAATACGCCGCTGGTCGCGCGCGGCGAGACGCTCCGCCTGTTCAAGTCGGATCGCCCGGACTTCGCCGACGGCGCGCAGGCGCGCGACTTCGTCTATGTCAAGGATTGCGGGGCGGTCGTGCTGTGGCTCTTGGACAATCCGGGCGTCAGCGGCCTGTTCAATCTCGCGACCGGCGTCGCGCGCAGCTTCCGGGATTTGATGCTCGCGGTCGGCGCGGCGCTGGACAGGGAGGTCGCGTTCGACTTCGTCACCATGCCCTACTCGCTGCGCGATCAGTACCAATATTTCACCCAGGCCGAGATGGCGAAGCTGCGCGACGCGGGTTATGCGGCGCCGTTCCGGTCGATCGAGGACGGCGTGCGCGATTATGTCCGCAACTATCTGACCCGGGCCGATCCATACCGTTGAGGCGCCCGCTCGGGTCAGCCTTGCACGAGCGTGCGAGCGATGCGCGCGTCCGGCAGCCCGACGCCGCGCGCCGTCGCCGCGATCGTCGCCCAGACCTCCTCGGGCAACGGCACGCCGTCCGCCATTCGCCGCGCGCGGGAGGCGCGCTCGGGCTCGCCGGGCGTGAGGATCGTCTCGCCCGGCATCGCCTCGCCCTTTGTGAACCATGCGCAATAGCGCGCCACGTCGGCGTCGAAGACATGCGCGGGGTCGATCCTGGCGGGGTCGACGTAGAGCGAGAACATGCCGTTCGCAAAGCGGCGGCCAGGTCCGGTCGCGCCGTTTCCGGTCAGCGATCCCCCGAGCAGTTCGCAGATCAGCGCCAGGCCGGACCCCTTGTGTTCGCCGAAGGCGCGGATGGCGCCCCGGCCGAGCGCGGGGTCGCGCGGCCCTGCCGGGGTCAGCGGTCCGTAGAGCGTCGCCGGGTCGCCCGAGAGCGAGCCATCGGGACCGACCAGCGCGTCGGCCGCCAGCGGCTTGCCGCCGCGGCTGGCCACCGCGACTTTGCCTTCGGCGACCAGCGAGGTCGCGAAATCGAGCACGACCGGCTCGGCCCCCGGGCGCGGGATCGCGACGCAGAACGGCGCCGTCGACAGGCGCCGCTCGATTCCGCCATAGGGCGCGACCAGCACCGAGCCGGTGACATTGACGAAATGGATCGAGACGAGGCCCTCGGCCGCCGCCAGTTCGGCCCATTCGCCGACGCGGCCGATATGGCCGGCGTTGCGCAGCGAAATCGCCGCGAGGCCGGCCGTCTTGGCCTTTTCGACGCCCGCTTCGACGGCGAGCGGTGCGACGGTCTGCCCGAAGCCGAAGCGGCCGTCGATGACGGCGAGGACCGGCGTGTCGACGAGTCGGACGACGGTCTGGTTCGGCGTGATGTCGCCAGAGCGCACCCAGTCGACATAGCGCGGCACGCGGATCACGCCATGGCTGTCGTGGCCGGTGAGATTGGCGCCGACCAGCGACGCGGCGATCCGCCGCGCCTCCTGCGGGCTGCTGCCGACGCATTCGAACACCTCCGCGCACAGCGCGACGAGCGGTTCGACGGGGATGGCGAGGTTCATGGCGAGACCTTCGTCTGAGCGCCCCCGAGATAGGCGTCCCGGATGCGCGGATCGCTCCACAGCGCCTCGGGCGCGCCGCTCAGCGCGATGCGCCCCGTTTCGAGCACATAGCCGCGGTCGGCGACCTTCAGCGCCATGCGCGCGTTCTGCTCGACGAGCAGGACCGTGGCGCCGCGCGCGCGGATTTCGGCGATGATCCGGAACACCGCCTGAACCACGACGGGAGCGAGGCCCAGCGAAGGTTCGTCGAGCAGCAGCAGCCGCGGACTCGCCATCAGGCCGCGCGCGACCGCGACCATCTGCTGCTGGCCGCCCGACAGCGTCCAGCCGAGTTTGTCGGCGAAGGGCGCGATTTCCGGAAACAGCGTGAACATCTCGTCGGCGGCGCAGCCGATCGCCGCGGTCGAAGCCCGGCGGTTCGAGGCCCCGAGCATGATGTTCTCGCGCACGCTGAGGCCTGGAAAGATGCGCCGGCCCTCGGGGACATGCGCGATTCCGCGCCGCACGATCGCCTCCGGGCCGATGCCGTCGATTCGTTCGCCGTCGAACAGGATCGCCCCCGAGCGCGGCGCGATGAGACCGGAGATCGCCCGCAGCGTCGTCGATTTGCCGGCGCCGTTGGCGCCGAGCAGCGTGACGACGGCGCCCTGTTCGACGCCGAACGACACGCCGCGCAGCGCCTCGATCTCGCCGTAGCGCACGTCGAGATCGACGATTTCGAGCAGCCCCATCACTCGGCTCCGAGATAGGCGGCGACGACTTGGGGCTGGCGCAGCACTTCGACCGTATCGCCGTCGGCTATCCGGCGGCCGAAATTGAGCACGGTCAGGCGGCGGGCGACGCCGGCGACCAGGGTCATGTCGTGATCGATGATGAGGATCGTCAGGCCCTGCGCCGCAATGCGGTCGAGCAGACCGTGCAGCCCCTGCTTCTCGCTCGAATTGAGGCCGGCGGCAGGTTCGTCGAGCAGCAGCACGGTCGGGTTGGCGGCGAGCGCGCGCGCAATCTCGATCAGCCGCTGATGGCCGTAACTGAAGCGCGGCACGGGCTCGTCGGCGCGCGCGCCGAGGCCGACGAATTCGAGCGCGGCGCGCGCGCGCTCCACGGTCGCCGCGTGGCCGCCCGCCACCTGCGCATTGCCGCGCCGCTCCGCCCCGATCACGACGTTCTCGAGCGCCGTCATCGAGCGGAACAGGCGGATATTCTGGAATGTCCGTCCGAGGCCGGCGATCGTGCGCCGGTGCGCGGGCAGCCCCGTCACGTCGACCCCATCGACGAGAATGCGGCCGGCGGTTGGCCGGTAGAGCCCGGAGACGACGTTGAGCGTCGTCGTCTTGCCGCTGCCGTTGGGGCCGATCAGCGCGTGAACGGCGCCGCGGCGGACGGTGAAATCGACGTCGTCCACCGCCTTGAGGCCACCGAAATATTTCGAGAGCCCGCGCAACTCGAGCGCTGCGGGCGCGCCGGAATCGGCGGGCTGCAGGATGAGCGGCCGCGCGGGGGCGGGCGTGGCGCCGGCCGGCCGGCGCCGGAACCGCGAGAAGAAGCCCCATATGCCGTCCGGCATGAACACGACGATGAGAATGACAGCCAGGCCGTAAATCGCCAAGTAGAGGCCCGGCACGCTCTTGAGGAAACGCAGCCATTCCGGAATAAGGATCAGCAGTCCCGTCCCGATCGCCGAGCCGATCGGCGAGGCCACACCCCCCAAGAGCGCCATCGTCAGGAACACGATGGAGTCAGAGAAGGCGAACTGGTCCGGGCTCACATAGGCGAAACCGCCGGCGAAGAGGCCGCCGCCGAGGCCGCCGAGCAGCGCGCAGATCGCAAAGGCGGCGACCTTCGTCCGATACACGTCGATGCCGGCGGCCGCGGCTGCGATCTCGTTGTCGCGCACCGCGCGCATCGCCCGGCCGAGCCGCGTGTCGGCGAGCCGCCAGACGAGATAGCCCGTCGCCGCGAGGACCGCGACTGCGAGCGCGAGATAGGCGCGGCTCGAGGCGAACAGTTCGGGACGCCGGATCGCGGCGACGCCGTCCGGGCCGTGCGTGATCGCGATCGCGTTGATGAGGACCACGGTGAGGATCTGCTGGAACGAGATCGTCACCATCGCGAGATAATGGCCGCCGAGCCGCAGCGTCGAAAGGCCGAGCGCCGCGCCCGCCGCGAAGGCGAGCGCCATGCCGGCGGCCAGACACGGGAAGAACGGCAGGCGATAGTCCGTGGTGCCCAGGCCGACTGCATAGGCGCCCAGCGCGAAGAAGGCCGCCTGCGCGAGGTTGATCTGCCCGCATAGGCCGAGAACCACGGAAAGGCCGAACACGGCGATCGCGTAGGTGACCGCCTGGACGAGGATGTTCGCGGTATAGCCGTCGGTCGCGACGAGCGCCGCGCTACCGACGGCGGCGACCGCGACGAGCCCGTAGAGAGCATGCCCGATCGTCGAGCGGGGGACGATCGACGCGGGCGGCCGCGCCGCGCGGGCCACGCTCATGCCTTTTCCGCGACGCGCTCGCCGAACAGGCCCTGCGGCCGGAACGCGAGGAACAGGATCAAGACCAGGAATGCGAAGGCGTCCTTGAAGGGCACCGAGATATAGGCCGCGCCGAACGTCTCGATGATCCCCAGCGCGAGTCCGCCGGCGATCGCCCCGGCGACGTCGCCGAATCCGCCGATGATCGTCGCCGCGAAGGCCTTGAGCGCGATCGCCGATCCCATCTGGATCGAGACGAACAGCACCGGCGCCACGAGAATGCCGGCGACCCCGCCGAGAATCGCACTGTAAACGAAGGTGATCATGATCATCCGCGCCACGGGAATTCCCAGCAGCGCCGCCATCTCCTTGTCCTGGCTGGTCGCCTGCAGCTTCTTGCCGAGCAGCGTGCGCTCGAAGAACCAGTACTGGAACGCCACGAGCGCGATCGTCACCCCGATGATCAGCAGATACTGGCTGTCGAGATAGACGGGGCCGAGCTGCAGGCCCGGCGTGTCGAACCAGCCAGGCAGGACCTGCGGCTGCGGTCCGTAGAGCGCGAGCACGGTGTTGGAGAGGAAGATCGAGGCGCCGATCGTCGAGATGATCACGGGCAGGAATGTGCGGTTGCGCAGGGGATAATAGACGCCGAGATTGAATATGGCGCCCAACAGGGCCATGCCGACGATCGCGACGAGGAAGGACAGCCAATAGGGCCAGCCGAGATCCACGGCGAAGACCACCATGAGATAGGCCGCAACCATGGAGAATTCGCCTTGCGCGAAGTTCACCACATTGGTCGCCCGGAAGATCAGCACGAAACCGAGCGCGACGAGCGCATAGACGGCGCCGATGCCGAGTCCGGTGAACAGAAGTTGAAGCGCAACGCCCATCGTGCTCACCGACCGCGGCGCCGGGGAATCCGGGAGGTTCGCCGCCCGGCAATCAATCCGTGAACTCGACGTGCTTGTCGAACACGATCACGCCCTTCTCGTTGCGCACGATGTTGTAGCCGTGGAGGCCGTCGCCAAATTGATCGAAATTGTACTCGCCCTCCGCCCCTTTGTAGCCCCTCGTCGAGAGGATCGCCGCGCGAATCTTCTCGGGATCGGTGTCTCCCGCCTTGACGATGGCCGCGCAGAGCACGCCGAGCGCGTCGTAGGTCCATGAGCTGTATTGGTCCGGCGGCACGCTGGAGACCGTGGCGTAGAGTCGCGCGAACTCCTTCGATTCCGGGCTCGCGTCGACCGCATAGTCGGCGACGCCGAAGGTGCCGTACAGCGCAGGGCCGGCGAGCCTGACCGCGCCCGAATCGATGATCGAGGGCGAGCCGACCCAGGGGATCGTCACGCCGAGCTGGCGCAACTGCCGCGCGAAAATGCCGAGATCGCCGTCGAAGGTGAAATAGGAGCCGATGATGTCTGCGCCCGACGACTTGATCGCGAGCACGACTGGCGTGAAATCCTGGCTCTGGTTGGGATAGCCCTGGTCGATCGCGATTTTCCCGCCCGCCTTGTCGAGCGCCGGCGTCAGCGCCTTCGAGCCGCCCGTGCCGAACGCGTCGGTCGAATGGACGATCGCCCAGTTCTTCTTGCCAAGCGTCTCGACTCCGTAAGCTGCGATCACGCGTCCGGAATAGCTGTCATTGGGCCGGAAGCGGAACAGCCAGGGATTGCCGAGTTTGGTCAGCGCGGGATCGGTGCCGCCGAAGCAGACGGGTTTTCCGGTCTTCAGGATGTCGGGGGCCATCGCATGGTTCTGCGTCGAGCGGATCGAGCCGAGGAAGGCGACGATGTCCGGCTGCGCGGCGAGTTTGGAGAAGGCGAGCACCGCGCCGGGATTGGTCGTCTGGTCGTCCTCGGTCACCAGTTCCACTTGGCGCGATAGAACGCCGCCTGCCTTGTTGATGCGCTCCAGAGCGATCTTCGCACCGGCGAGGGCATATTTGCCGGAGTCCGCCGCCGGTCCCGTAACGGGCAGCACCATGCCTATCTTCAGGAGCGCGCTCTGGGCGCCCGCGCGACGCAGCAACGCCGGTGCCGCGACGCCGAGGGCAAGGCCGGCGGCGACCGACCGTCTGGTGAAATCCATTGCATCCTCCCCCGACCCGCAAGTCTTCGATTGCGTTCGCGGATTAGACATGAATGGCGAAGCCTGTCCAGAAGGAAGCCCGCCGAATCCGACGCCGCGCCCAGGCGGTCGTCGCGCCTGCCGGCGCAACTGATCGCGAGCGCGTTTGCCCCATTGAGCGGAGGCGGCGGCCGGATCTCGGCGGGACTGGCCGCTCTCTCGGCCGATCGTTTCACCGGCCACGTCGCGATCGTTCCCGGCGCTTGACGCCGTCGGGCCGTCCATGCCGGGCGCCGATCCCGACCGCGCTTAGCCGGCTACAGGAGGTCACGCGGGATTGTCTCGCGCCAGTCGCGCTCGGCCGCAAGCGCGCCGTTCTCATAGGCGCGGAGGCGTCCTTCGAGCACGAAATCGGTCGCGGTGGCGCGCATCGCGGTCGTGGTGTCGATGCGGATGCGCCAGCCCTCGCGGCCCAACTCGTAGGATTGGGTCACGACATGGCGCGCCGTCAGCGGGTCCGTCGCGCCGATCGTCAATTCGCGCCTCAGGTCATGGGCGATCGTCGTGTCGATTGCGTCGAAGCGCAGCGCGCCTTCGCCAAACAGGCCGCCTTCGCCATGAGTCACATAGGTCGCCACGCCGGTCAGCAGGTCGAGCGCGGCGGTCCGCGTCAGGCGCCCCGACGCCGTCCGGGTGGCCGGCGCGGGCGCGCCGCGCGCCGGCGGCGCGAAATGGACCGGCGCCTCGCCCGGCCTGGGCGCGCGCGCCGGCAGCGTGAGCACGCCGGGCAGGCGGATCGTCAAGGCGGCGCTCTCGGGCGAAGGCCAGATCAACGGCCAATAGGCGCTCGACAGCGCGAGGCGCACCCGATGGCCAGGCGCGAAAGCATAGCCGCAATCGTTGAGCCTCAGGCGAATCCGATAGAAGACGTCGGGCGTCAGCGCCGCTGGTTCGGCGTCGCTGTCGCGGTGGGTGAGGTTGAGCACACCGTAGGAGATGCGGCGCGACGCGCCGTCCGGCGCGACGTCGCACAGCCGCGCGCAGAGCTGCCCGACGGACCTGTCCGAGGCGATCTCTACTTCGATCTCTGGCGCGCCGAGGATTTCCAGACGTTTGACCAGCGGCGCGCCGTCCATGACCAGCGAGAAGCCGTCGTCGCCGCGCTGGTCGAATGGCGTCTCGCCGGCCACGCCCGTGCCCATCCATTCGCCGCAGGCCATGCCGGTCCAGCAGGGCGAGCGGATTGCGGCTTCCACGGCGGCTCCGGCCTCGACGCCGAGTCCGGCGGCGTTGACCGCGAACGCGAGCGGCGCGATCCGGGGCGACGGCCATTCGTGCTCCGCCACGAAGCGGCCGGGCGCGGGATCGCGGTCGCCCGGCGGCGACCATTCCTCGACGAAGGCGCGCAGCATCGGCTCCGCCATGACGCCGCTATCCCGGCCCTTCAGCCAGTGATCCCACCAACGCAGCGCCTCCTGCAGGAATCCGATCGCCGGGCCCGGTCTGCCGTCCTGCGGGTAGAGGTGCGCCCACGGGCCGATCAGCCCGCGCCGCGGAACCTTCAGCCCCGCGAGCAGGCGCGGAACGGCGTTCGTATAGGCGTCGGCCCATCCGCCGACGGCGAGCACCGGGCAGCCGATTGCGGCGAAATTCTCGCAGACCGAGCCGTGACGCCAATAGGCGTCGCGTCGCTGATGGGCGAGCCACAGGGCGGGGAAGAACGGCAGCGTCCGCAGCCGGTCCAGCCATTGCGCGCGCCAGGCGTCGCCAACCAGCGCGGGATCGGCGGGGCGCGCCTGATAGGCGAGCATGATCGAGCCCCACCAGAGATTGTCGTTGAGCAGCGCGCCGCCCATGTAGTGGATGTCGTCGGCGTAGCGATCGTCGGTCGAGCAGACCGTGACGATCGCCTTGAGCGCGGGCGGGCGCAGCGCGGCGGTCTGCATCGCGTTGAAGCCGCCCCACGACTTGCCCATCATGCCGACCTTGCCGTCGCACCAGGGCTGCCGGCTCAGCCAATCGATGACGGCGCAGGCGTCGTCGAGCTCCTGAGCGAGATATTCGTCCGCCAGCAGCCCATCGGATTCGCCGGAGCCGCGAATGTCGACGCGGATCGCGGCGTAGCCCTGCGCCGCGAACCAGCCGTGCATGGGCTCGTCGCGCGCGCGCGTGCCATCACGCTTGCGATAGGGAATGTATTCTAGGATCGCCGGGACCGGACTCGCCGCGGCCTCCGCGGGCAACCACAGCCGCGCGGCGAGACGCACGCCGTCCGGCAGCGGAATGAAGAAATGCTCGATGACTTCGACGGCGGCCATCGCGGCGTGCCCTTGATCGCGAGCGCGCCCGGGGCGACTAGGCGGCCGCCCGCCGCGCGAGGACTTGATCGAGCCACGTCGTGTCCATCTCCGGCACGGAGGCGATCAGCTTTTCCGTATAGGGATGGAACGGCGGGGCGAAGATCTGCGCCGTCGGCCCCTGCGCGATGATCTCGCCCTTCAGCATCACGGCGGTCCGGTGCGCAATCCGCCGGACCGTGCCCAGATCGTGGGTGATGAACATATAGGCGAGCCCGAGTTCGTCCTGCAGGCGCCGCAGAAGCTTCAGCACCTCCTCGGCGACCAGTGGATCGAGCGCGGAGGTCGGTTCGTCGCAGATGATCACGTCGGGCTCCGCCGCGAGCGCGCGCGCGATGCAGACGCGCTGTTTCTGGCCGCCGGACAGCTGACCGGGACGGCGCGCTGCGAAATCCTCGGGGAGGCCGACGAGGTGCAGCAGTTCGGCGACGCGCGTCCGGTTCGCCGCGCCCGTCCGGCTGAAGAAGAAGGCCACCGGGCGGCCGATGATCTCGCCGAGAGTCTGGCGCGGGTTGAGCGCGACGTCGGGCATCTGGTGCACCATCTGGAGTCGGCGCAGCACATCGCGCTGGCGCTGCGCCAGCGCCGGGGTCAGCGTCTCGCCTTTCAGCTTGATGTCGCCGGCCCAGCGCGGCAGCAATCCGGTGACGATGCGCGCGAGCGTGCTCTTGCCGGAACCGGATTCTCCGACGACGGCGACAGTCTCGCCGCGCGCGATCGTCAGGTTGATGTTCTTGACCGCGGGCGTATTGGCGCGATAGCCGGCCTCGACATTGGCGATCGTCAGCACCGGCGCGGCGCCGCGCGGCGGATCGATCAGCTCCTGGTGCTTGGCGTCGCGCCGCTCGTTGACGAGCGCGGTCGCATACGGGGTGGTTGGTTTCTCCAGCACCTGGCGGGCGTCGCCGACCTCGACCATCTTGCCGTGCCGTAGCACCATGATGCGATTGGCGATCTGGGCAACGACCGCCAGATCGTGGGTGATATAGAGGCCGGCGGTTCCGAACTCGCGGATGAGGTCGCGCAGCAGCGCGAGCACTTCGATCTGCGTCGTCACGTCGAGCGCGGTTGTTGGCTCGTCGAGCACGATGATGTCGGGGCGGCAGCTCATCGCCATCGCCGCCATCGCGCGCTGCAACTGGCCGCCGGACGCCTCGTGCGGATAACGGTCGCCGAACGTGTCGGGATCGGGCAGCTGCAGCGTGCGGAACAGACGGCGGGCGTAGGTCTCCGCCTCGGACCGGCTCATCACGCCGTGGATGACGGGAGCCTCGCAGACCTGGTCCATCAGAGTCATCGCTGGATTGAACGAGGCGGCCGCGCTCTGCGCGATATAGGCGATGCTCTTGCCGCGGAAGTTGCGGCGCTGGACCGCAGTGCTCGCGCGCAATTCCGTGCCGTTGATGGCGATCCTGCCGCCGGTGATCCGGCAGCCGGCGCGCGCGTAGGCCATCGCGCCGAGGCCGATCGTCGACTTGCCGGCGCCCGACTCGCCGATCAGGCCGAGGATTTCGCCGCGCTTCAGCGTCACATTGACATTGTCGACGAGCACGACGCCCTTGATCGTCTCGATCCTGAGACCTTCGAGGTGAAGTACGAGATCCTCGCTCATGCGGGCGAACTCCTCACATTTCCGCCTGGGAACCGGACGGCCGTGCGTCGATCGACAGCAGCCAGTCGACGATGAGATTGACCGCGACCGTCAGCAGCGCGATCGCGACTGCCGGATAGAGCGGCGCTAGCAGGCCGTAATTGATCGCGGCGGCGTTCTCGCGCACCATGCCCCCCCAGTCGGCATAGGGCGGCTGGACGCCGATCCCGAGGAAGCTCAGCGTCGCGACGAACAGGAAGTTGAAGCAGAACCGAAGCCCGAATTCCGACACAAGCGGCGCCATCGCATTGGGCAGAATCTCCTTGGAGATCACCCACCACAGACCTTCGCCGCGCATTCGCGCGACCTCGACGAATTCGAGCACGGTCAGATTCTTGCCGAGCGCGCGCGCGAGGCGGAAGACGCGCGTCGAGTCGAGCACGGCGATCGTGACGATCAGCACCGGGATCGATGAACCGAACACACCCAGGATGATCAGCGCGAGGATCAGTTGCGGGATCGACAGGACGATGTCGACGAGCCGCGACAGCAGCACGTCGGCCCAGGCGCCCCCGACGGCCGCGGTGAAGCCGAGGGTGATGCCAATGAAGAACGACAGCAAGGTCGTCGCCGCGGCGATGCCGATGGTCATGCGTGCGCCATAGATCAGCCTGGTCAGCATGTCGCGGCCAATCTGGTCGGCCCCGAACCACATCTGCGCCGAGGGCGCTCCCCAGGTGTCGCCGACCGATTGAGATTGACCATACGGCGCCAGCCACGGCCCGAAAATGGCGACAAGCAGGTCGACCGCGACGATGAGCATGCCGACCTGGGCGGTCAGGGGCGCCTTCTGCCCGAACAAGGTCATTCCTTCCCCCTAGCGCCGACGCCGCAGGCGCGGATTGACGAGAATGGCCGCGATGTCAGCGAGCGTATTCAGCGTGACGTAGACGGCCGCGAACACGAGGCCGCAGGCCTGAACCACCGGCACGTCGCGCTTGGCGACGGCGTCGACCATGTATTGACCGACGCCGGGGTAGACGAACACGACCTCGACCACCACCACACCGACGACGAGATAGGCGAGATCGAGCGCGACGATCGAGATGATCGGCCCCGCCGCGTTCGGGAGCGCGTGCCACATGACGACTCGGCTGCGGGAGATGCCCTTGAGAAAGGCCATCTCGACGTAGGGCGTCGACATGATCGACAGAACCGAATTGCGGGTCATCCGCAGCATATGCGCGGCGACGACGAGAGTCAGCGTGAGCGCCGGCAGCGTCGCGACATAGAAGCGCTCGCCGACGCCCATCCCGGGAAAGACGGTCGCGAGCGAGGGGAACCAGGGGAGATCGATCGCGAAGAAGATGATGAGGAGATAGCCGACAAAGAACTCGGGGACCGATATGGCGACCAGCGTCAACACGTTGACGAACCGGTCGGAAAACCTACCCTCGCGGATCGCGGAGAATATGCCGAGCCCGACCGCGAGCGGCACCGCGATCAGCGCGGTATACGCGGCAAGGAACATGGTGGCGGCGAAGCGCGGGGCCAGCTCCTCGATGATGTCGCGCTGGTTGGTCAGCGCGCGCCCGAAATCGCCGTGCAGGACGCCGAACAACCACAGAAGGTAACGGATATAGGCCGGCTTGTCGAGCCCGAGCTCCTGGCGGAACACGCGCAACGCGTCGGGCGTCGCCTGCTGCCCGAGGACGGCGGAGGCGACGTCGCCGGGCAGGATCTGCGTGCAGACAAAGATCAGGACCGAAACCGCCAGAAGCGTCAGAATTCCCAGTCCGGCTCGGGTGGCGATGAGACGGAGCACGGGAGGCCTTTCACTCTGGCGGATACGGATGCACGCGCGACGGGATCAGGCGAACCAGCCCTTTTCGGCGACGCGCTGGTCGCACATGTCGTAATGGGGATGCGGCGCCGTGCCCTTCACCTTCTTGCCGTATCCGTCGAGATAGTCGCCGATCGCGAAGCAGATCATGCCGCCGTCGTCGACGATCATCTTCTGGGCGTCGGCGTACATCTGCGTGCGCTTGGCTTCGTCGAGTTCCGCGCGGGCGGCGAAGATGATCTTGTCGAACTCCGGGCTGCGCCAGTGCGTGTCGTTCCAGTTCGCCGAGGACAGGAAAGTCTGCGAAAGCTGGTTGTCGCAGGTCGGGCGGCCGCCCCAGTAGACCGCGCAGAACGGCGCCTTGAGCCAGACGTTGTCCCAGTAGCCGTCGCCCGACACGCGCTTGACCTCGAGGTCGATGCCGGCCTTCTTCATCGATTCCTGATAGAGGACGCCAGCGTCGGTCGCGCCGGAAAAGGCGCCCTCGGAGACCTGAAGCTCCATCTTGGCGCCCGCGTTGCCGGCCTTCTTGAAGTGGAACGCCGCCTTGTCGGGATCATAGGGCCGTTGCGGTACGTCCTTGGCGAAATACTTCATCGACGGCGGAACCGTCGTATCGTTGCCGACGGTGGCGAAGCCCTTGTAGACGGTGTCGACAATCTTCTGGCGATCGATGCCGTATTTGAGCGCGAGGCGAATGTCGTTGCTGGTGTAGGGATCGGTGTCGCACAGCGCCACGAAGGCGAAGCGGTTGCCGGTGCCCTTGGTCCTCACCACGTTGACCGAAGGGGCCTTCATCACCAGCGAGACCGTGCGCGCGTCGAGACGGTTGGCGGCGTCGATCTGGCCCGAGATCAACGCCTGCGTCCGTGCCGACGCGTCGGGAATGTAGCGCAGCTCGACGCTGTCGAAATTGCCGCGGCCCGGCTTCCAGTAGCCGCCCTTGCTCTTGGTGATGACGCGCACGCCCGGCTCGAAGCTCTCGAGTGCGAAGGCCCCGGTGCCGTCGGGCTTGGAGAAGTCGGTGAAGCCGTTGGGCACGATGAGTATGTGGTAGTCGGCGAAGACATAGGGGAAGCCGGCGTCGCCGCTCTTCAGCGTGAACTCGACCTGCAGCGGCGTCAGCTTCTTCATGTCGGAAATGCCGCTGAGCAGATCCTTGGCGCCCGACTTGGTCTCGCCACGATGGAGATTCAGCGAGTAAATGACGTCGTCGGCGTCGAGCGTCTTGCCGGAAGTGAATGCGATGCCCTTGCGGATGTTGAAGATCCAGGTCGTGGCGCCGGGCTTGGCTTCGAAGCTCTCGGCGAGTTCACCGACCGCGTCGCCCTTCTCGTCGACTTCGACCAGACCGTTCCAGATCTGCCAGCCGTAGGAAATCGGGATGGAATCGGCATAGGTGCGCGGATCGAGGCTGTCGGATGCGCTACCGCCCTCCATGCCGAGCTTGAGCGTGCCGCCCTTCTTGGGGGTCTCGGCGGCGAAGGTCGGATCGACGCCGAATCCGAGTCCGAGGCCGAGAGCGGCGGCGCCCGCCATCAATTCGCGGCGGTCGACGATCAATCCTGATGCGCTGTGTCGCTTCATCATGCCCTCTGTCTCCTGCAATGCTGCTCCGGCCCGGCGTCGCGTCCCTCTGGGGGGACGTCGAGCCTGTTCATTATCGGCGGCGGTTTTCCAAAGCGCAATACCGCCCCGCCGGTTTCGGCGACCACATTTTCCGGGGCAAGACCGGCATTTTGCGCTGGATCGGCGATTCCGGCCGGGCGTGTGGTGGAATGAAGCGCCGCGCCGGTCATTCACCCTCGATCCCGTCGTGCAGCCGCCGCTCGTGGTCCGCCACGATCGCGCCGGCGCCGAATGCGGCGCCGCGGAGCGCGGACAGGATGGCGACGAGACAATCGTCGCGGCGCGCCTCGAGCTCGCGGATCGAAGCGCCGGCCGCCTGGTCGTCCGATTGCGCGGCGACGAGTTCGACGAGTTCCTCGGTCAGCTCCGGCGCCTCGAGCTTCGTCCACGGCAGCTTCAGCGCCGGCCCGAATTGCGCGAGGAAATGGCGCATGCCCGCCTCGCCGCCCGCCAGTCGGTAAATGAGAAACGTGCCCATGAACGACCAGCGCAGGCCCGCGCCGAAGCGGATCGCATCGTCGATCTCCTCGGTCGTCGCGACGCCGTCCCTGACGAGCCACAGCGCCTCGCGCCAGAGCGCTTCGAGCAGCCGGTCCGCGATGAAGCCGTCGATCTCCTTGCGGACGAGGAGCGGGCGCATGCCGACCGTGCGGTAGAGCGCGATCGCGGCGTCCTTGGTCGCCGCGCTTGTGCGCTCGCCGCCGCAGACCTCGACCAGGGGGAGCAGATAGACGGGGTTGAAGGGATGGCCGACGACGAAGCGCTGCGGGTTCATCATGCCGGCCTGCAGCCGGGTCGGCAGCAGGCCCGATGTGGAAGAGGCGACGATCGCTTCGGGCCGGGCGGCCGCCTCGATCCCGGCGAGCGCCCCCCGCTTGAGGTCCTCGCGCTCGGGCAGGCTCTCCTGGATGAAATCGGCCGCGGCGACGGCTTCTGCGAGCGATCCGGCGATCGTCAGGCGGCCCTCGGGGCGCGCGAGCCCGGGAAACAGGCGGGCGTGGGCGAGCCGCGCATTGGCGAGGGTCGCGTCGAGTTTGCGCGCGATCTCGGGATCGGGATCGAAGACGGCGACTTCATGGCCCTCGAGCAGGAAGCGCGCCGCCCAGCCGGCGCCGATGACGCCGCCGCCGACGAGTCCGATGCGAGGGAGATTGCTCATGACCGCCTCTGCGTCAGCTTCAGTTTCGCCCGCACCTCGGTCGGCCCGAGCACCGTCGCGCCCATCGCGGTGACGATCGTCGCGGCGCGTTCGACCAGCTGACCGTTCGACGCCAGCGCGCCGCGGTCGAGGAAAAGGTTGTCCTCGAGCCCGACGCGCACATTGCCGCCGACCAGCGCGGCCATCGCCGCATAGGGCAATTGATGGCGGCCGATCGAGAAGGCGCTGAAGATCGCTCCCGGCGGAACCTGGTTGACCAGCGCCATCAACGTCAGCGGATCGTCGGGCGCGCCATAGGCGACGCCCATGCACAGCTGGATCAGGCAGGGGTCGTCGATCAGCCCCTCCTTGATCAGCTGCCTGACGAAGACGAGATGGCCGGCGTCGAACACCTCGAGCTCGGGGCGCACGCCGAGCGCCTGGACCTGCCGCGCCATCGCGCGCAGCATCGAGGGCGTGTTGGTCATCACATAGTCGCCGAGCGCGAAGTTCATCGTGCCGCAGTCGAGCGTGCAGATTTCCGGCAGCAGCGCGGCGACATGGGCGAGCCGTTCGGTCGGACCGACGATGTCCGTGCCGGCGGGATCGAGCGGCAGCGGACTCTCGCCCGCCCCGAACACGACGTCGCCGCCCATGCCGGCGGTGAGGTTGATCACCACGTCGACGCCGGACGAGCGGATCCGGTCGACCACCTCGCGATAGAGGTCGAGGCGGCGCGCCGCCCTGCCGGTTTCGGGATCGCGGACGTGGATATGGGCGATCGCCGCGCCCGCCTGCGCCGCCTCGATCGCGGCCTCGGCGATCTGCTTGGGCGTCACCGGCACGCCGGGATGCCGGCCCACGGTGTCGCCGGCCCCGGTCACCGCGCAGGTGATGAAGACTTCATTGTTCATGCCGGGCGCCTTATCGTCGGAGCGGGCTTGGCCCAATGCAGCAGACCGGAGCGACGGTGACAATGCCCCCGACTCGATTCCGTCCCGGCGCAAGGAGCCCCGCCGATGAAGGATGACCCGCTGCTGCGGCCGTATCGGCTCAAGGGCCTGACGCTCAGAAACCGGATCATGACGACGGCGCACGAGCCGGCCTATGCCGAGGACGGCATGCCCAAGGCGCTCTACCGGGCCTATCACGTCGAGCGGGCTAAGGCGGGAATCGCGCTGACGATGACCGCGGGCTCGGCCTCCGTCGCGCGCGACAGCCCGCCGGCGTTCAACAACATCCTCGCCTACAAGGACGAGGTCGTGCCCTGGCTGAAGGAACTCGCCGACGCCTGCCGCGACCATGGCGCGGCGGTGATGATCCAACTGACCCATCTGGGCCGGCGCACGCGCTGGGACAGGGACGACTGGCTGCCGGTCGTCGCGCCCTCGCACCGGCGCGAGGCAGCCCATCGCGCCTTCCCCAAGCGGATCGAGGACTGGGACATCGCCCGCATCGTCGGCGACTACGCCGACGCCGCCGAGCGCATGAAGGCGGCCGGGCTCGACGGGATCGAGCTCGAGGCCTATGGCCATCTCATCGACCAGTTCTGGTCGCCGCTGACCAATGATCTCGAGGCTCCCTTTGGCGGCGCGCTGGACCACCGGCTGCGCTTCGGCTTCGAGGTCCTCGGCGCGATCCGCGCGCGCGTCGGGCCGGACTTCATCGTCGGCGTTCGCTACACCGCCGACGAGGCCGTCGCCGGCGGCCTGACCAGGGAGGATGGCCTCGAAATCTCGCGCCGGCTGAAGGACAGCGGCCTCGTCGACTTTCTCAACGTCATCCGCGGCCATATCGACACCGACGCCGCGCTGACCGACGTCATTCCGATCCAGGGCATGGCCGCCTCGCCGCATCTCGACTTCGCCGGCGAAATCCGCGCCGCCACGCGGTTCCCGACCTTCCACGCCGCCAGGGTTGCCGACGTCGCAACCGCCCGCCACGCGATCGCCTCCGGCAAGCTCGACATGGTCGGCATGACCCGCGCGCACATGGCCGACCCGCATATCGTCCGCAAGATCCTCGAGGGCCGCGAGGACGCGATCCGCCCCTGCGTCGGGGCCAATTACTGCCTCGACCGCATCTACCAGGGCGGCGCCGCCTATTGCATCCACAACGCCGCGACCGGCCGCGAGACGACCATGCCGCACGCGATCGCCGGCGCCGCGGTCCGGCGCCGGATCGTCATCGTCGGCGCCGGTCCCGCGGGGCTGGAGGCGGCGCGGGTCGCAGCCGAGCGCGGCCACGAGGTCGTGGTGTTCGAGGCGGCGGCCAGACCCGGCGGTCAGATCCGGCTGACCGCGCGCAGCGCGCGCCGGCGCGAGATGATGGGCATCGTCGACTGGCGGATGGCCCAATGCGAGGCGCGCGGGGTGACCTTCCGCTTCAACGTCTGGGCGGAGGCCGAGACGGTGCTCGCCGAACGGCCCGACGTCGCGATCGTCGCGACCGGCGGCGTTCCGCACACGCAGGTGCTGAGCGCGGGCGACGACCTCGTCGTCTCCAGCTGGGACGTCATCGCCGGCGACGCGATCCCCGGCGCCAATGTGCTGCTGTTCGACGATGCGGGCGACCATGCCGCGCTGCAGGCGGCCGAGGTCGTCGCGGAGACCGGCGCGCGGGTCGAAATCATGACGCCCGACCGCACGTTCGCCCCCGAGGTGATGGCGATGAACCTCGTGCCCTACATGCGCAGCCTGCAGAAGCGCGAGGCGACCTTCACCGTCGCGCTCCGCCTGGAATCGGTGCGGCGCGAGGGCAACGGGCTCATCGCTTCGATCGGCAGCGACTATGGCGGGGTGCGGCAGGAGCGGCGCGTCGACCAGGTCGTCGTCAACCACGGCACGATCCCGCTCGACGACCTCTATTTCGCGCTCAAGCCGCTGTCGCGCAATCTGGGCGCCGTCGACTATGCCGCGCTGATCGCGGGGCGGGCGCAGACGATCGCCGGCAATCCCGACGGCGCGTTCCGACTGTTCCGGATCGGCGACGCGGTCGCCGCGCGCAACACCCATGCGGCGATCTATGACGCGCTGCGGCTGGTCAAGGACCTGTGAGCGCCGGCGCGTCCCCCTTCCTCATCGATGGCGTCGGCCTGTGGGCGCAGCGCGCGTCCGACGCCGGTTTCGCCGGCCGGCCCGCCGCATTCCTCGACCGCGACGGGGTGATCGCGCAGGAGGTTCATTTCCTGCGCCGGCCGGAGGATGTGCGCCTGACCGAGGGCGTGGCGGCGGCGATCGCCGCGCTGAACGGCGCCGGAATCGCGGTGGTCGCGATCACCAACCAGTCGGGCGTCGCGCGCGGGCGGCTGTCCTGGGCTGATTTCGCCGCCGTGCAGGACGAAATCGCGGCGCGGCTGGCGCGCGCCGGCGCCCGGATCGATGCGATCTTCGGCTGCGGCTATCACCCAGACGGCAGGGGCGCGCTCGCGGTCGCCGACCATCCCTGGCGCAAGCCGGCCCCCGGCATGCTGCTCGAGGCGCGCGCGCGGCTCGGCGTCGATCTCGGCCGGTCCCTCGTCGTCGGCGACCGGCTGAGCGATCTCGAGGCGGGCGTCGCCGCCGGCCTGAAGCGCGGCGCGCTCGTGCGCACCGGCTATGGCGCGGCCGAGGCGGCGCGCCTGGACGCGGCGGCCGCGCGCTGGGCGGGAAGCGGGTTTTCCGCCGAGGTCGCCTCTGATGCCGCGCGCGCGATCGCCGGCTGGCTCGCCGCGCGCTGAGGCGGCGCGCCGGGCGGCCGCAGCTGCGCCTGCAGTTCGACCACCGCGGCGCGCGGCGCCGGCTCGGTCTCCAGCAGCGCGACATAGCCGTCGGGCGTCGCGATGACGATCGACCGGTTGTGGACATGGGCGACCGCGCCGGGCGCCAGATCGTGGCGCTCCGCCCAGCCGACCGCGCGCCGGACCGCGAACCAGGTCGCGCCGATCGCCGCGAGCGAGCCGGTCGCGCCGAAGGCGCGCACATGCCGCACGACGTCGTCGACCGGCGCGCGGAAATCGAGGACGCGCTCGCGCAAGGCGCATTTGCGCCAGTAGCTGCCCTCGCCCTGCGGCCGCGCGCGCGCCCAGGCGCCGGCGAAATCGCCGGCGAGCCGGCTCGCCAGCCGGGCGGCCGCCATCTGGATCTTGAGGTCGAGGCTCTCGTGGCATTCGTCGGGGCGCAGCGCAAACGCCTCGGCGTCGAGGATTTCGCCGCGGTCGATCTCGGTGGTCAGCCGGTGGCAGGCGACGCCCCAGGCGTCGCGCCGCTCCAGGATCGCGCGCGGCGCGGGGTAGGGCCCGCGGCCCTCGGGCAGCGGCGAGGCGTGGAAGTTCACCGCGTATTTGAGATAGGGCGTCCAGTCGCCGATCGGCCAGTCGTAGCTCGCCACGATCAGCGCCTCGCAGCCGCGCGCGGCGAGGTCGGCGAGATCGGGCGCGGTCATCCTCGAGATCTGGATCGCCGCGCCGTGCTGCGCGGCGAGCGCGATCACGGCGCGCTGGCTGTCGAGCTCGGAGCGCGCCTCGACCGTGAACAGCTTGACCGGCTCCCAGCCGGCGGCGAGGAAGGCTTCCAACACGCCGCAATAGCGGTCGATGGCGGTGATGGCGAATTTCATGGCGCGCCCTCGGGATCCCCCGCATCTGGCGCAGGACGAGCTTGCGCCGGACTGGCGGGGGCGCCGGGATCGACCTCGCCGCGCGCTTGGGCTAGGATTCGGCCAACCGGGCCGGCGTCGGGCGGACCCGGGACCGCCGCGCCCTCGATCGCGGCGGCGCAGCAATCGGGAGACGGACGCCGCATGTTCCAGGTCGGGCTCAACCCCTATGGACTGACCTACACGCTCGGCCTCCAGGGCCAGGGATCCCCGCGCGCCAATCCGCGCGGCGGCGGGCTCGAAGGCTTCATCGCGATCGGCCGCGAGCTCGGGGCCGCGACGCTGGAGATTTTCGAGCCCTGGCTCGCCGCGCTCGACGATTCCGGGCTCGCCGCGCTGCGCGCGCGGCTCACCGGGCTCGGCATGACGCCGATCGTCAGTTCGGGCCTGCAGAGCGCCGACATCGAGTCCTGTCTGCGCTGCGCGGAGGCGCTCGGCGCCGCGCTGATCCGGTTCGCGCTGACCCCGATCCTGTGCGGCGACCGCGCCGCGGCGGGCGCGCGCTGGGGCGAACTGGTGGCGGGCGTGCGCGCCAAGCTGCCGGCCTATGCGCAGGCCGCCGCCCGGCGCGGCGTCGCGATCGGGATCGAGAACCACCAGGATTTCACCAGCGCCGAACTCGTCGCATTCTGCCGCGAAGCGGGCGACAATGTCGGCATCGTCTACGACACCGGCAACAGCTTCCCGGTCGGCGAGGCGCCGCTCGACTTCACCGAGGCCATCGCCCCGCTCGTGCGCCACGTCCATCTCAAGGACTATCGGGTGCAGGCGACCGACGAGGGCTTCCGCCTCGTGCGCTGCGCGATCGGCGACGGCGCGGCGCCGTTGGTCGAGATCGTCGACATTCTGGCGCGCCATCACGCCACGCTCTCCGCCGTGCTCGAGCCGGGCGCGCTGGAGGCGCGCCACGTCCGGCTGCTGACCCCGGGATGGTGGCGCGGATATCCGCCGAGGAGCGCGCCCGACCTCGCCGCCTGCCTCGCCGCGACCTGGCGCAACCGGCTCGGCGAGGACGCCGATTTCCGCACCCCCTGGGAGCGCGGCGCCGACGGCGAGCTGGTCCGGTACGAACGCGAGATGATCCTGCGCAGCGCCGCCAACATGAAGGCGCTCGGCCTGATGGGAGCGGAGAGGACATGACCAGGGAACTCGAGGGGAAAATCGCCTTCGTCACCGGTTCGGGCCGCGGGCTCGGCCGCACCATCGCCGAGCGGCTCGCCGAACTCGGCGCCGATGTCGCGATCCACGATCTCGACTGGACCGCGACCGCCAAATACGGCGAGGCGGACAATCTGGGCGTCGTCGCCCGGGAGATCGAGAAATACGGCGGCCGCACGACCGCGGTGACCGGCAACATCGGCTCGAAGGAGGCGGTCGCCGCGATGAGAAGGGCGATCGAGGACAAGCTCGGCGTCGTCGACGTGCTGGTCAATTGCGCGGGCGGCGACATCGGCGCCGCCGGCGGCAAGCCGAGCCCGAACAATGCGCTCGACATTTCGCTGGAGGACATCCAGACCCTGATCAACAACAACCTGGTCGGCACGATGCTGGTCGTCCAGGCGTTCGTGCCGCCGATGGTGAAGGCGGGACGCGGCTCGGTGATCAACATCGCCTCGGCCGCCGCCCATATCGGCGTCTCCCCCGAAGTGGTCTATTCCACGCTGAAGGCGGCGGTCGTCCATTACACCCGCTGCCTCGCCAAGGAGCTGATGGAGGACGGCGTGCGGATCAATGCGGTGAGCCCCGGCGCGACCAAGACCGCGCGCTTCCAGGCGACCCGGGTCGTCGACCCCAGGCGGATGGATTCCTCCGGCAAGTCGTTCAACCGCTACGCCGAACCCGCCGAAATCGCCGATGCGGTGGCGTTCCTCGCCGGCGACCGGTCGAAATTCATCAACGGCCAGGTGCTGCGGGTCGACGGCGGGTTCACGGTGTTCCCGGGCTAGCGCGCCGAGCGCGCCTTCCTCCCCCGCAAGGCGGGCGGGCGCCGGGGAGGGGGCGGCGCCGCCCGGACGCGCGCAACGAGCCGCGATCCCGGGCTCACGGCGGGCGTCCCGAGGAGGACCGCATCGCCCGGTCCCGATGGCGGGTGAAATCTTTGGAAGTCCTTTGGAAGCCCTTTGGAAGGCCTTTGGAAATCTCTCATTCTCAGGTTTTCGTTGGATTTTCAAGGGTTTGCGAGCGAGCGGAAGGATTATCCGACCCGGGGCGCCCGCGCTTCCGGCGCCCTCGGAGGGCCCCGGCGGCGCCGGCGATGGGACAAGGGCGAATCGCATCACGAACGAACCAGCGTCCCCGACGGCGAGGATCGCTGCTGACGGCGCTCTTCGATGTCGATGGCGGGGACGCATCGGGGGTCACGACCGCGCGGGGCTCTGCGGCGCGCCGCCGTCCGGCCCCCCGCGCGCCGCGGCGGCGGCCCGCGCCTTGTCCTCGGCGGCCCTGCGCAGGAGATCGTCGAGCTTGGCGTCGAATCTGCGGGCGCCTTCGGCGACCTCGTCGCGGGGCGGCGGCGCCGCCGCCTTGGTCTGGTAGCGGTCGAGCCGGTCGAGCACGCGCAACAGCCGGTCGATCGCCCCGAGTTCGCCGTCCTCGACCTTGCCGGCGGCGAGTCGCAGCGAGGCGCCGAGCCTGGCGGTCTGCAGGCGGACATGCTCGGCGGCGCGATCGGCCTCGCGCCGCTCGAGCGTCTGCCTGACGATCTGGCGGATCCGCCGCGGCGTCAGATTCTCATTCCTGGCGATCAATTCGTAGCTCCATCCGCCCAGCACGCGCTCCATGATCCGATGCCGGCGGACTTCCCGCTCGATCGCGCTGACCGAGGCGGCGGGCGGGGACGTGGGGACGGCTGTGTCGGTCATGGCGGGGCTCCTGTGGAGGGGGCTAATGATGGGACCATAGCCGAGTTTTTGGAATTTGGGAAGTGATTTTTCAGATTTCGTTTTTACAGACATTCGGACGGCGCCGACGGAGGCGAGGTCGCGTCGGCGGTCGCAGCGAGCGTGGCCTCGGCCGCCGCCGTCATGGCGAGGGAGCGAAGCGACGAAGCCAGCCAGACGAAGCCGCGCCGACGCGGCGCCGTCATCCCCCGGCGACGAGGTCGTCCGGTGAAGGGCTGGAACGGGAGTGGAGGGCCACGCCGCCGGGTCGCCGTCAAGTCAGGGCGATTGCAAGCAATCGCCCGAGGCCGAGAGGCCGCTCCGTCGCTTCGCTCCGGCCCCGCCGGACGACTTCGTCGCCGGGGGGTGACTGCGCCCCGTCGGCGCGGCCTTTTGGCGACCGTGACCTTTTGGTGCGAGGTGCGGCCGATGGGCCGCGCTGGGCGCCAAAAGGTCTCGGTCGATGACGGCCAGGGCCGGGCGCGCGGGTCGAGCCTCGCGGAGCGGCTCTTGGCGCGGAGCGACCGCCGGAGGCGGCTCGGAAATCGGGGACAGGATACCGATTGACAGCATAAGTCCCGCCGCCCTCGTCTGTCGATCGCCCGGTTCGCGCGCATCGTCCCCCGCCATCGGCCCGCCGACGGGCCGCAACGCAAATCCCATCCGCCGCGCTGCCAGGGCCGGGCGCGCGCGTCAAGCTCGCGCCGCCTCCGGCGGTCGCGTCGCGCCGAGAGGCGCGCCGCGAAGCTTGACCCGCGCGCCCGGCGCTGGCCCTATGCCGACAAGACCCTTTGGTGATCGCCGCGGCCGTGGTCGGCCGCGGC
>JBEKZS010000048.1:0-25475 GCA_049509635.1 Roseiarcus sp.
CGCCGGCGGGCCGATCGACCTCTCGGCGCTGACGGATGTCATCGGCTATCATCTTCGACGCGCCCAACTCGCCGTCTTCGACGACTTCATTCGCTCCTTCGCAGAGCATGACATTCGCCCTTCCCAATATGGGGTGCTGACCGCGATCGATCGCAATCCCGGTTGTTCCCAAGCCGCCATCGCCGAATCCCTCGGGATCAAGCGATCCAATTTCGTCAAGCTCGTCGACGAATTCGAACGCAGGGATCTGGTCGTGCGTCGTCAACTCGCCGGCGACCGCCGGGCCAACGCGCTGTTCCTCACCGGATCGGGACGCTCGGCGATCGAGAAGTTTCATGCCATTCGGGTCGCCCACGAGGCCCGCATCGCCGCTCTGATCGGCTCGGAGCAGGAGCGCAAGCTCTTCATCGAACAATTGATCCGGCTCAGCGCCCTGCGCGGCTCGCATGCCGACTGATCGCCGGCCGGCGCGCGCGATCAGGCGCTGCGCGCATCCCTCGCGAATATGCCTGTCGCCGTGACGAGCCGGTCGACGCGCCCCTGGGTCAGCGCGCGCAGGGCCTCGTCGGGCCGGTTGATGATCGGCTCCTCGTGGGCGTTGAACGAAGTATTGATCGCGCACGGCAGACCCGTGATCTCCTCGAACCGGCGCAGAATGTCGTAATAGACGGGATTGTCCTGGCGCCGGATCACCTGCGGGCGCGCCGTGCCGTCGACATGAACCACCGCGGGGATGCGTTCGCGCCATCCCGGTTTGACGTCGCAGGTGACGGTCATGTAGCGCGCCGTGTAGTGCAGCGCCGGCGGCAGATCGAAAATTTCCTCGACCCGCGCGTCGCGCACCACCGGCGCGAATGGCATGAATTCCGTACGCTCGAGCCGCTTGTTGAGCCAGTCGTTGATCGCGCGGTCGGCGGGCGAGGCCATGATGGTGCGCGCGCCCAGCGCTCGTGGACCATATTCGCCGCGTCCGAGATAGAGTCCGAGGATTCTCCGCTCCGCCAGCATCGCCGCCGCGGCCTCGGGGATGGCGTCGCCGACGAGGCGAGCCGCGCCGCCGCGCACGAACGCCTCGTCGGCCTCGTCGCTGTAGTCGCGGCCGAAATAGAGGTTGCCCAGCCTCTCGCGCCGCGAGAGGAAAGTCGCCAGACCATCGCGCTCCAGCAGCAATTGCAGGACGCCGCCGGCCGCCTCGCCCTGGTCCGACATCGCGGGATAGACGAATACTTCCTCGAACGCAAAGCGCTCCGCGATGCGCTGGGTCAGCTTGACATTGGCGAATACGCCGCCGGCGACGGCGAGATTGCGCGGCGTCTCGCGCGTGACGATGCGGTCGAGCGAGGCGAGCGTGATCCGTTCGAGAACCTGCTGCACGGAGGCTGCGACATCCTCGCGCCGCGAATTCGCGACGATGCGTTCGATATCCGCGAGGATGGCTTCGGGGCTGGCGGTCGCGACGATCTGTCCGTCGTCGCGGACCCGATAGCGGCGCGCGAGTTCATCGGCATGGACGGGTTCGCCGAATGCCGCGAGCCCCAGCACTTTTCCCTCGTGGCGATTGGGGCGAAATCCGAGGCAGGCTGTCGCATTATAGTAGAGCAGCCCGAGGCTGTCGGCCTTGTGCTGGGGTCGGCGCAGCTTCAGCGAATCCGCCTCGCCGCCGAACAGGTCGGTCAGCCGCCCGGCCCTGAGGCGGCGCGCGCTGTAGTAGGCGCGATCGCCGCCGCCGTCGGATGTATAGATCAGCGCGTCGTCATAGCCGGTATGGAACAGAGCGGCGAGCGCGTGCGCCAGATGATGGTTGTAGAAGGAGATGCGCGCCGGCCGCAGTCCCTGGTCGGCGAGGTAGCGCGGCGCATCGAGGGCCAGAGCGGGATCGCCGATCCACTGGCGCGTCATCGCGCGGATCAGTTCGCGCTCCGGGCGGCGCGAAACAGGAAACGGCCATCGCGAGCGCGCGGTGAAATACCGCGCGGGATAGTTGACCCGCGGCAGCGCGACCGCCTCGACGTCGTCGAGAGCGAGGCCGGCCTGCGCGAGGCATTCGGCGACCGCCTCGCCGGGAAAGCGACCGCCGTCGCTCTTGATCCGGGTGACCCGCTCCTGCGCCACGGCGGCGATCAGCCGGTAATCGTCATAGAGCGCCGCGCCTGCGTCATGCGAGTGGTAGATGCCCAGAATGATCACGCGCCAATCCGTTCTGCTTCAGCTTCGCCCCGCCGGCGGATCAGGGTTTAGACGCTGCAAAGGCCGGATGCATCCGCTTCGGCGCGACGATTCGGACGATCGGGCGTGGGGGCGCCGCGACCGACGCCCCCCACCCGGCGCCGCGGCGCCCGATCACTCGGCCCGCGCCGCCTCGATCTTGATCGTCTTGGCGTAGACCCCACTGATCTGGATCGCCAGCGGACCGCCGCCGGTCTTGAACCGGATGCTCTTGTCGACGCCGGGGCAAGTTCTGCGTCGGACATAGCCGGCCTGGCCGTCGAGATCGCCATTTTCGGCAAGATCGATCCACGCGCCGCCAGAAACCGTGATCTGATAGGTCCCGGCCGGCTGGGCGCCGAGCTTGACGACCGCCGCGTAGGCCGGATTGGCCCTGGCGGCGCGGCCGGGCGGATGCAGGAACTTGACGTCGGCCTGCGCCGACAGGTTGACCAGCGCCGGCGTGCCGAGCGCCGGCAGCGAGTCGCCATTGACGAGCGTCGGCAATGGCCCGCCGAATCGAGCCTGGATGGCCGAGAGCGGCCATGCGCCGGCGTCGCATCCCGTCCCGGCCGCCCGCGCGATCGAAGTCGAACCGATCGCCAGCGCGGCCGGCAGGATGACGCCTGCAGCGGCGCGAATTGCTTGATATTTCAAAGAATAAGTACCCATTGCGGCTCCCCGGTTTTGCATCGAGGCAGCCCTTCTAGCACAACCAGAGCGTGCAGTCACGCGACGATCAGGCCGGCCACGATCGTCTCGATCACCTGGCGCTTGGCGAATTCGAATTTGGCGTCGTCGAGCGGACGCCCTTTTTCCAACGTGGCGATCTCATGGGCGGCGTTGGCGTAGTGCTGCGTCGTCGCCCAGATCATGTAGAAGAGATAGCGGGGTTCGACCGGCCGCATTTTCCCCTCCCCGATCCAGCGCTGCACGACATGCCCACGCGACTCCACCCACTCGGCGAGCGTCGTCTCGAGAAAATCCTGGATGACCGGAGCGCCACGCATGATTTCGCTCGCCCAGATCTGCGATCCCAGCGGCATGGATCGCGCGAGATCCATCTTGGCGCCGATGTAGCGCGACAGGGCCTCGCGCGGATCGTCGCTCTCGTCGAACGACGAGGCAGCCTCCAACCAGGCGGTCAGCACCCGCCCGATCACCGCGCGGTAGAGCGCCGCCTTGGTCGCGAAATAATAGTGGAGATTGGCCTTGGGCACGCCGGCGCGCGCCGCGATCGCCGCCGTCGTCGCGCCGCCGAAACCGCGTTCGGCGAAAACCGATTCCGCCGCCTCGAGAAGCATCCGCTCGTTTTCCGCGCGGATCGACGGCCTGATGAGAGGCTTGTTCACAAGGCATCCCCCGGTTCACAAGGCATCCCCGGCTTGCCCCCAGCCCGCCGGGTCCGTGTCCCCGGTCGTGCGACGGAGACGATTGATCCGTTTGGCTTCCCTCGGGCGGGAGGGTGCGTCGCGGCGGCGCCGACGTCCAGCGCGGCGCCGCAATTTTCGGCGCCTTGGCAAGGATTGCGGCATTTGACCATTTGGTCAAATTCATAATAGCGTCGGGAGGTAGCCGAAAGGAGCGCCGCCGGCGATGTCAGACCTGTCGAACGTTCGCATCAACGGGCAGAGGCTCTGGAACGCGCTCATGGAAATGGCGGTCATCGGCGGCACGCCCAAGGGGGGTTGCAAGCGCCTGACCCTCACCGATCTCGACAAGCAGGGCCGCGCGTTGTTCACCGCCTGGTGCGAGAAGGAGGGCTGCGTCGTAAAAGTCGACGAGATGGGCAACATGTTCGCGCGCCGCGCCGGCCTCGAGGACCATCTGCCCCCGGTCATGATGGGCAGCCATCTCGACACCCAGCCGACCGGCGGCAAGTTCGACGGCGTGCTCGGCGTCCTCGGCGCTCTCGAGGTCGTTCGCTCGCTCAACGACCTGAAGATCCGGACGCGCCGCCCGATCGAAATCGCCAACTGGACCAACGAGGAGGGCTCGCGCTACGCGCCGGCGATGATTTCCTCGGGCGTGTTCGCGGGCGCCTACACCAAGGAATTCGCCTATTCGCGGGTCGACGCCGAGGGCAAGACGCTCGGCGCCGAACTCGAACGAATCGGCTATAAGGGCAGCGAGCCGATCGGCGGCCGTCCGATCCACGCCTTCTTCGAACTGCACATCGAGCAGGGCCCGATCCTCGAGGACGAGTCCTTCGACATCGGCGTCGTGACCCACGGCCAGGGCCAGCGCTGGTACGAAATCCGCCTGACCGGCTTCGAGAGCCACGCGGGCTCGACGCCGATGCCGCGCCGCAAGGATGCGCTGCTCGGGGCGGCGCGGATCGTCGAACGCGTCAACCAGATCGGCCTGTCGAAGGCCCCGCTGGCGGTGGCGACCGTCGGCATGCTGAACCCCTACCCCAACTCCCGCAACGTGATCCCCGGCGAGGCGTTCATGACCGTCGATTTCCGCCATCCGATCGACGCGACCCTCACCGAGATGGACGCCGCACTGATGGAGGGCGTCGCGGAAATCGCGGCGGCGAGCGGACTGTCCGCCGACATCAAGCAGGTCTTCTATTATCCGCCGGTCCCGTTCGACGAAGGTTGCGTCGAAGCGGTGCGCCGCGCCGCCGGGCATCTCGGGCTTTCGCACCGCGATATCGTCTCGGGCGCCGGGCACGATGCTTGCTACCTCGCGCGGGTGGCGCCCACCTCGATGATCTTCACGCCATGCGTCGACGGCGTCAGCCACAACGAGAGCGAGGACATCAAACAGGAATGGGCGACCGCGGGCGCCAACGTCTTGATGCACGCGGTGCTGGAAAAGGCGGAGATCGTCGCCTGAACCGGGCGGCGTCTTTCGGAAAACTCTCGGAGAGCTGGAAATGTCTCTGGTCATCAAGGGCGGCACGATCGTCGCCGCCGATCGCACCTACAAGGCCGACGTCCTCGTCGAAGGTGAGAAAATCGCGGCGATCGGGCCCAATCTAGCGGGCGACGCGACGCTCGACGGATCCGAGTGCTTCGTCATGCCGGGCGGCATCGACCCACACACCCATCTCGAAATGCCGTTCATGGGCACGACCTCGGCCGATCACTACGAGAGCGGCACCAAGGCGGCCCTGTCGGGCGGGACGACCATGGTCGTCGACTTCTGCATTCCCGGCAATGGCCAGCCGTTGATGGACGCCTGGGCGGACTGGGACCGCCGCTCCAAGACCGCCTGCGCCGACTACGCCTACCACATGTGCATCACCTACTGGTCGGACAAGGTGCGCGAGGACATGGGCAAGGTCGTCGAGAAGGGCGTGACGACTTTCAAGCATTTCATGGCCTACAAGGGCGCGCTGATGGTCAACGACGAGGAGATGTTCGCCTCGTTCCAGCGCTGCGCCGAACTCGGCGCCATGCCGCTCGTCCACGCCGAGAACGGCGACGTCGTTGCCTCGCTTCAGGCCAAATACATGAAGGCCGGCATCACCGGACCCGAGGGCCATGCGCTGTCGCGCCCGCCCGAGGTGGAAGGCGAGGCGGCCAACCGCGCGATCATGATCGCCGACCAGGCGGGCTGCCCGCTCTACATCGTCCATGTCTCCTGCATCCAGGCGCACGAGGCGATCCGGCGCGCGCGCGCCAAGGGCATGCGCGTCTACGGCGAGCCCCTCATCCAGCATCTCGTGCTCGACGAGAGCGAATATTTCGACAAGGACTGGACGCATGCGGCGCGCCGCGTCATGTCGCCGCCGTTCCGCGACAAGAAGAATCAGGACGACCTCTGGAACGGCCTGCGCGCCGGCTCGCTGCAGGTCGTCGCGACCGACCATTGCGCGTTCACGACCGCGCAGAAGGCCTATGGCAAGGACGATTTCACCAAAATCCCCAACGGGACCGGCGGACTCGAAGACCGCATGCCGCTGCTGTGGACCTACGGCGTGGGCACCGGCCGGCTGACGATGAACGAGTTCGTCGCCGCCACTTCGACCAACATCGCCCGCATTCTCAACCTCTATCCGAAGAAAGGCGCGATCATCCCCGGCGCCGACGCCGATCTGGTCGTGTGGGACCCGAAAGCGACCAAGACGATTTCCGCCGCGACCCAGCTCTCGGCGATCGACTACAACGTCTTCGAGGGTGTGAAGGTGAAGGGCCTGCCGCGCTTCACCCTGTCGCGTGGCGAGGTGCCGTGGCGCGACGGCAAGGTGCAGGTCGAGCCGGGCCGCGGCAAGTTCGTCAGGCGCGAGCCGTTCCCCGCCGAGGCGCGCGCGCTCGCCGCCTGGAAACAGCATACGGCGGCCAAGGGCGTCGCCCGCTGACATGCTCAACACGCTGACCCCTCCACGCGAAGCGGCGGTCGGCGAGCGAGTCATCGACGTCGTCGATCTCTCGCTGAGCTTCACGACGGCGGACGGACCGGTGCAGGCGCTGAGCGGGATCGATCTCGCGGTGGAGCGCGGCGAATTCGTCTCGTTCATCGGGCCGTCCGGCTGCGGCAAGACGACGCTGCTGCGTGCGATCGCCGATCTCGAGACGCCGACGTCGGGCGTCATCCGGGTCAACGGCCTGAGCCCGCAAGAGGCGCGCGCGCGGCGCGCCTACGGCTATGTGTTCCAGGCGCCGGCGCTCTATCCCTGGCGCAACGTCGCCCGCAACATCGCCCTGCCGCTCGAAATCATGGGCTACCCCAAGGCCGAGCGCGACGCGCGCGTCGCGCGCGGGCTCGAACTCGTCAACCTGACCGGTTTCGGCAAGAAGTTTCCCTGGCAATTGTCGGGCGGCATGCAGCAGCGCGCCTCGATCGCGCGCGCTCTCTCCTTCGATCCCGACCTTCTGCTGATGGACGAACCGTTCGGCGCGCTCGACGAGATCGTGCGCGACAAGCTCAACGCGCAACTGCTGCAATTGTGGGACGCGACGCGCAAGACCGTCCTGTTCGTCACCCATTCGATTCCGGAGGCGGTGTTCCTGTCGACCCGCATCGTCGTGATGTCGCCGCGGCCAGGCCGGATCCATGACGTCATCGCCTGCGATTTTCCGCGCGACCGCACGCTCGACATCCGCGAGACCGCGGCGTTCCTGGAGGTCGCCAACCGCGTCCGGCAGGGCCTGCGCGAGGGCCATTCCTATGAGGATTGAGCGGGACGCGCGGAGCGCGCGCGCATGACCCGCGCCCTTCCGGTCGCGATCGTGATCGCCGCGCTGGTCGCGGTCTGGTATGTCGGCGCGATATTCATGAACAGGCAGCTTCAGGAGGATGTCTTCGCCAACGCCGGCGTCGCGAGCTACTCCTTCGCCGATCTCGCCGCCGCCGATCTCAACATGGACCGCCCGAAACTGCCTGCGCCGCACCAGATCGTCGCCGAACTCGACCGGTCGGTGCTGGAGACCGCGCCGAGCTCGAAGCGCAGCCTCGTCCATCATGGCCTCATCACCCTGCAGGAGACGCTGCTCGGCTTTGCGATCGGGTCGGCGCTCGGCATTGCGCTCGCCGTCCTCATCGTCAATCTCGCCGCGCTCGAAAAATCGCTGATGCCGTGGATCGTCGCCTCGCAGACGATCCCGATCATCGCGCTGGCGCCGATGATCGTCGTCATCCTCAACCAGTTCGACATCACCGGCATCCTCCCCAAGGCGGTCATCGCCGCCTATCTCTCGTTCTTTCCGGTCGCCGTCGGCATGGTCAAGGGCCTGCGCTCGCCCGATCCGCTGCAGGTCGATCTGATGCGCACCTATTGCGCGACGCGGGCGCAGACCTTCCGCAAGCTGCGCGCGCCGGCGAGCGCGCCGTTCTTCTTCGCCAGCATGAAGATCGGCGTCGCGGCCGCGCTGGTCGGCGCGGTCGTCGCCGAGGTCACCAAGAGCGAGGATGGCGGGCTCGGCGCGCGGCTGCTCGCGGGCTCCTACTATGGGCAGACCGTGCAAATCTGGGCGGCGCTGTTCACCGCGGCCGCCCTGTCGGCGGCTCTGGTCGGCCTGATCGGCCTCGCCGATCGCCTCGTGTCCCGCCGCATGGGATTCGTCCGATGAGGGCGCGCGCGGCCGACCTCGCGCCGCCCGCCCTGTTCGGCGCGGGCGTCCTGATCGCCTGGGAGCTCGTCGTGCGCGGCTTCGGCGTGCCCGTCATCATCCTGCCCGCCCCCTCGGCGATCTTCGCCCGGCTCGTCCATTCCATCCCGACCCTGGCCGCCGATTTCGCGCAGACGATCCAGGGCGTGATCGCCGGCTATGTGATCGGCTGCGCCGCCGGCCTCCTTGTCGCTATCCTCGTCGATCGCTCGCCGTTCCTGCAGCGCGGCCTGCTGCCGCTCGGCAACCTCGTCTCGGCGCTGCCGATCGTCGGCGTCGCGCCGATCATGGTGATGTGGTTCGGCTTCGATTGGCAGTCCAAGGCCGCCGTCGTCGTCATCATGACCTTCTTTCCTATGCTGGTCAGCGTCGTGGCGGGACTCGCGAGCGCGGGGGCGATGGAGCGCGACCTGATGAAGACCTATGGCGCGAGCTACGGCCGGACCCTGCGCAGCCTGCGGCTGCCGGCGGCGCTGCCCTTCGTATTCAATGCGCTCAAGATCAACACGACGCTCGCGATGATCGGCGCGATCGTCGCCGAATTCTTCGGCACGCCGACCGTCGGCATGGGCTTTCGCATCAGCACCGAGGTCGGCCGCATGAGCATCGACATGGTCTGGGCGACCATCGTGGTGGCGGCCATCGCCGGCTCGGCGTTCTATGGTCTCGTCGCGCTGATCGAGCGCCAGGTGACGTTCTGGCATGCGTCCTATCGCCAGCGACGCGCGTGATCCAGGGTTTGTAGCAGGAGGAGCAGGGTATGAGAAAGCTAATATGCGGGTTGGTCGCGACCACGGCGCTGCTGGCGGTCGGGACCGCGCACGCCGCCGACAAGGTGACGCTGCAGCTCAAATGGGTCACGCAGGCGCAGTTCGCGGGCTACTACGTCGCCAAGGACAAGGGCTTCTACAAGGACGAGGATCTCGACGTCACGATCAAGCCGGGCGGTCCGGACGTGGCGCCGGAACAGGTGCTCGCCGGCGGCGGCGCCGATGTCGTCGTCGACTGGATGCCGGCCGCCCTGGCGACCCGCGAGAAAGGCGTCGCGATGGTCAACATCGCCCAGCCGTTCAAGCATTCGGGCCTCGAACTGACCTGCCGGGCGGAAACCGGAGTCAAGACCCCGGCCGACCTCAAGAATCGCACCCTCGGCGTCTGGTTCTACGGCAACGAATATCCGTTCCTCAACTGGATGGGCAAGCTCGGCTTCAAGACCGACGGTTCGGCAGGCGGGGTGAAGGTGCTCAAGCAGGGCTTCAACGTCGACCCGCTGCTTCAGAAACAGGCCGATTGCATCTCGACCATGACCTACAACGAATATTGGCAGGTCATCGACGCGGGCTACAAGCCGAGCCAGCTCGTCGTGTTCAAATACGAGGACCAGGGGGTCGCCACGCTGGAGGACGGCCTCTACGTCATGGAAGACAAGCTGAAGGATCCGGCTTTCGTCGACAAGATGGCGCGCTTCGTCAAGGCCTCGATGAAGGGCTGGGCCTGGGCGCGCGCCAATTCCGACGCCGCTGCGAAGATCGTGCTCGACAACGACGCCACCGGCGCCCAGACCGAGCATCACCAGCAGCAGATGATGGGTGAGATCAACAAGCTCACCGAAGGGTCCGACGGCAAGCTCGATCCCGCCGACTACAAGCGCACGGTCGCCACGCTGCTGACCGGCGGTTCCGACCCGGTCATATCCAAGGAGCCGGTCGGCGCCTACACGGATGTGGTGATCGACAAGGCGATGGCGAAATAGGGCGCGCTCACGCTTCCGAGCCTCGCGGCGCGACGCAGAGATTGCGACGCGCCGCTTCCGGCTCGCGCCCCCGACACCGCCCGGAACAGCCGACATGTCGCCGCTCGCAATCTTGTACTCGACACTGGCGCTGGTCGCCGGCTTCCTGTTTCCGTTCCAGGCGAGCGTCAATTCCCAGCTCGGGCGGCAGATCGGCGGCCCGATCGCGGCGACGGTCGTTTCCTTCGCCGTCGGCCTCGCGGTCATCGTAACCGCCGACCTCGTCGCGTTCCGCCAGATCCCGAGTCTCTCCGACGTCCTCAGGCAGCCGCCGTATCTGCTGGTCGCCGGTGGGACGATCGGGGCCGTCTATCTCGGCGCCAGCGTCTTCCTCGCGCCGCGAATCGGCACTGGCGCCCTGCTGTGTCTCGTCGTGGCGGGACAACTCGTCGGCGCCCTGGTCATCGACCGCTTCGGTCTGTTCGGCCTGGCGATGCGGGAATTGACGTTCGGTCGACTCGCAGGAGCGGCGCTCGTGCTCGCTGGCGCTCTGCTCGTTCGGCTCGCCTGAACCTCGATCCGAGCGCCTCCCCTTGGCGTAGCAACAATGCAACCCGTGTTGCCATTATCGCACAGCGTCGGGCGAACCGGCGCGATATAAACGCGGGCCGAGCGAGATCGATGCGATGGCCAAATTCTCGACCCCCTTCCCGGCTTCCGGCGACGCCGCAGAGGATGCGTCGCGCCTGCTGCAGCGGCTCGGTTATGTCGTTCTCGGCCTCGGCGCGCCCTGCGCCGAGGCGCTTTCGTCGCGCGCGATTTTCCTGTTCTTTCCCATCGGCATGGCTTTGCTGCTGGTCGCCGCCATGCTCAACCCGCCGCCCGGAGTCGCGGAGCGGCTCGACCGCGCGCTGAGGTCGCCGCTGGCCCTGGTCGGCGTCGGGCTGACCGCCTGGGCCACGCTCTCGCTCGCATGGACGCCGTTTCCGGTCGAGGCGATCGAGCATCTGTTCAAACTGGGCGGGACGGCGCTGGTTGTGGTAGTCGCTCTGGCTTGTTCCTACGAGCACATGCGGGCCACGGACCTCTATCTGTTTCCGATCGGAGTCGCGCTCGCGATGGTCACGATCCTGGCGCTCGCGCTTGCCGAGCATTCGGGCTTCGCGCCCCATGCCGATCGGATCGATCGGACCGGCGTGGGGCTCGTGATCCTGCTTTGGCCGGCAATGGCGGGACTGGCGGCGCGTGGGCGCAACGGCTTGGCGCGCCTCCTGATGATCCTTACCGCCGCGTTCGTTTTCGCCATTGGCGCGCCGGTCCCCGCGGCGGCCCTGTTCGTCGGCGTGCTGACTCTTTCATTCGCCATATCCGACCTCAGGCGCACGGTCACCGATCTCAGCCTTCTGGCAGCGGCGATCGTCCTGCTGTCGCCGGTCGCCGCTGCCGTCGCGCCGGCGCTGTCGCGATGGCTCGTCAACGTGAAGCTTTCCAACCTCGGCGGTCCGTTCACGCCGCTGGCCGGCGCGGCCGAACTGGTGTTGCACGCCCCGCTGCGCCTGTTCACTGGACACGGAATGGACACGTCGATCCGGATCGCCGAGACGGGCCTCGCGCCGGGATCGGCGCCGCGGGTCACGCCGTTTGAATTATGGTACGAGCTTGGAGTGGTCGGCGCGCTCCTCGGCGCGGCGCTCGCGTTTCTCGGCTTCCGGGCGATCGGCGCGACGGGGGTGAGGATCGCGCCCTTTCTCGTCGCCGCTTTCGCCTGTGATCTCACGATGGCGTTCCTGTCGGAGGACTTTTCGCAAATGTCCTGGGTGACCCTGCTCGCCGTCAGCGCCATCTCGGCCGGCGCGGCGGCGCGCAGTCAATATCGCACCCGGCGGCCGGCGGCCGGAATCGCGCAACCGAGCCTGTGATCGGCGCCGGCGCGACTAGAACGGGTGATATTGGAACATCCAGGTCTCCGTGAGCGTCTCGCCGTTCGCCTGAAGGAAACAGCGCAATTCGACGGGGTCGACGCCGCCGACCGCCAGATCGAACTGGACGCGCCAATGGCCGATGACGCCGTCGGGCACGGCCTCGACCAGCCTGTAGCTCGAGAACGTGCCTCGGGATGCGCTCAGCACGGGCTCGGGCAACACGCCGTAGGGGAGCCCGGCGAGCGGCCCGCCGAGGAATTCGACCATGAACTTCCGCACCCCCTCGGGCCGCGGTAGGCCGGCCTGGCCGCCGCGGCCCAGACGGGTGGCGACGCAGCGTCCGAGCTTGGACGGGTAGGGCTCGTCGGCGAGCCAATGCAAGCGATAGCGGAGCGCGACTTCCCCGTTGGCCGCGATCGGCTTCTCGGGCACCCACATCGCGACGACATTGTCGTGGATTTCGTCGTTGGTCGGGATTTCGCAGAGCTGGATCGACCCCTTGCCCCAGCCCTCGCCCTGCGGGCCGGCCAACGGCTCGATCCAGAGGCTCGGGCGACGATCGTAGTTCACGCCGTCGAGGTAATGATCGAAGACACGGTCGCGCTGGAGAAGCCCAAACCCCCGCGGATTGTTGTCGGAAAAGGCGGAAATCATGATGTGCGGCGGATTGTTGAGCGGGCGCCAGAGCCGCTCGCCATTGCCGCTCCACATCGCCAGACCATCGGAATCATGCACCTCGGGCCGCCAGTCGATCGCGGTCTCCTTCTTGGTTTCCGAGAACCAGTACATCGATGTCAACGCCCCGATCCCAAACCGCGCCACGGCGGCGCGCATGAACAGGGATGCGTCGATATCCATGACGACGCCCTTGCCGCGCTTCATCTCGAACCGATAGGCGCCGGCGATCGACGGCCCGTCCATCAGCGCGTAGACGACGACGCTGTCCGTGCCTTCCCTCGAGTCGATGAAGAAATTGGTGAAATCAGGAAATTCTTCGGGACGATCCGCGACCGCGACGTCGAGCGCGATCCCGCGCGCCGAAAGGCCATATTGCCGGAGTTCGCCGATCGAACGGAAATAGGCTGCGCCGAGGAAGGCGACCCAATCGTTCTTCCGCCAGTCGAGCTCGCCATCGCGCGCTTCCTGGATCCGAAACCCGGCGAAGCCGGCGCCCTGCGGCAATTGCCGCGCGACCGAGTCGGCGGGCATGTCGAAATAGGCCTGGTCGTAGATGATCCGGCGCGCCTGGCCGTCCGTGACCACGTGAACATCGACCGCCTTCTGGAAGAACAAGCCGAGATGGAAGAACTCGACGGGAAAGCGGCCCGGTCCTTCGCCGAACAAGGCATGGTCGGTGCGGAACTTGATCTTGCCCCATTCCTCGTAATTGATCTTCTGCACCACCTGCGGCGCCGGTCGCGGCGGCCCGACATACGGGCTGCGCGCCATGTCCCGGGCGCGGGCGATCAGCAGATCGAACGAGAACTCGACCGGCTCCGCCAGACGCAACGCGTCGGCGCCGTCGGCCCTGGCCTCGATGTCGGAGACCGCTGCGAGGCCGGCGGCCGTGGCGGCGGCGCCTTTCAACAGGGTGCGGCGATCAACACTATCGGACATGACGATCCTTTTTCGGGATGGGGCGTCGGCGCTGCTTAGGGCATTTCTCGCCCAAGTGGAATCCGCCGCGGCCGAGAAACGCCGGCGCGTTGCCATGGCGCAACGCGGCCCCTATATGGTCTACGGACGCCGGCTTTCGCGAGGCTTGAGAAAGACAACGTCAATGGGCCCCGAGCAGCGCGACTTTCCGCCGATCTCGCCGGTGTCGGCGGGGTTGGCGGGGCGGTGCCCACGTTGCGGCGACGGCCGGATGTTCGCGGGCTTCATCACGGTCGCGCCGCGGTGCGAGGTCTGCGGGCTCGATTTTTCGTTCGCCGACGCGGGCGATGGGCCAGCCGTCTTTGTCGCCTTGTTCGGCGGGTTTGCAGTCCTGGGGGCGGCCCTGTGGACTGAAATCGTCTATGCGCCGCCGATGTGGCTTCATATGATCGTGTTTCTGCCGCTGACGCTGTTCGTATGCGTCGGGCTGCTGCGTCCGTTCAAGGGACTGTTGATCGCGCTTCAATACCGCAACCGGGCGGAGCCAGGCAGGCTGAAGAGCTGACAGGATGGGTTCGCGCGCTTGGCTCGTCTGGCTCGGCATGGTCACATGCCTTGCGCTCGCCGGCCTGATCGGGCTCGGAGTCTGGCAGTTGAAACGCCTCGCATGGAAGGAAGGGCTGATCGCCGAGGTTGCGGCGCGGGCCGATGCGGCCCCGGTCGACGCCCCGGGGGAAACTGATTGGGCGAAGCTGCGCCCGAGCGACTACGAATATCGCCACGTCCGCTCGCGCGGCGTCTACGAGTTCTCGCGCGAGGCCCTGGTCTTCCGTGCGCTGGAGCGGGCGCGCGGCCGCTTCAGCGGACCCGGCTATCTCGTGATGACGCCGCTGCGGCTCGCCGGCGGCGCCCATGTCATCGTCAATCGCGGCTTCGTGCCGCAGGACCAGCGCGATCGCTTCGCCGCGCCGGCGCCCGACGCTTCGGCGCAGACGACGGTGACCGGACTCATGCGATCGAGCGAACCGCGAAATTGGTTCACGCCGCCCGACGACCCCGCGCGCGGCCAATGGTACACCCGGGACCCCGCCGCCATCGCATCGGCATTGAACGTCGAACGCGCCGCGCCTTTCACGATCGACGCGGACGCCGGAAGCCCCGGGCTGCTGCCGCAGGGGGGCGAGACGGTGCTGACGTTTCCCAACAACCACCTCGGCTACGCCCTCACCTGGTTCGGGATGGCGGTGGCGCTGGTCGGGGTGTCGGTCGCCTTCGCGGCCGCGCGGTTGCGCGCCGAGCGCGCGTCGACGCAGCGCCCGCGCGAGGAGGTCGAGGTCGTTTCGCCCGACATCGACCCTCGATCGGCGCCGCCAGGCCCATCGCCGTAGTCGGCCCGCCATCCTTCCGCGTCGCCCAGGCCGGGAAGCCGACGGAAGCTTTTGGAAATTCTTGTTTCCGGATTTCATGAGCTCTGGTGGAGTTTCAATGGTTTGCGAGCGGGTTGAAGGATTTTGGCGACTCCCAGGCCGCCCCTGCTCTTTGGGGCGCTCAAAGGTCCCCGGCAGCGGTAGCGACAGAAAAATCCGCACGGCGCCGCCAAAGCCCGTCGCCGAATCGGCCCGCCATCACACCGCGTCGCCAGGGCCCGGAGGTCGGCGGAAATTCTTGGAAATATTTGGAACGTTTTGGAAACATATGGAACGTCTTTTATTTCCCGGTTAAACTGGGATTCCGTGGGATTTCAAGGGTTTGCGCGTCATTGGAAGCATATTGCGCCCCCGATTGCGCCCGCGCCTCGGGAGTTGCGGATTTTATCGCCCGGGCCGCCCCGCGCTTCCGGGACGCTCGAAAGCCTGGGTGGCTGCGTTGGAGCAACCGCGAACCGCGCCGCGAAACGAACCAGAGCCGGCGACCCGCGACGGTCGCCTCCAGAGGCGCTTCGACGTTGAATGACGGGGCGACTTGGCGTTTGTGCGCGGCGGGGTCCCGGGCGAGTTCGGGGCGGCGTGAGTCTCCTTGCGTTCGCATGGCTCGGACCGGCCGTCGATCCTTATGCTCACTATGGATCGGGGACGGGCGGGAGTCAAGCCATTTTTCTGTAAAAGAGAAATCAGCGCCGGCGAGCAGGGTTCCGTACCCCTTGATTCCACGCCGCGAACCAGGAGAACGGGACAGGGCGCGGGTCCGGTTGGCCGGCGTTGGCGTCGAGGGCGGTCTTGACGCGGACTCCGCGCTCCCCTACATGGATGTTCTCTATTTGTTCTGGAGACCGCTCATGCAGGCTCAACGGTCCAGGCCCCGCGAATATGGCGGAACCGCTCCAATCGCGCGCCAGTTCGGCGTCTCGCTCGGCGACGGACTGGTTCCGCCCGATCGCCGGCGCGGGCGCGGCGCTCCCTCCAACGCGACCGGACGGTTCGAGCCGACGAGCCGCGAGGCGTTCGACGACGGCTGGGAGCGCGACGAAGCGCCGAATTCCCTCGAGACCGAAGTCATTCACGAACGCCCGCGCACGATCATCACGCGCAACGAATCGCCGGACATTTCCTTCGACCGCTCGATCAATCCCTATCGCGGCTGCGAGCACGGCTGCGTCTATTGCTTCGCGCGACCGACCCACGCCTATTTGGGACTCTCGGCCGGGCTCGACTTCGAGAGCAAGCTGTTCGTCAAGGACGGCGCCGCCGGGCTGCTCGAGCGCGAACTCGCCGCGCCCAATTATCGCCCGCGCACGATCGCGCTCGGCTCCAACACCGATCCCTACCAGCCGATCGAACGCCAGTATCGGGTCACCCGCTCGATCCTCGAGGCGCTCGCGCGCCATGACCACCCGGTCGGGATCGTGACCAAATCCAACCTCGTGCTGCGCGATCTCGACCTGCTGGCGCCGATGGCGGCCAAAGGGCTCGCCAAGGTCTATGTATCGGTGACCACCCTCGACCGGGAGCTGGCGCGCCGGATGGAGCCGCGCGCGCCGACGCCCGGCCGCCGGCTCGAGGCGATCGAGCGTCTCGCGGAGGCGGGCGTGCCGACGGGGGTGATGGTCGCGCCGATCGTCCCGGCGGTCAACGATTCCGAGATCGAGGCGATCATGACCCGCGCCCACGCAGCCGGAGCGCGCGAGGCGGGTTACGTCATGCTGCGCCTGCCGCTCGAATTGCGCGATATTTTCCGCGAATGGCTGCTCGTTCACTATCCCGACAAGCTGCGCCACAGCCTTTCGCTGGTGCAATCGACGCATGGCGGCAAGGACTACGATTCGCAATGGGGCAAGCGCATGGCGGGCTCCGGCCCCTACGCCTGGATGATCGGACGCCGCTTCGAGATCGCCGCGCGGCGGCTGGGCTTCAACGAGACGCCGACGATGCTGCGCTGCGATCTCTTTCATGCGCCTGAAAGCGACGCGACGAGCCGCCCGCAACAGCTGAGCCTGTTTTGACGGGAGGCGGCGGACGCTTCGGTCCGCCGCGCGGCGAGGGCGATTGCCGGCCTCGCGCAATCGGCGCCGATGAGGTTGGTCGCGCCGGCGCGCGGGAGCGTCACTGAAACCACTTGGCGTAGATCGCGGCGAACTCGCCGGTCTCGATCGCCAGATGCAGCCACTGATCGACGAAGCCCTTCAATGCGGGATCCGGCGCCATCCAATAGGCCTTCTCGGCGAAGTCGAACGGCCGGTCGGGATGGATCGCGCATAGGACGCCCGCATGCAGCTTCTGCTGGAAACGCGTCTCGGACGCGTCGGTGATCATCAGATCGGCCTCGCCTCCTGCGAGCGCATCGAAAATGGTCGTGTTGTCCGCATGCAGGACGATCTGCGCGGCCTGGAGATGGGCGCGATCGAAGCGCTCGTTGGTCCCGCCCGGATTGGCGATCACCTTCACCTCGGGCCGGTCGATCCGCGCGAGCGTCTGGAATTTGTCGACGTCCTGGCAGCGCGCGATCGGCGTCTTGCCTTCGCGCAGATAGGGCGCGGAAAAGAACCCCTTCCTGGCGCGCTCCAGCGTCACCGAGACGCCGCCCATGGCGATGTCGAAGGCGCCGGCGTCGAAATCCCGGCCCAGACTGGGCCAGCTCGTCGCCTCGAACTCCACCTTGACCCCCAGCGCCGCGCCGAGCGAGCGCGCCAGATCGATGTCGAGGCCCGAATAGGCCCCGCTCGCCCGGTCGAGCGCCGTGAACGGCCGGTAATCGCCGGTCGTTCCGACGCGCAATACGCCGCGCGCGAGGATCTCGTCGAGCCGCGAAGCCTCCGCCGCTCCGGGAACTCCCAGGGCGAGCCCAGCCAGAAAGAGGATTCGCCCGATCGAACGCAAACCAGTTCCCCGGTGGCCGGCGCGCGCCGGAAGCGCTCAGTCTGGGGCCGATCATCGGCGACGGCAAGGCTTCGGGTCAGAGCGCCGAGGCCGCCCGGCGGCGCCCGCTCAGGCGCAACACCATTGCGCCTGGCCCGCGCGCGCGATCCGCGGCGCGGCCCTGAAATCGCCGTTCCCGCTCCAATCCTCGGTTTCGTCGCGCAATCCCTGCGCGAGGATATATCGCAGGCCCGTGAGAATCGGCTGGTCCGCGCCGCGCGCCGCCTCGTCGACCCCGTCCAGCTCCGAGTCGGCGGCATGAATCGAGAATTCCCTGACCACCTGGGCCGCGAGCGCGCCGGCCGCCATGTTGCGGCGAGAGGCCCAGGCCGCGAACCGCGTCGCGAAATCCCCGCCGATCGAGGCGAGCGCTGCGCTTGCGACATGAGGATTGGTGCAGGTGTGAACGATCTCACGGAGCGTCATGGGCCAACTCCCGGGCTCGATCGGAACCATGTCCCCTCTCGTAGCGGCGAAAAAAGTCCGAGTTGTGACGCCGGCGCGGTCGGACGGCCCAAGCCGGAGCGCGGAGCCCGGTCAGAAATCGGTTGCGAGGCCTCTGACCTCCCAGTCGCCGTAGCGCACCGGTTCAGGACCGTCGCGGCCGTTGATTTCGCGCGGTTGCGGCTCGCGCGCGCCGCGCCGGCGCGCCTCCGCCTCGGCGAGCGCCCGCACGGCCGGGGGCGAGGCGGCGCGCGCGCCTGTCTCGCCCGGCGAGCGAGGGTTTTGCGCCCGCACCGCCGCCGACGACGGATCGAGAGCTCCAGTCAAAGTCGTCCTCCCCGAGTCTTCGCGAGGCATGCGCGGCGGCGCTTCGTCCCGATCACGGCGTTTTCCAACCCGCCAAAATCATGATACTGCGAGATTCGCCCTCGACAACATCCCGGGGGCGGCATTTCGATCATTTATATGCGTCGTTCGACGTTTCCTGTCTTGCTGTTCCAATAATTTCCACGGGTTGGACTGGCCGGCCGCTTGCTCACACGGCGATTTCAGACGGCCGCCCCATCGCTCCCGATTCGAAGAGGTCGAAGGCTTGAAAGCTCCCGAACGCGCGCGGAACGCGAATTTCAGACGGCGTCCGACCGCTCATTCCACGCTTTCGCCCGAGCCGCTCGCCCCGGGCCTCGCGGTCCGGCTCGCCGCGTCCCAGATACTTTCGGAGACGCTCGCGTCGGGACGCCCGCTGGACGAACGATTTTCGGGCGAGACCCCGCATGCGCGCCTGAGCGGCCTCGACGCGCGCGACCGCGCGCTGAGCCGTTCGATCGCGACGGTTTCGCTGCGTCGGCTCGGGACGATTCGCAAGGCGCTGGGACGCTATCTCGAGAAGGGACTGCCGAGGAAGTCAGGCGGACTTGAATGGACGCTGGTCGTCGCGGCCGCCCAGATCCTGTTCCTCGACGCGCCCGATCACGCGGCGGTCGACCTCGCGGTCCGCGCGGCGAAAGGCGAACCGGCGGCCGCGCCGTTCGCCGCGCTGGTCAACGGCGTGCTGCGCAACATCGCGCGCGATCGCGACGAAATCCTTGAAGGCTCGGACGCGCTCGAAGACGATACGCCGGCGTGGCTGGCGGCGAGGTGGCGCGCCAACTACGGAATCGCGACCGCCAATGCGATCGCCCTCGCCAACCGCGACGAGCCGACTCTCGACCTCAGCGTGAAGAGCGACGCCGAAGGCTGGGCGCGCCGCCTCGGCGGGATCGTCCTGCCGACGGGTTCGGTGCGGCTGGAGTCCCACGTCGCCGTGCCCGATCTCGAAGGCTACGCCGATGGAGAATGGTGGGTGCAGGACGCCGCCGCCGCGCTGCCCGCGCGGCTGCTGAGGGCGACCGCGGGCATGCGCGTGGTCGATCTCTGCGCCGCCCCGGGCGGCAAGAGCGCGGAAATTGCGGCGACCGGAGCGACCCTGACCGCGGTCGATCGCTCGGCCGAACGGCTCAAGCGTCTGGCGGTCAATTTCGATCGCCTGCGACTGCACGCTGAAATCGCCGTCGCGGATGCTCTGTCCTACGACGCCCCGCCGTTCGACGCGGTGCTGATCGATGCGCTGTGCATGGCCACCGGCACGATCCGGCGCCACCCGGACGTCGCCTGGACCAAGCGGCTCGGCGACCTCGCCCCGCTGGTCGCGCTACAGGCGCAGCTGCTCAACAAGGCCGTCGCGCTGACCAAGCCCGGCGGGACGATCGTCTTCTGCACATGCTCGCTGGAACCGGAGGAGGGCGAAGCGCACATCTCGGCGCTGCTGCGCCGCAACCCCGATGTCCGGCGGATGCCGATCGAGGCGGAAGAGATCGGCGGCCTCGAGGAGTGCCTGTCGCCCGTCGGCGACCTCAGAACCTTGCCATGCCATTTGCGCGGACCCACGCCGCGCCTGTCGGGCCTCGACGGCTTTTTCGCCGCCCGGCTGCAGCGGACCAATTGATCCTCGCTCGCCTCGCGCCGTCGACCATGCTTAAGTCCCGGCAGTGCGCGGATCAGTCTCCTGCAATGCGATACCGATCCGCCGGCGCGCCGGCCGTCCTCGGCGGCCGCCGTCGACAATCGCCGAGGCGGATTTGGGCTCTCCAACACTGATCGCGATGAAGCTGAGCCTCCTGGCCCGCCAGGCCTCGGGCCGCATCGCGCGCCTGCGTCGGCCGCTCGCTTTCTCGCGCGGCTTGATGGGCGCGCTGCGCGGCGGGCGCTCCGATCGGCTGTTGATCGCCCCGCAGGACATACGCACGGCTGATCCGATCGTCGCCGATCGTATCTACGCCGGTCATTTTTCCCTCGCCGGCAAAGCGGTCGACACGCATGGCCATTCGCCGTTCGCGACCGCCGCGCCGTCGCCGGCCTGGAGCGAAGCCCTGCACGGCTTTGGCTGGCTCCGGCATTTGCGCGCAGCCGACACGGTCCTGGCGCGCGCCAACGCGCGGGCGCTGGTCGAGGACTGGCTCAATCTCGACGCCCGCGGCGGCTCGATCGATCGCCGCGTCGCGCGCGAACCGCGGGTCGTCGCGCGCCGGCTCATTTCCTGGCTGAGCCAGTCGCCGCTCATCCTGGCGGCCGCCGACCACGTCTTCTACCGTCGGTTCCTCGGAGCGATCGACGCCCATTGCGCGGCGTTGCGCTGGGCGTTGGCCGAGGGGCTGCAGGGCGAAGCGCGACTGACCGCCGCGATCGCGCTCACCCATGCCGGCCTCTGCCTGGAGCGCGGCGGCGGGCTCTTGCGGCGGGCCAACCAATTGCTGTCGCAGGAACTGGCGACCCAAATTTTGCGCGACGGCGGCCATGTCAGCCGCAATCCGCGCATCCTGGTCGAGCTTCTGCTCGACCTCCTGCCGGCTCGGCAAGCCTTCGTGGCGCGCGGAATCGCGGCGCCGGAGGCGCTGCTCAACGCGGTCGACGGCATGATCCCGATGCTGCGAATGTTTCGCCAAGCCGACGGATCGCTCGCCGGATTCAATGGCATGGGCGCCAGCGAGCCGGACACCCTGGCGACCCTGCTCGCGCATGGCGACGTTGGCGGCGCGGCGGTGCTCGAGGCGCCCTATTCGGGCTATCAGAGGCTCGAAGCGGCGGGCGCAATCCTGGTCGCCGACGTCGGGGCCCCGCCCCCGTGGGCGTTTTCCGGGGAGGCGCATGCCGGCTGTCTGTCGTTCGAACTCTCGAGCGGCGGCGACCGGCTCGTCGTCAATTGCGGCGCGCCGCAGCCGGACGCGCCGCAGGCGCGCGAAGCCGCGCGCGCGACGGCCGCCCATTCGACGCTCGTCGTCGACGACCATTCGAGCTGCCGCTTCGAGCCGAGCGGGTCGCGATCGATCGCGGCGGGCCTGCTCGTCGACGGACCGCGTCGGGTCGAGGCGACCCGCCGCCGCGACGACGACGGCGGTCAAGTCCTGCAAGCGAGCCACGACGGCTACGCCCGTCGCTACGCGGTCCTGCATCATCGCGCCCTGCGGCTCGCCGGGGACGGCGCGACGCTCCTCGGCGAGGATCGCCTCGCGCCGTTCGGCAGGGGGGCGCCGCCGGCCGGCAAGACATGCGCAGTCCGATTCCATCTGCACCCCGGGCTGCGCGTCCAGAGAGACGCCGACGGCCTCGGCGTTCTCCTGGAGACGCCGGCCGGCGAGCGATGGCGGTTCGAGGCCGAGGGGCGCCCGATCGCGCTCGACGAGAGCGTGTTCTTCGCCGCGCCGGGCGGCGCGCGGCCGACGACCCAGCTGGTCCTGGAATGCGCGCTCGGCGAAATCGAGCGGCTGGGCTGGTCGTTCCGCCGCACGCGGCCGGAGGTCGCCGCCCGCGAAGCGTAGGCGAGCCGAGCGAATGCCCGGGCGCCCGAGTTTCGTTCCCGGGCGAAGCATGATATCGCGCTGCAATAGGCGGCAGAGGCAATTGCGCTCCGGAGCATCGATGGCTGGCGACCTCGCGCGGATCGGACGCGCGCTGATTTCGGTTTCGGACAAGACCGGTCTTGCCGAACTGGCCGCCGCGCTCCGCGCGCGCGGGGTCGAGCTCGTCTCGACCGGCGGCACGGCGCGCGCGCTCGCGGCGGCGGGCTTCGCGGTCAAGGACGCGGCCGAACTGACGGGCTTCCCGGAAATGCTCGACGGCCGGGTCAAGACCCTGCATCCGGGCATTCATGCCGGGCTGCTGGCGATCCGCGAGGACCCGGCGCACGAGGCGGCGATGCTGGCGCACAATATCGCGCCGATCGATCTCCTGGTCGTCAACCTCTATCCGTTCGAGGCGACGCTGCGGCGCGGCGGCGGCTTCGACGACATGATCGAGAACATCGACGTCGGCGGCCCCGCGATGATCCGCGGCGCGGCGAAGAATCACGCCGATGTCGCTGTTGTCGTCGACCCCGAAGACTATCGCGCCCTCATCGAGGAACTGTCGCGCCATGACGGCGCGACCACATTGCCGTTCCGGCGCGCGATGGCGCAAAAAGCCTATGCGCGGACGGCGGCCTATGATGCGGCGATCTCGAACTGGCTCGCGCGCGAAATCGGCGAAGCCGCGCCGTCCTGGCGGGCGTTCGGCGGCAAGCTCGCCAGCGCGATGCGCTATGGCGAAAACCCTCATCAGGGGGCGGCGTTCTATGTCGGTCCCGACGCGCGCGCGGGCGTCGCCACGGCGCGGCTCGCGCAAGGCAAGGCGCTCTCGTACAACAATCTGAACGATACCGACGCCGCGTTCGAACTCGTCGCCGAATTCGATCCGGCGCGCACGGCGGCGGTCGCCATCATCAAGCACGCCAACCCGTGCGGCGTCGCCGAGGCCGCGTCGCTGCGCCAAGCCTATGAGCGGGCGCTCGCCTGCGACCCGGTTTCCGCGTTTGGCGGCGTCGTCGCCGTCAACCGGCCGCTCGACGCCGACGCCGCCCGCAAGATCGTCGAGATATTCACCGAAGTGATCATCGCGCCGGGCGCCGACGAGGAGGCCCTCGCCATCCTCGGCGCCCGCAAGAACCTCCGGCTGCTCCTGGCCGGCGAAGTTCCGGACCCGAGGGCGCCGAGCCTCGCGTTCCGATCGGTGGCCGGCGGCTTTCTGGTCCAGGATCGCGACAACCGGGTCGCCGACGACCTCGCCCTGACCGTGGTGACCAGGCGCGCGCCGAGCGAAACGGAGCTGACCGATCTCCGCTTCGCCTGGCGCGTGGCCAAGCACGTGAAATCGAACGCGATCGTCTACGCCAGGGACGGCGCGACCGTCGGCATCGGCGCGGGCCAGATGTCGCGCGTCGATTCTTCCCGGCTCGCCGCGCGCAAGGCGGAGGACGCCGCGCGATCGGCGGGACTGCCCGCCCCGCTCACGAGGGGCAGCGTCGTCGCCTCCGACGCGTTCTTCCCGTTCGCGGACGGCCTGTTGACCGCCGCGCAGGCGGGCGCGGTCGCGGTGATCCAGCCGGGCGGCTCGCTGCGCGACGACGAAGTGATCGCCGCCGCCGACGAAGCCGGCCTCGCGATGGTTTTCACCGGCGTGCGCCATTTCAGACATTGATTTTAGCCCGCGTTCGCGCGCGAACGCCTTGCCATCCGCGGGGGCCCAGTAAGCATTGGCACGCCGGCGCCGCTCGGGTAAAGACAGCCTTCCCGACGCCTTCGGACCGAGGTCGCCCGGTCGTTCGTCATCGAGGACGAGCATTCGCCTGCGATGGTCGTGAGAGAACGCAATGGTTAGAGCAGAAGTGACCCTGGGCGGCGAATTGTCGTTCGAGGGTCGGGTCGCCGGGCGCATCCAGGGCTTCCGCTATACGCCGGAGGGCAGCGTTCGCGGCGAGCCCGCGCCGGTCGACGACGGCGAGCTGACGGGGGCGATCGCCAGGGAGTTCGAGGCGCGGGCCGACCGGCTCAGCGAGGCGGTCGACAGCGCGCTCGTGCTCGCCAATGATGGCGCGATCCGCTGGCTCGGCGAACCGATCGCCAAGATCGCGAGCGGGCCGGCCCTTCTGGCGCCGCAGGCGCTGATCCTCGCCGACGAGACGCTGACGCAAGAGGCTCAGGCAAAAGCGCGCAGCCGCGTCAGCCTCTGGCTCGACGCCTACGTTCGCCGTCTTCTGGGGCCGTTGTTCGATCTCGAATCCGGCGTCGGGCTGGAGGGGCCCGCGCGCAACGTCGCCCTTCAGCTGGTCGAGAATCTGGGCGTTCTCGAGCGCGGACGAGTGGCTCAGGACGTGAAGGCGCTCGAGCAGAGCGCGCGCGGCCTGCTGCGCAAGCTGGGCGTCCGTTTCGGCGCCTATTACATCTACGTCCCGAGCCTCGTGAAGCCGGCGATAAGAGTCCTGGCCACCCAATTGTGGGCGTTGCGCCAAGGGGCGCCGCCCGATGGCGCGAGCCTGCACGACATTCCGCAAATGGCCGCGTCCGGCCGCACTTCGTTTCTCGCCGACAGCGCAGTGCCGAAGGAGACCTACCGGGTCGCCGGATTTCGGCTCTGCGGAGACCGCGCGGTGCGCGTCGACATCGTCGAGCGCCTCGCCGATCTGATCCGTCCGGCGGTGGCCTACCGCCCCGGCCTCAGCGCGGGCGAGCCGCCGCCGGGCAGCGCGGACGCGGACGGCTTTGTCGTGACCGGCGCGATGACGTCCCTGACCGGCTGTTCCGGCGAGCAATTCGCCTCGGTGCTCCGCTCGCTGGGGTTCGTCAGCCATCTCGTGAAAGGTCCCGCGCTCACGCCCGCAGCCACGGCGCCGGATGTTCCGGCGCCCGCGGAGAGCCCGACGAACGCGGTCGATGCCGCCGCGTCCGAGGCCGATCCGGCCGCGGCGGTCGGCCTGGATTCCGGCGACGCCAGGATCGAGGCCGATGAGGCTCCAGCCGTCGCGGCCGATCCTGCGCCGGGGCGCGACGCGCTCCCCGAGCCGACCGACGGCCCGGCGGGAACGGACGACGACGGTTCCGTGGAGACCGGGCCGCCCAATTGCCCGCTCGATGCCGACGCGGTCGCCGCGCGGCCGTCGGCGCTCCCCGCGACGACGCAAGATGCGGAGGCGGAACCCGGACCGGAATCCATCGCCGAGGAGCAACTCATCGAGGTCTGGCGGCCGCGGCCGCCGAGCCGGCGCCGCGGCGCGCAGCCTGGGGCGAGGGCCAGGGCGACCGCGCGCCCGCGCCAG
>JBEKZS010000049.1:0-40690 GCA_049509635.1 Roseiarcus sp.
ATCGTGTTCTTCGTCTCGGCGCTGGCCGAGACCAACCGGCCGCCGTTCGACCTCGTCGAGGCCGAATCGGAACTGGTCGCCGGGTTCGCGGTGGAATATTCGTCCTCGCTCTATCTGCTGTTCTTCCTCACCGAGCTCGTCGCCATCCTCTCGATGTGCGCGATGACGACGATTCTGTTTCTGGGAGGCTGGCTTTCGCCGCTGCCGTTCGCCCCCTTCACCTGGGTTCCAGGAATCGTCTGGTTCCTGCTCAAGGCGTTCAGCGTCGTCTTCATGTTCTCGATGGTCAAGGCGATCGTGCCGCGCTACCGGTATGATCAGCTGATGCGCCTGGGCTGGAAGGTCTTTCTTCCGCTCTCGTTGTTCATGGTCGTCGTCGTGGCGGGCGTCTTGGAAGCGACCGGCTGGGGCGTTCATCGCTAGGAAGCTGATATGTCACTGAGACTGGATCAGGCGGCGCGATCGCTCTTTCTGGCGGAGTTCGTCTCGGCGTTCGCGCTGGCGGTGCGCTATATGTTCAAGCCGAAGGCGACGCTGAATTACCCTTACGAGAAGGGGCCGCTGTCGCCGCGGTTTCGCGGCGAGCACGCGCTGCGCCGCTATCCCAACGGCGAGGAGCGTTGCATTGCGTGCAAATTGTGCGAGGCGATCTGCCCGGCCCAGGCGATCACGATCGAGGCGGGGCCGCGCCGCAACGACGGCACCCGCCGGACGACGCGCTACGACATCGACATGGTCAAGTGCATCTATTGCGGCATGTGCCAGGAGGCCTGCCCGGTCGATGCGATCGTGGAAGGGCCGAATTTCGAATACGCGGTCGAAACCCGCGAGGAACTGCTCTACGACAAGGACCGGCTGCTGGCGAACGGGGCGCGCTGGGAGCGGGAGATCGCGCGCAATATCGCGATGGACTCGCCCTATCGGTGAGCGGCCCGCTCTCGCGGGCGGGGGTCGAGGGAGCGCGCGGGCGCTCGAGGGCCCTCATCGGGTCGGCCTCGGTCCGGCCGCCTTCTCCCGCGAGCGGGAGCAGGAGGAACCATGGAGAACGAAATGACCAGCGACGCGATATTCTTCTGGGTCTTTTCCGCGACGCTCGTCGGTTCGGCGCTGACGGTGATCATCGCCCGCAACCCCGTTCATTCCGTGCTGTTCCTGATCCTGTCGTTCGTCGCGGCGGCCGGCCTGTTCCTGCTGATGGGCGCCGAGTTCCTCGCGATGATCCTGGTCGTGGTCTATGTGGGCGCGGTCGCCGTTCTCTTTCTGTTCGTGGTGATGATGCTCGATGTCGACTTCGCGGAGTTCAAGGAGGGTTTCCTCAGATATCTGCTGGTCGGCGTCCTCATCGCGGCGGGCGTCGTCATCGAACTCTGGTATGTCGCCTCGGGCTGGACCCGCTCGGCCAACGCGGCGATCGCCGCTTCGCCGTCGGGGACGCTGACCAACGCCGCTGCGATCGGGCGCGTGCTCTACACCCAGTATTTCTACTTTTTCCAGGCCGCAGGAATGATCCTGCTGACCGCGATGATCGGCGCGATCGTCCTGACCCTGCGGCACAGGGTCGGGGTCAGGCGGCAGGACATTTCGATCCAGGTCGCGCGCGATCCGGCGACCGCGGTCGAGCTGCGCAAAGTCCCCTCGCGCGTCGGCATCTGACAGAACGGCTCGTCCCATGACCATCGGCCTCACCCACTATCTCACCCTCGGCGCCATCCTGTTCACGATCGGCATCGCCGGCATCATCCTCAACCGCAAGAACATCATCGTGATACTGATGTCGATCGAGTTGATCCTGCTTTCGGTCAACATCAACCTCGTCGCCTTCTCGAGCAGCTCCGGCGACCTGACCGGCCAGGTCTTCTCGCTGTTCATCCTCACCGTCGCGGCGGCCGAGGCGGCGATCGGCCTGGCGGTCCTGGTGACCTATTACCGCAATCGCGGCTCGATCGCGGTCGAAGACATCAATGCTCTGAAAGGCTGAGACGGGCATGTATCACCTGATCGTCTTCCTGCCGCTGCTCGGCTTCCTCGTCGCCGGCCTGTTCGGCCGCCAGATCGGCGACCGCGGCGCGGAACTGGCGACGACGATTCCGCTCGGGGTCTGTGCGCTGCTGTCGTGGATCGCCTTCTTCGCGGTCGGCGTGTTCGGCCACGAGGAGCACGCCCAGGTCATCCCGATCGCCGAATGGCTGAGCTCGGGCAAGCTCGCGGTCGACTGGGCGCTGCGGGTCGATGCGCTGACCGTGGCGATGCTGGTCGTGGTGACGACGGTCTCGTTCCTCGTCCACGTCTATTCGATCGGCTATATGGCCGAGGATCCCAGCCGGCCGCGCTTCTTCGCCTATCTCTCGCTGTTCACCTTCGCCATGCTGATGCTGGTGACCGCCGACAATCTGGTCCAGATGTTCTTCGGCTGGGAGGGCGTCGGCCTCGCCTCCTATCTGCTGATCGGATTCTGGTACGACCGGCCCTCGGCCAATGCGGCGGCGATCAAGGCCTTCGTCGTCAACCGGGTTGGCGATTTCGGCTTCGCGCTCGGCATTTTTCTCGTCTTCGTCCTCACCGGCTCGGTGACGTTCGACGCGGTGTTCGGCGCGGCGCAGGGCATAGCGGGCAAGACGATCCACGTCTTCGGCGCCGATTTCGACGCGCTCACCATCACCTGCCTGCTGCTGTTCATGGGCGCGATGGGCAAATCGGCGCAGTTCCTCCTGCACACCTGGCTGCCCGACGCGATGGAGGGGCCGACGCCGGTCTCGGCGCTGATTCACGCCGCCACCATGGTGACGGCGGGCGTATTCATGGTGGCGCGGCTATCGCCGCTGTTCGACCTGGCCCCGGTCGCGCTCAGCGTCGTGACCGTCGTCGGCGCGACGACCGCGTTTTTCGCGGCGACCGTGGGCCTCGTGCAGAACGACATCAAGCGGGTGATCGCCTATTCCACCTGCTCGCAGCTCGGCTACATGTTCGTCGGCCTCGGAGTCGGCGGCTACAGCCTGGGCATATTCCATCTGTTCACCCACGCCTTCTTCAAGGCCCTGCTGTTCCTCGGCGCCGGGTCGGTCATCCACGCGATGCACCACGAGCAGGACATGCGCAACATGGGCGGCCTGCGCAAGGAGATTCCCTTCACCTATTGGATGATGCTGGTCGGCACGCTCGCGCTGACCGGCGTCGGCATACCGTTCACCTCGATCGGCTTTGCCGGCTTCGTCTCCAAGGACGCGATCATCGAGGCGTCGTTCGTCTCGCAGCGCCCGGGCGCGGCCTATGCGTTCCTCTGCGTCGTCGTCGCGGCGGGCTTCACCTCGTTCTATTCCTGGCGCCTCGTGTTCATGACCTTCTTCGGCGAGCGCCGCACGATGGCGCCGGCGGCGGGCCACGCCCATGGGGTCGTTCACGAACCCGACGACAACGCTCATGACGAACCGATCGGCCACGGCCATGGCGAACACGAGCCGCACGAATCGCCCAATGTGATGCTCGTCCCGCTCGCCGTCCTCGCGCTCGGCGCCGCGCTCGCCGGCCTCCTGTTCCGCCATGACTTCATCGGCGGCGGCTTCGAGGGCTTCTGGAAGGGCGCGCTGTTCCTCGGCCCCGGCAACCATATTCTCGAGCAGATGGAGACGGCGCCCTGGCTGGTTTCGCTGCTGCCGACGGTGATGATGCTCGGCGGCTTCGGCGTCGCCTATTTCATGTATATCGCCCAGCCTTCGGCGCCGCGCGCGCTCGCCGAGCAGAACCCGATCCTCTACAATTTCCTCCTGAACAAGTGGTATTTCGACGAGCTCTACGACCTGCTGTTCGTCCGCCCGGCGTTCTGGATCGGCAACCTCTTCTGGAAGGGCGGCGACGGCTTCATCATCGACGGGCTCGGGCCCGACGGCGTGTCGGCGCGCATCGTCGACGTCACGCGGAGCGTCGTGCGGCTGCAGAGCGGGTACATCTACCACTACGCCTTCGCGATGCTGATCGGCGGCGCCCTGTTCGTCACGTGGTTTCTGTTCGGGGGATTTCGCTGATGTTCGGCTTCGGCATTCTCTCGGGGCTGCTGATCCTGCCCCTGGTCGGGGTGGCGGCGCTGCTCGTGCTGCGCGGCGACGACGAGGCGACGCGCAACAACGTGCGGTGGATCGCCCTGTGGACCACGATCGCGACCTTCGTCCTGTCGCTTTTCGCCTGGGCCGAATTCAATACCGGCGCCTCGGGCTTCCAACTGGTCGAACAGCGCGACTGGTTCAGCAGCGCCGTCGTCTACAAGCTCGGCGTCGACGGCCTGTCGATGCCGTTCGTGCTGCTGACGACCTTCCTGATGCCGTTCTGCATCGGCGCCTCGTGGCTGTCGATCCAGACCCGGGTCCGCGAATACATGATCGCGTTCCTCGTGCTGGAGACGCTGATGATCGGCGTGTTCGAGGCGCTCGATCTCCTGCTTTTCTACCTTTTCTTCGAGGGCGGCCTGATTCCGATGTTCCTGATCATCGGCATCTGGGGCGGCAAGCGGCGGGTCTATGCGGCGTTCAAGTTCTTCCTCTACACGCTGCTCGGCTCGCTGCTGATGCTGCTCGCGATCATGGCGATGTTCTGGTACGCCAAGACCACCGACATCACCGTCCTGCTGCACGCCAATTTCCCGCCCGGAATGCAGAAGTGGCTGTGGCTGGCGTTTTTCGCATCCTTTGCGGTGAAGATGCCGATGTGGCCGGTGCACACCTGGCTGCCGGACGCGCATGTCGAGGCGCCGACGGCCGGCTCCGTGATCCTGGCCGGCATCCTCTTGAAAATGGGCGGCTACGGCTTCATCCGCTTCTCCCTGCCGATGTTCCCCGACGCCTCGCATTATTTCGCGCCATTGGTCTTCGCGCTCTCGGTCATCGCGATCGTCTACACGTCGCTGGTCGCGCTGGTCCAGACCGACATGAAGAAGCTGATCGCCTATTCGTCGGTCGCGCATATGGGCTTCGTCACGATGGGGCTGTTTGCGATGACTTCGCAGGGGGTCGAGGGCGCGGTGTTCCAGATGGTGTCGCACGGCCTCGTCTCCGGCGCGCTGTTCCTGTGCGTCGGGGTCGTCTACGATCGCATCCATACGCGCGAGATTTCCGCCTATGGCGGCCTCGTCCAGCGGATGCCGCGCTACGCCGTCGCGCTGATGATCTTCACGCTCGCCAATGTCGGCCTTCCCGGAACGTCGGGTTTCGTCGGCGAATTCCTGACGCTGATCGGCACGTTCCAGGCCAACAGCTGGGTCGCCCTGGTCGCCACCACCGGCGTGATCCTCTCGGCCGCCTACGCGCTCTATCTCTACCGGCGGGTCATTTTCGGGGTCATCGACAAGCCCAATCTGATGGGCATCGCCGACCTGTCGACGCGGGAAATCGCCATCCTTGCGCCGCTGGTCGTGTTGACGCTTTATTATGGCGTGCATCCGCAGCCGATCATCGACGCGAGCGCCGCCTCGGCCGAAGCCCTCATCAAAGGGTTCGATCAGGCGCTCGCCCTGACCAGGACGGCCGGACTCTAGGGGGCGTTGGAAATGAATGTGACGGCCTTGTCCTTGCCCACGGTCCTTCCCGAAGCCCTGCTCGCGGGCGGCATCCTCGCGCTGGTGCTGCTGGGCGCCCTGCGCGGCGAGCGCTCGGTCTGGATGGCGACTGAAATCGCCGTCGCCCTGCTCGGGCTCGTCCTGGTCGTCCTGCTCGCCAATCACGGCTCGAAGGGGGTCACCTTCTACGGCGCGTTCACCGACGATGCGTTCAGCCGATTCATGAAGGCGCTCGCGCTGATCGGCTCGATCACGGCGCTGGTGCTGTCGGTCGATTTCATGCGCAAGGAGAAGATCGCCGGATTCGAGTTTCCGATCCTGATCCTGCTGGCGACCCTCGGCATGATGATGCTGATCTCGGCCAGCGACTTCATCGCGCTCTACCTGGGCCTCGAGCTGATGAGTCTGGCGCTCTATGTCGTGGCCGCCTACGACCGCGACAACGGCCGGGCCTCCGAAGCCGGGCTGAAATATTTCGTTCTCGGCGCGCTGTCCTCCGGAATGCTGCTCTACGGCGCTTCGCTGATCTACGGCTTCGCCGGCACGGTTTCGTTCGCGGGCGTGGCGACCGCGATCCACGGCCAGGCGAGCATCGGCGTGATCTTCGGCCTGGTCTTTCTCTTGGCCGGCCTCGCCTTCAAGATTTCGGCGGTGCCGTTCCACATGTGGACGCCCGACGTCTACGAGGGCGCGCCGACGCCGGTGACGGCCTTCTTCGCCTCGGGGCCGAAAATGGCCGCGATGGCGGTGCTCGTGCGCGTCGTGACGACCGCCTTCCCCGGCGTCGAGGGCGAGTGGCGCCAGGTCATCGTGTTCATCTCGATCGCCTCGATGGCGCTCGGCTCGTTCGCCGCCATCGGCCAGACCAACATCAAGCGCCTGATGGCCTATTCGTCGATCGGCCATATGGGCTTCGCGCTGGTCGGGCTGGCGGCGGGCACGGCCGACGGCGTGCACGGCGTCATCATCTACATGGCGATCTATCTGCTGATGACGCTGGGAACGTTCGCGGCGATCCTCTCGATGCAGCGTGACGGCCGCTACGTCGAGACCATCGCCGATCTCGCCGGGCTGGCGCGCACCAATGGTCCGATGGCCTTCTTCCTGGGCGCGATGATGTTCTCGCTCGCCGGCATTCCGCCGCTCGCCGGGTTCTTCGCCAAATTCTACGTGTTCGCCGCGGCGATCGAGGCGAACCTGTTCGCGCTCGCGGTCATCGGCGTCCTGTGCAGCGTCATCGGCGCTTTCTACTATCTGCGGATCGTGAAGGTCATGTATTTCGACGAGCCGGCCGAGGCGTTCGACCAGGCGGGCCTCGCCGCCCGGGTGGTGCTCGCGCTGTCGACCGCGCTGGTCATCTTCTACGTGCTGGCGCCGGCGCCGCTCACCGACGCCGCGATGGCTGCGGCGAAGTCGCTGTTTTGACGGGTCCCGACGCCCCGACCGCGACGACGGCTCGGCTGGCGTCGGGGTGGCGCGTCGCCCGCCATGAGCGGATCGGGTCGACCAATGACGAGGCGCGGCGGCTGGCGCAGGCCGGCGATCCCGGCCGCCTGTGGATCGTCGCCCGCGAACAGACGCAGGGCAGGGGGCGGCGCGGGCGCGTCTGGGCGTCGCCGCCCGGCAATCTCTACGCGAGCGCGCTGCTGATCGACCCGTCGCCCGTCGCGATCGCGGCGCAGATCGGCTTCGTCGCCGGCGTCGCGCTGAGGGCCGCGCTCGCCGAACTCGGCGCCGACGGCCAGATCCGCCTGAAATGGCCCAACGACCTCGTCTGGCGCGGCGCCAAGGTCGGCGGGCTCCTGGTCGAGGGGCTCGCGCTCGGCGACGGGCGTCTCGCCTGCATCGTCGGAATCGGCGTCAATTGCGCGGATGCGCCGCAGGATCTGCCCTATCCCGCGGCCACGCTCGCCGAAGCGGTCGGCGGCCCCGTCACGCCCGAGGCGCTGTTCGCCCGGCTTGCGCCGCGCCTCGAGGACGCCCTGGCGCTCTGGCGCGGCGGCGCCGGCTTTCCCGCGATCCGCGCGCAATGGCTCGGCCACGCCGCCGGACTCGGCGGCCCCATACGCATCGCCGGCGCGCGCGGCTTTCGCGACGGGATTTTCCGCACTCTGGACGAGCATGGCCGGCTCGTGCTCGACGGCGCGAACGGACCCGAGACCGTCGAGGCGGGCGACCTGTTCCTGGTCGATCGCGTCGGCGACTAGAAAAGGATTGCATTTCGAGCCAAACAGGGGCCGGTTGCCGGTCGGATCCCGGCCGCGAATCAATCATTGGAACAAAGGCATTGATTGATGACTGAACAGAACGAACTGATCTTCGTCCCGCTCGGCGGGCTCGGCGAGATCGGCATGAACTGCGCGCTCTACGGCTTCGGGCCGGCCAAGAAGCGCAAATGGCTGCTCGTGGACGTCGGCCTCGCGTTCGCCGGCGAAGAATTGCCGGGCGTCGATCTCATCCTGCCCGACGTCGGTTTCGTGGAGAAGATCAGGAAGGATCTCGTCGGGATCATCATCACCCATGCGCACGAGGACCATATCGGCGCCCTCGCCGAACTCTGGCCGCGGCTGGGCGTGCGCGTCTATGCGACGCGCTTCGCGGTGGGCCTGCTGGAGGCGCGCCGCCTCAACGAGCCGGGCGCGCCGAGGATTCCGATCGAGGTCGTCGCCCAGGGCGAGCGCGCGACGATCGGCCCCTTCGAGGTCGAATTCATCGCCGTCGCCCATTCGATTCCCGAAAGCTGCGCGCTGGCGATCCGGACGCCGGCGGGCCTGATCGTCCATACCGGCGATTGGAAAATCGACGCCACCCCGCTGATCGGCAGGCCGACCGATGAGGCGCGCCTGCGCGCGCTCGGCGACGAGGGCGTGCTGGCGCTCATCTGCGATTCCACCAATGTGCTGCGCGAGGGCGAGAGCCCGTCCGAGGCCGATGTCGCGAAGAATCTTTCGGCGCTGGTCGGCGAGGCGTCGGGCCGCGTCGTGATCACGACCTTCGCGTCCAATGTCGCGCGCCTGCGCGCAGCCGCCGAGGCCGGGCTCGCCAACGGCAAGCAGGTGATGGTGATCGGCCGCGCGATGGAGCGCGTCGTCGCGGTTGCGCGCGAATGCGGCTATCTCGACGGCATGCCGGCCTTTCTCGGCCAGGATCATTTCGACCGGGTGCCGCGCGGCAAGGTGCTCGCGCTCGCCACCGGCAGCCAGGGCGAGCCGCGCGCCGCGCTCGCGCGGATCGCCGAGGACGAGCATCCGACCGCAACGCTCGCGCCGGGCGACGTCGTCGTATTCTCCTCGCGGACGATTCCGGGCAACGAGAAGGCGGTCGGAAAGATCATCAACGGCCTCGTCGCCCAGGGGATCGAGGTGATCACCGACCGCACCCAGCTCGTCCATGTCTCCGGGCACCCGCGCCGGGCCGAACTCGCGAAAATGTACGCCTGGCTGCGGCCGAAAATCGCCATTCCCGCCCATGGCGAGGCGATCCACCTCGCCGAGCACGCGGTTTTCGCCCGCGCCCAGGGGGTGACCGAGGTCGTGCGCGCGCTGAACGGGGACATGGTGCTGCTCGCGGCCGGCGAGGCGGGAATCATCGGCCAGGTCGAACACGGCCGGCTCTACAAGGACGGCGAGATCGTGCTCGCCGTGGGCGACGATTGCGTCGCGATGCGGCGCAAATTGTCGTTTGCCGGCGTCGTATCGATCGCGCTGGCGCTTTCCGCCAAGGGCGATCTTTCCGGCGATCCCGACGTCATGATCGCCGGCCTGCCCAACCGCACCCGCAACGGCGCCGGCATGGACGATCTCATCGACGCCGCCATATTCGAGACCTTCGAAAGCCTGCCGCGCGGCAAGCGGCGCGACCCCGACGCGGTCTCGACCGCGGTCGAACGGGCGGTGCGCAACGCGGTCAATGCGGCGTGGGGCAAGAAGCCGGCGGTGCACGTCCTCGTCGTGGAGGTCTAGTGGCGCGCGTCGGACATATTGCAGGGTCGGCGCCGGTCCTGCGCCACCACGGGGCAGGGGGCACGCCGACTTTCCCGGCTGACGCCGCCGGGAACAGCCGATGATCGGTCGTCTCAACCATGTCGCCATCGCGGTGCCCGACCTCGCCGCGGCGAGCGAGCGCTATCGCAGAATCTTCGGCGCCGAGGTTTCGCAGCCGGCGTCGCTGCCCGAGCATGGGGTGACCGTCGCCTTCGTCGAACTCCCCAACACCAAGATCGAACTGCTCGAACCATATGGCGCGGATTCGCCGATCGCCGGCTTTCTGGCCAAGAGTCCGGACGGCGGCATCCATCACATGTGTTACGAGGTCGATGACATCCTGTCGGCGCGCGACCGTCTGCTCGCCGCCGGCGCGCGCATCCTCGGCGACGGCCTCCCGAAGCTCGGGGCGCATGGCAAGCCGGTGCTGTTCCTCCACCCGAAGGATTTCAACGGGACCTTGATCGAGCTCGAGCAGGTGTAGCGCCCGCGCCCCGCAGGTCTCGCCGGCCCGGGCGAAGCCGCGCCGGTCCGAGCCGTCGGCGGCCCGGCCGCCTCAGCGCCCGACGTAGCCGAGCAAGCGCGCGAAGGCCGCCGCGGTCATCGCCGCCCGCCCGCTCGCGCGCACCGTCAGCTTCGCGCCGTCCTGCGCGAAGGCGGCGCGCTCGATCGTGACGTCGAGGCCCGGTAGCGGCGGGACGGCCGCACGGGCGCGGGTCGCATCGAGCAGCCGGCTCAACTGCGCGGTGAGCGCCGCATCGACGTCGCCGACGAGCGCGCTGGCCGCTTCGGTCGTCAGCGCGTCCCCGGTCTTCAGCTTCGCGGGGCCCGCCAGTCGGAGGGCGACGGAGCGCGGGTCGGGGATGAACAGCTCCACCGGGACCGAAATGCCGACGCTGTCGGAGGCGATCTCGGCCTTGACCATCTCGCCGAGGATCTTCTTGCAGAGCCAGATCGCGACATGGCCGGAGAGATCGACGACGGCGGTCGCCTCGACGGGCGTGATTTTCGCAGCGTCGATGCTCTCGACGACGACGTCGAGGCCCTTGTGGGCGCAGGGCTCGCGCGCGAGGCGGAGCCCGCGCGCGATCGCGAGGGCGTGATCCTGGATCGCGACGAGATCGCCGGTCGCCGAAGCCTCGACCATGACCGCGGCGTCGTCGGCATGCACGTCGAGCGATCCGGCGACGGGGATCTGCACGGCGACGCCGGCGACCGTCAGCGGCAGGTTCTTGGGCCCGACATCGAGCGCCCGCGCGGGTCCCGACATGCCGCCGGCGAACGCCGCGGCGAGGACGGCCGCGAGAGCCTGATTGTGCGCGCGCGCCATCCTCAACTCCAACCTGCGAGCGCCAGCGCTATCGCAGCGCCGCGACCGGCGCAACGTGCGAGGCGCGATCATCTTGTGCGACGCACCGCTTCGCGCTAACTCCATGCGATGCTGGATCATCTGAAGGCCAAGAACCGCGCCTGGGCGCAGCGCAAGACCGCCGCCGACGCCGACTTCTTCCGGCGGCTGGAGCGCCAGCAGGCCCCGGAATACCTATGGATCGGCTGTTCCGACAGCCGGGTCCCCGCCAACGAGATCGTCGATCTCGATCCCGGCGAATTGTTCGTCCATCGCAACGTCGCAAACCTCGCGCCGCCGCAGGACGCAAACTACCTCTCCGTGCTGCAATTTGCGGTCGACGTGCTTAAGGTCAAGCACATCATGGTGGTCGGCCATTACGGGTGCGGGGGCGTGGCGGCGGCGGTCGACGGACAGCGGCGCGGACTCGTCGATCATTGGCTGCATCCGATCCGGGAGGTCTTCCACGAGCACCGCCACGAACTCGACGCGATCCCCGAGGAGCGGGCGCGGCTCAATCGCCTGTGCGAGTTGAACGTCATGCGGCAGGTGCGCAACGTCGCGTCGGACGTTTTCGTCCAGGACGCCTGGGCGCGCGGCCAGGCGATCAGCGTCCACGGCTGGGTCTATTCGCTCGCCACCGGCCTGATCACCGACCTGAAGGTGACGGTCGCCGCGCCCGAGCAGGATCGGGCGGGGTAGCGCCCACTCCTGGCGCAGGCGGGGCGCCATCCTCGGTTCGCGCCGGCCGGCGAGCCGGCCCGCGGATGCGTCAGCGACCGATCCGGGCCGCGGTCTGCGCCGCGTCGAAGCCGCGCGCGGCCTCCCCCGCGCACCAGCGTCTCCACATCTCCCGGTAGGCCGCCTCGAGGGTCGGGGTGAACAGCGCGCCGTCGCAAAGCGGCGAGCGCGCCATCCGCGATCGCAGGGAGCGGCGCAGATCGGCCAGACGCGCGGGATCGGCGGCGAGCGCGGCGGCGATTCGCACGTATTCGGCCGGCGTCCGCGCGATGCAGTCGGCGAGGCCGACCAGATCGAGAAAGCCCGCGGTCTGGCGCGCGGCGGGGCGGTCGCCCGCGAGCGTCACGACCGGCGCGCCCATCCACAGCGCCTCGCAGCTCGTCAGGCCGCCGCCGAACGGGAAGGGATCGAGCGCGATGTCGATCTCGCCATATTGCGCGAGCATTTCGCGATGGGCGGAAAAGCCGCGCAGCTCGAGCCGGCCGTCGGCGAGGCCGGCCGCCGCGAACGCCGCCGCGACCCGGCGGCGCACGCCTTCGTCGTCGAGCGATTTCCACTTGAGGACGAGGCGGGAGCCCGGCGTGGCGGCGATCACCGCCGCCCAGAGGCCGACGACATCAGCGTTGAGTTTGGCGACGTTGTTGAAACTGCCGAAGGTCGCGCCGTCGCGCCGGCCCGCCCGCGCCGCTGCGACTTCGGGCGCCTCGTCGGGCGGCGCGTAGCAGAAGCGGCCGAACGGCAGCCGGGCGACCGCCTCGCGATACCAGTGCGCCTCTCCCGGCGGAACCGCGCCCGCGTCCATCACGAGATAGTCCATCGCGGCAAGTCCGGTCGTGCCGAAATAGCCGAGCCAGGACGCCTGCACCGGCGCGGGACGCAATGCGAACAGACGCAGCCGGTTGTTCGCGGTATGGCCCGAGAGATCGACCAGGATGTCGATCCGGTCGTTGGCGACCAGCGCGGCCGCCTCTGCGCTCGCCATGCCGGCGATCACCCGCCATCGGTCCGCCGCGCGCCGGAGGCGGCCGGTCATGCCGTCGGCCTTGGCGTCGTTGGAATAGCAGTGGATCTCCACCGCGTCGTGATCGTGCGCTTCGAGCACGGCGGACAGAAAGAAGCCGACCGGGTGCTGGCGGAAGTCGCCCGAGACATAGCCGATGCGCAGCTTCCGCGAAGGCGTACGGTCGTTCGCGAAGGCGCTCGTCGCCGCAATCGTCCCCTCGACCATCGCGCCGAACCGCAGCGCGGTCGCGAGCCGTTCGGCCCCTGACGATCCCGTCGCATAATGCTGGCTCATCAGCAGATTGCCGAAGGCGTCGGCGTCGTCGGGCTCGAGCGCCAGCGCGCCCTCCCAGCAGGCGGCGGCCTCGTCGAGCCGGCACTGATCGAGCAGGACGGCGCCGAGATTGTTGAGCGCGTGGGAATCGGACGGCTCGAGCGCAAGCGCCGCCCGGAAACAGGCCTCGGCCTCGGTGGGCCGGCCCAGATCGCGCAGGACGACGCCGAGATTGCCGTACGCCTCGCGATAGTCGGGTCTCAGCGCCAGCGCGCGGCGATAGGCGGCGGCGGCGTCGGCGAGCCGGCCCGAACCCGTCAGCGCCTCGCCCAGATTGTAGTGCGCCTGCGCATAGCCGGGGTTGAGCGCCAGCGCACGGCCGTAGGACGCGATCGCCTCCTCGAGTCGGCCGGTCAGCTTCAGGACGTTGCCCAGATTGTTCCAGCCGACGAAATCGTTCGGGTCGAGCCCGACCGCCCGCTCGAAGGCCGACGTCGCTTCGGGCAACAGGCCGCGATCCTTCAGGGCATTGCCCATGTTGTAATGGGCCTGCGCGTAATCGGGCTCGAGGTCGAGCGCCCGCTGATAGGCCGCGATCGCCTCGATCAGCCTGCCCTGGGCCTTGAGGGCGACGCCGAGATTGCAACTGGCTTGCGCATGAGCGGGATCGCCGGCGAGCGCCTCCCGATAGAGACGCTCGGCCTCGACCACTCGGCCGGCCCGATGGAGCGCCACCGCCGACGCGAACTGCGCGGAGACGTCCGCGCGCCCGGGCGCCGAGGCGCCCTGCGCCGTCCCGGCCGGCCGAGGCTGAAGTCGCGTGCGGCCGGCGTCGACGGTCAAACGTTTCGATCCAGAAAATGCCGGAGGCGCGGCGGCGGACGCTACACCGCGCGGCCGACGCAACCGCTCTGTGCAACGCCGCGGCCGGCTTCCGCCCGATCTCCCGGGCGATGCGCGCGTCCAGCCAAATCAGAGCGTCGCGTGCCTGCCGTCGCAGAGCGGCGACTTCGCCGACTGCTTGCAACCGCAGAAATAGGCGGCGCCGGCCTTGTCCGCGGTGTAGGGCAGCGGCGTGAACGTCGTCGTCTTGTGCGAGCCGTCGCAGAACGGCTGATTCTTCGACTCCCCGCAAGAGCACCAATAATAGGTCTTTCCGGCCTCGATCTGGACGGGATAGGGCCCCTTCTGGGCTATGCGCGCCGACGACATGAATCCTCGCTGTGATTGCGAATCCCAACGCGGCCACGATAGAGCCCGCGTTCCGATCTGCCAAGGCCGTCGGCCGGCGGGACGCGCCGGAACCGGCGCCGCCGCGGCGGATCTGCGAGCCGGCGGGCGCCGGTTCGGATCGGCCTGCACAGGCGATTGGCCGCGCGCCCGATTCTTTCCTCGCCGAATCGCGCCGAAGGCGCTACACCCCGTCTCCCATGGCTCGCTATATCTTCATCACTGGCGGCGTGGTGTCCTCGCTCGGCAAAGGTCTGGCTTCGGCGGCGCTCGGCGCGCTGTTGCAGGCGCGCGGCTACACGGTGCGGCTGCGCAAGCTCGATCCCTATATCAACGTCGATCCGGGAACGATGAGCCCGACCCAGCACGGCGAGGTCTTCGTCACCGACGACGGCGCCGAGACCGATCTCGATCTCGGCCATTACGAGCGCTTCACCGGGCGCTCGGCCAACCGGCGCGACAACGTCACGACCGGGCGCATCTACCAGGACATCATCGCCAAGGAACGGCGTGGCGATTTCCTCGGCGCGACGGTCCAGGTGATCCCGCATGTCACCAACGCGATCAAGGAATTCGTGCTCGAGGGCAACGAGGGCGTCGATTTCGTGCTGGTCGAGATCGGCGGCACGGTCGGCGACATCGAGGGCCTGCCGTTCTTCGAGGCGATCCGCCAGCTCGGCAACGATCTGCCCAAGGGCCACGTCGTCTACATCCACCTGACGCTGCTGCCCTACATCCCGAGCGCGGGGGAGCTCAAGACCAAGCCGACCCAGCATTCGGTCAAGGAACTGCGCTCGATCGGCATCCAGCCCGACATCCTCTTGTGCCGCACCGACCGCGAAATCCCGCGCGAGGAGCGCCGCAAGCTCGGCCTGTTCTGCAACGTGCGCGAGAACGCGGTGATCGAGGCGCGCGACGTCGGCTCGATCTACGACGTGCCGCGCGCCTATCACGACGCCGGCCTCGACCGCGAGGTGCTCGCCGCCTTCGGCATCGAGCCGGCCCCCAGGCCCGACATGAGCCGCTGGGCCGGCGTGACGCGCGCCTTCCATAATCCCGAGGGCGGCGTGACGATCGCGATCGTCGGCAAATACACCGGCCTCAAGGACGCCTACAAGTCGCTGATCGAGGCGCTGACCCATGGCGGCATCGCCAATCGCGTCGGCGTCAAGCTCGACTGGATCGAGAGCGAGATTTTCGAAAGCGGCGATCCCGCGCCGCATCTGGAAGGCGTCCACGGCATACTGGTTCCCGGCGGCTTCGGGCTGCGCGGCGCCGAGGGCAAGATCCTCGCCGCCAAATTCGCTCGCCAGCGCAAGGTGCCCTATCTCGGCATCTGCTTCGGCATGCAGATGGCCGTCATCGAGGCGGCCCGCTCGCTCGCCGGCGTCTCGGACGCCAATTCGACCGAATTCGGTCCGACGCCGGAGCCCGTGGTCGGGCTGATGACCGAATGGATGCGCGGCAACGAACTCGAACTGCGCCGCGCCGAGGGCGATCTCGGCGGCACCATGCGGCTCGGCGCCTATCGCGCCGACCTGCTCGAGGGCTCCAAAATCGCCCGGATCTACGGCAGGACGGAAATCTCCGAACGCCATCGCCACCGCTACGAAGTCAACACCGCCTATCGCGCGCGACTCGAGGCCAAGGGCCTGCTGTTCGCCGGCATGTCGCCGGACGGTCTGTTGCCGGAGACGGTCGAATTCGTCGACCATCCCTGGTTCATCGGCGTCCAATATCACCCCGAATTGAAATCGCGCCCCTTCGAGCCGCACCCGCTGTTCGCCAGCTTCATCGCCGCCGCCAAGACGCAGTCGCGGCTGGTCTAGGGCGGGCGTCGCCGCGCGGTCACCCGCCGCTAGTTCACCGCCCGCGACGGCGCGTTTCCCTCCGCGTCGGGCGATGGCGCGGAAAGCGTGGATTCGCCATGGCTCGGTCCGAACCATCGGCGCACTTCCTGCCCGTCGCGGCACACGATGAAACCGTCCGGCATGTCCAAGGCGTGTCTGCGCACATTGTCGAGCAAGTCGGCCTTGCAGTGGCAGACGATCCGATCGAGGCTCGTCAAATAGAAACTTTCGGTCGCGATCGGTTCATTGCTGTCGTCCCGCATCCATCTCACGGTGAACATCTGCCCGTCCTCTCGAGCGCGTCGAGACTCAACATGCGACGGGCGGATGGAATCCGCATTATCGTGCGTTAATGCGACGCCGAGGAATTCTGCGTCAGGAAAAGCTCGCCTGCCCGCGCCTTCGGGCGCGCCGCGGACGCAGGCAGATGCGGACCGGCCTTGCCGGCGCCGACCGCGTCGAGGGGTATGGACATTTGCGCGCCGTCGCAGCATCTAGGGCGCGTGTCGGCGCAGGAGACAAGGGGGCTCCGGCGTCGCCGTCGCCCGACGCGGCCGACGCCGCGGGGACGCGGAGGTTCGCGGAGAAGGCTGGAAACGGCCCGGGACGATCGGCGGTCTGGAAGGGTGGCCGAGCGGCTTAAGGCAGCGGTCTTGAAAACCGCCGTGGGCGCAAGTTCACCGTGAGTTCGAATCTCACCCCTTCCGCCATCGGGCGCCGGTCGATCATCGCGTTCATCGTCAAAAGGATTTCCTCGACGAATCCGCGCCAAAAAAGATTATATTTTAATTTGGTCTGAACACCCGTTACCGGGTGGACAGCGGGATAACATTCCCGATATGGATTCCAGTTGATTCGCTTCAGTAATATTGTTGCTTTTATCATGTCGTCGAATTTTCTTGTTCTGTTTTACAGAATATAGTGCGACAAATCCCCGCCAGCGCGATTTATGGTCATTGCGATACTCTGAGATTCACAAGTTCGACGAATTCGGCGGCTCGGCGCGATCCGGGGACGGGTCGGCGCGCGCGCGAGCCGACGGCTCGGATCGGGTCGATCGCCGCTTCGGCGCAGGGGCCCGAAGGCGATTGCAAGAAAAATTCGCCGACAGCTTGCTGATCGGAGCGCGCGGGATCGGGCGCGATCAGGGCGACGGCCGGCCGATTCCTCGGCCTCCCTCGGCGCCGGCCCGCCATGCATCCGCAGCCCGCGCCGACGCGCGATGAACAAGTCCCAACTGCAGGCGGTCGTCGACACCGCGGTCGACGGGATCATCCTCATGGACGCGCGCGGGATGGCGACGCTGTTCAATCCCGCCTGCGAGCGCATCTTCGGCTATGCGGCGGGGGAGATCGTCGAGACGGCGGGTTCATTCGGTTCTCCATTTCGGACAATGGCGTCGGAATCGCGTCGCGCCGCCTCGACCGGATTTTCGAACCGTTCGAGCGGTTGCATGCCGAGAGCAGTTACGAGCGCGCCGGCCTCGGCCTCGCGATCTGTCGAAAGCTCGTCGAGGGCTTCGGCGGCGCATCTCGGTCGACTCGATCGAGGGCGCGGGCTCGACATTCACATTCACCGTCAGGGTCGACGGCGAGGGAGACGACAATGGACGCGGCAGGTCTTGAAACGGGCGGACGGCGCGAAGGCGACCGGTGCGGCGCGGGCGCCCGTTGCGCGCGCATGACGAACAGCCCCGGCGCGGCCCGCAACGGCGCGAATGTCGCCCGCGGCCGGAAGCGCGCGCGTGGCCGTGCGATTACCCTCGGCGTCGCCGGTGAGTAACTCCCGGTTGCGCGCGATCGTCGACACCGCCATCGACGGGATCATCCTGATGGACACCCGCGGGATGGTGACGATGTTCAATCCCGCCTGCGAGCGGATGTTCGGCTATGCCGCGGCCGAGGTGCTCGGCAGCGACATCAAGCAGCTCATGCCTTCGCCCTATCGCGCCGAGCACGACCAGGATCTCGACAATTACCGCCGCGCGGTCGAACCGAGGATCGTCGGAGTCGGCCGCGAAGTGATCGGCCGGCGCAAATCCGGCGACACCTTTCCGCTGGAGCTGTCGGTCGGGGAGGTCGACGACGATTCCGAGGTCTCCTACGCCTGCGTCCTGCGCGACCTCACCGAGCGCAAGCACGCCGACGAACTGCGCGAGAAGTTCATCGAGCAATTGACCGCCTCGAACGAGGAGCGAACCCTGTTCGTCCACGTCGCCTCCCATGATCTGCGCGAGCCGCTGCGGATGGTGGCGGCCTTTTGCGGGCGGCTGGCGAAGGACTATGGCGACCGCCTCGACGGACGCGGCGCCGAATATCTCGCGCTCGCGATCGGCGGCGCCGCCCAGATGAGTCGGCTCCTCGACGACCTCGTCGATTTCGGTCGGCTCGGCCTCGACGCCGCGCGGGGGTCGAGGTTCGTCGCCAATCAGGTCCTCGACCAGGTTCTGGAGAACTTCGCCGAACCGATTCGCGAATCCGGCGCCGTGGTCACCTCGGACCTGCTGCCGCAAATCTACGGGAATCCGATCCGGTTCCACCGCCTGATGCAGAACCTCATCGGCAACGCGCTGAAATATGTCGCCGAGGATGTCGCGCCGCGCATCCATGTGACGGCGGTGCGGGAGGGCGCGTTCTGGCGCTTCTCGGTGTCGGACAACGGCATCGGCATCGACCCGCGCCATCACGAACAGATTTTCGAGCCGTTCAAGAGATTGCACGCCAAGGACCGCTTCAGGGGAACCGGCCTCGGCCTCGCGATCTGCCGCAAGATCGTCGAAGGATTCGGCGGCGTCATGTCGGTGCGTTCCAACGAGGGTCAAGGATCGACCTTCAGCTTTACCGTGAAGATCGATGGAGAGGACAATGACAGTGACCGAACTGACGCTTGACAGCCGGGGCAGACCTGCCGAACTGTTGCTCGTCGAAGACAATTATGGCGACGTCCTGCTGACCCGGGAGGCGTGCCAGAACGCCCGGATGCCGAACAATCTCTCGGTCGCCGGCGACGGCGAGGAGGCCCTCAGCATGCTGCGGCGGGAGGGCCGTTACGCCGACCATCCGCGGCCCGACCTCATCCTGCTCGATCTCAACCTGCCCCGGATGGACGGCCGCGAGGTCCTCGACACGATCAAGTCGGACCCGGCGCTGCTTCGCATTCCGGTGATCGTGCTGACCAGTTCGGCCGCCGAAATCGACGTGCTCAAGAGCTACGATCTCAAGGCCAACAGCTATGTCGTCAAGCCGGTCAATTTCGATCGCCTGCAGGAAATCATCGCATCGATCGAGTCGTTCTGGCTGACCGTCGTCGCCCTGCCGACCGGGGATCAGTCCGGTGGGCGCTAGCCTCCAGCGGGCCGGACCCGAGCCCGGCCGGTCCTCGACGGCGGAGCAGGAGCTGCAGTCGTTCAGCTACATGGTCTCCCATGACATGGCCGCGTCGGTCCGCCACCTCACCGAATTCTCCCGGCTGCTGGTCGGCGAACTCGGCGACGGATTGACCGGCCGCCAGCGGGCGCACGCCGATCACATCCGCACGGCCGGCGAGAACTGCCAGATGATGCTCGAGCAGTTGCGCATCTTTTCCCACGTCCAGCACAAACCCATCGACCGGGTCCGTCACGACGCGACGGCGAGCCTCCATCTTCCGATGCTCCGGCTGGACGCGGAGGCGCGGGCGGCCGGGGCCGAAATAACCATGGAGCCGCTCGGAGAGGTCTATGCCGACGCGGAACTGCTGGCGCTGGCGTTCAGCCGGCTGATGGACAATGCGATCAAGTTCGCTCGTCCCGGCGCGCCGCCGCGGATCAGGATCGCGCCGGCCCACGACAAGGAGTTCTGGCGCATGCGGATCAGCGACAACGGCCTCGGCGTCGACCCGGCCTACCGCGACGTCGCGTTCCAGATGTTCCGCCGCCTGCACGGCAAGAACGCCCATCCGGGCGTCGGGGCCGGCCTCGCGATCTGCCGGCGCATCGCCCGCCTGCACGGCGGGGAGGCGACGTTCCTCGACTGCGCCGAAGGCGCCTGCGTCGAATTGGCGCTTCCGCACGCTGCGGGTCCGGTCAAATCGGGCCGCCATCATCATCGGGGAGACTGAGCATGTCGCGGCGCAAACACCTGCTGTTCGTCGACGACAGCGACGCCGAACGCGAGATCATGGGGCTGACTCTCGGCGCGGCCTTTCCCGGCGCCGCGCTCCGACCGGTCGCGGATCCGTCGACGGTCGGGCAGATCTGCCACGATGAGAGCTTCGATTGTGTGATTCTCGACTACAACATGCCGGAGCTCGACGGCTTGACGCTCGCGCGCCAGCTCAGGGCCGCCGACGCCTATCTGCCGATCATCCTCGTCACCAGCGTCGGCGACGAGATGCTGGTGGCGGAGGCGCTGCGCGGCGGGGTGACCGACTACGTCGCCAAATCGCGCATCACCGCCGAGGCGATCCGGCGCGTCATCGGCCGGTCGATCCATGCCTCCGCCCAGGCGCGGGTGATCGACGAACAGCGCGCCGAACTCGAGAATTTCGCATACGCGCTCGCCCACGACTTCAAGCAGCCGATCCGCCAGATCATGACGTTCAGCAAGATGCTCGCGGAGGAAATCGGCGGCGTCGAGACCGGCGAAGTCCAGCGGCACCTGACGTTTCTGGGCCATGCCGCCGGCCGGCTCGACAAGCTCGTCGACGTGATGCTGCAATATACGCTGCTCAACCAACCCCCCGAACTCGCCGATGTCGACCTCAATCGCATGCTGGCGAGCGTCCGGGCGTCGCTGGCGCCGCTGCTGACCGAACGCAACGCCCAGTTCGTGACGCCGCGCCGGGCGCCGATCGTGCGCGGCAATGAAGCGCTGATGATCCAGGTTCTGCAGAACTTGGTCGTCAACGGCCTGCACTATAACCGGAGCCCGGTGCCGCGCGTCGAGGTGACCGCCCGCGGCGAAGCCGACAGCTGGGTGATCGAGATCGCCGACAACGGGATCGGCATCGAGCCCGAATATGTCGCCGAAATCTTCAAGCCGTTGATCCGGCTCCACACGGCGGCGGAATATGCCGGCAGCGGCCTCGGTCTGACGCTCGCCCGCAAGGCGATTCTCGCCCAGCACGGCGCGATCTGGTGCGAATCGACGCCAAGCCTCGGCTCCGTGTTCCATGTTCGGCTGCCGGCCGCCGCCGATCGGCCCGGGACCGGGCGCAAGCGCCCGGCGCTGCGACCGAGGCCGGGCGCCGCGGAGACCGCACCGCTTGCGCGCTCCGCGTCGCTCCGATCGGGCCCGGCGACGAAATCCGGCTCGCGGTCGGCGCATGGGGCTCTGGCCTGGACGCCCGCGAACCGAAGGGACTACCTGCGCAACGGACTTCGGCATGGCAGCGATCAGACCGGCCGCGAATGGGCCGCGGCCAGGCCGATCGTCTGCGTCGGCAAATACGCGACGGCGGCCTGGGAAGAGCGCCTGCGCGGCGTTCTGGATGCGGTGCTGTTCGCTCTGGAGACCGGCTGCAAATGGGAGTGGTTGCCGCCGGAATTCCCGGCGCGTTCGACCGTCTATCGCTGGTTCGCGCGCTGGCATTGCGACGGCGCGCTCGCGCGGCTGAATGACGCGCTCTACGAGCAGGAGCGCGGCCCGGCCGGCGCGAAGGCGCGCCCGGCCGCCGCGGTCGTCGAGGCGCGGCGCGCCGGGAGCGGACCGGCGGCGCGCCCGCCGGCGCGGCGATCGGGCGCGACGAGACCGCCGCAGGCGACGGGGGTCGCGCCGGCTTCGGCGCCGAAAATCGGTCGGCGCGGTCCCGCCGCCGGTCGCGGAGGGCTCTGAATGTCCGACGAGCGGCGCATGCCCCCTCGTCCAACCCGGATTCACGCGATGGGCCCGATGCTCGGAAATGTCCTCCACGAGCCGCCCGGCGAGGGCGGCGGCCGGCGGCGTCGGCTGGCCGCGGCGCTCGTCCGGGCGTGGTCCGACGACGGCCCGCTCGACCGGCTCGCCCGTCGGCTTGCCCGATTGTTGCGCCGCCCGCCCGCCGCGACCGGACCTGCGGTCGCGGCCGGACTTGCGGGCGCGAGCGCCGCGATCGCGGCGGGGTGGTTCCTCATCGTGCAGCCCGGCGGGACGGCGCCGATGATTGCGGTGTATCCGGTCGTGATGTCGGTCACGCTGCTGATCGGCCCGCTGGCGGGCTGGATCAGCCTGATTGGCGGTTTCACCGGAGATTGGTACTTCTTTGTCGGACACCAGAACACGTTCGTCCCGCTGCCTCACCAGGCGGCCAGCCTGATCGCCATCGCCCTGGCCGTCACGTTCGCGCAGACTCTGTGCGTCGTGCTGAGAGGTTCGATCCGCGCGCTCGGCCTGGTCACCGACCGGCTCGGGCTCGCCAACGCCCGGATGAACGACGCCCTGACCCAGCGGACCGAAGCGCAGGCGGCGCTCGAGCGGAGCGAGGCGCAGTATCGCGCCAGCTTCGAATACGCCTCGGTCGGCAAGGCCCAGTCCGAGCCTCTCACCGGCAGGATCCTGCGGGTCAATCGCGCCTTCGCCCAAATGCTCGGTTACGAACCCGAGGAGCTGGTCGGGCGCACCGGCTCGGAACTGACTCATCCGGAGGACAGGGATAACGACGACGGCGCCTACCGGAGATTCCTGACCGGCGACAACGACACCTATGTCGCGGAAAAGCGCTACCTCCGAAAGGACGGCAGCGCGATCTGGTGCCGCGCTTCCGCAGTGGTGGCGCGCGCGACGGGCAGCCGGGAACCGATCATGCTGGTCGGCGTGATCGAAGACATCGAAGAACGTCACCAGATCCGCGCGACGGCGGAATCGGCCCGGCGCGATCTCGAACTGGTCGCCCGCGACCTGGCGCAGGTGGCCCGGGACCGCGAGGAGGCGCTCGGCGAGCGCGATCTGCTGCTTCGCCAGAAGGAGGTGCTGATCACGGAGATGCATCGCACCGAGAGCGATCGGGAGTTGCTCATCGAGCAGCTGACCGCTTCGAACGAGGAACGAACCCATTTCGCGCATGTCGCCTCCCACGATCTCAGAGAGCCGTTGCGGATGGTGACGTCGTTCTGCGGGCTCCTGCTGAAGGAGCATGGCGAGCGTCTCGACGATCGCGGCCGCCAGTTCCTGTCGCTCGCGGTGGCGGGGGCGACGCAGATGTCGCTCCTGCTCGACGATCTCGTCGACTTCGGCCGGCTGGGGCAGGAGGCCGAGCGCGGAACGTGGTTCGCCTCCGACGAAGTCCTCCGGCATGTGCTCGAAACGCTCGACGAGCCGATTCGTCAGTCCGGCGCCGAGGTCGCCGCCGGCGACCTGCCGCAGATCTTCGGCAATCCGATCCGGTTCGACCGCCTGTTGCAGAACCTGATCGGCAACGCCCTCAAATTCGTTCCGATCGCGACCGCGCCGCGCATCCGCGTCGCGGCGCGCCGCGACGCCGAATTCTGGATTTTTTCGGTCTCCGACAATGGAATTGGCGTCGCCGAGCGCCACCGGCGGCAGATTTTCGAACCCTTCAAGCGCCTTCACGCCAGGAGCGCCTATTCCGGCGCCGGGCTCGGTCTGGCGATCAGCCGCAAGATCGTCGAGGGCTTCGGCGGCCTCATATCGGTGGATTCGGTGGAAGGCGAGGGTTCGACCTTCAGCTTCACCGTCAGGATGCACGCGGCATAGCCGGACGATCCGGCCCGCAGCGCGCGCGGCGCTTGCGCCCGGCCGCCGGCTATATTCCGGCGACGACGCGGTCCAGGGCGGCCGACAGCTTCTTCGCACTGTTGGGTTTGGTCAGGAACTCCACCGCGCCGCGCATCCTCGAGCGCAGAGCGTCCGCCCCGGCCCTGGAGGAGGTCAGCACGACCGACGGAAACCTGGCGGTCTCGCGCGTCGCGAATTCCCTCAGCAGGGCGAACCCGTCCTTGCGCGGCATGTGCAGGTCGACGATCGCCAGATCCGGCTTGACGGTTCCATTGTCGATGAGCTCCAGCGCCTCGATCCCGTCCTGCACGCGCACGACCTCGCCGATTCGCGGATTCCCCGCCAGCGCGCGGCGGATCAGATAGGCGTCGGCCTCGTCGTCCTCGACCAGAAGCACGCGCAGTTTTGGCGCCGCCCGCCCGCGCCCCGATCGATCGGCCGGGCCCGACCGGTCGCATGAGGCGTTGGAATTATCGATCATTGCTTGAGATGACGCCACCGGTCGCATCGGGCATTCCTCGTCGTTGTTCGATCACGGCGAATCTAGACACTCTGTCGGGAGGGGCAGGGACGGATCCAGCCGGCCGGACTCGGGCGAGACCGGGTTGGTCCCGTCGCGGGCGAGGCGCGACCGCGACATCTGGGCGCCGCCCGGGCGATTTCGCATTTCCGGCCGACCGTCACTCCATGGCAGGCGACGCTGGCGTCAGGCTGTCCTGGCCGACCGCCGGCGCGCCTCGATCGCGCATCCCGTCGCCAGCTAGGCGAGATTATCGATCGCGAGGTCGAGCGCCGCCGCCAGTTTGTCCGGCGTGTCGGGCTTGGTGACGAATTCCGCCGCGCCGCAGCGCAACGCGCGGCGAGCGTCGACCGACGAGGCCGAAGAGGTGAGCACGACCGAGGGAAACCACGCGCACTGCCTGATCGCGAGGTCCCGCAGCAGGGCGAGTCCGTCCATGCGCGGCATATGCAGATCGATGAACGCCAGATCCGGACTGATCGCGCCCTGGTCGATCAGCGCCAGCGCCTCGACGCCGCTTTCGGCGAGGACGACCGCTCCCACCCTGGGATTTCCCGCCAGCGCGCGCCGGATCAGGTAGGCGTCGGGCTCGTCATCCTCAACGAGCAGGATTCGCAGTTTCCGCGCAGCCGCCGACGAAGGAAACACATCGACATAGTGCATTGTTTCCCGATCCTGGAAAAGTCGCTTCGCGTCGAACATGAGTTCGCGCCAGGTCATCGTCATGACGTTCTGCTCCGGAGGGCGCCGCTTGGCGCGAATGCATGCACGGCTGGGAATAAGGATCAACAAAACACTTATATAAAATGTGTAATTACCGCCTGCAGGCGACCCACCGACTCGTCGAACGAGGAGTTTCGCCTCCTGGCGGCGAAATTCGAGCGCCAAATCGGATGATCGCCGGTCGGCTTCCCGGCAATATCGCGTGAAGCCGTTCCGGGGCGTGCGTCCGCATTGCCGCCGCGCCCCCGACGGCGAAGCGGCGACGCCGCCCGCACAGCGGGCGGCCTGACGGCGGGGCTGGTCCTGGGCCCGGGCGCGCCGGTCGCGGCGCTAGAGGACGCCGCGGATGACGCGATCCAGCGCCGCCGCCAGTTCATGCTCCGTTCTCGGCTTGGTCAGGACTTCCAGCGCGCCGAGCTTGGTCGACCGGAGCGCGTCCGCGCTCGCCCTCGACGACGTCAGCACCACGGAGGGGAACGGCGCGGACTGCCGGATTCCAAAGTCTCTCAGCAGGCCGAATCCATCCTTGCGCGGCATATGCAGGTCGTTCCAGCGCTTCGACGCCGTCCTCCGCGAGCGCGACCTCGCCGACCCAGGGATTTTTCGCCAGGGCGCGCCGGATGAGATAGGCGTCGGCTTCGTCGTCCTCGACCAGCAGGACCCAGAGCCTCAGCGGCCGCCGGGAGGGCGCGGACAGCCTGATCCGCTCCAGCGCGCCGCTGGCGAGCTTCGACGTCCTGGCCCCGACATCGCTTTGCGTTGATTCCATCCTCATGGCTTTGGCTCTCTGTGGGTGATCGGAGGAAATATCGCGGGATCGCGCGCGGACGACGGCTCGTCCGCGGAGCGGCTGGACGGGATCGCGGCAGGCCGCGAGGGCAGGCCGCGCCGGTCGTCGCCGGGGTTCGACAGCGCCTTGATCGTCATCGGGGCACCGGACCGGCCGCCGAGAATTCGAACGCCCGGCGCTAGACGTAGGCGATGACCCGGTTCAGCGCGGCGGCCATCTTCTCCACCGTATCGGGCTTGGTCAGGAACTCGACCGCGCCGCGCTTGCGCGAACGCAGCGCGTCGGCGCCCGCTCTGGACGACGTCAGGACCACCGACAGGAACTGGGCGGATTCCCTGGTCTCGAACTCCCGCAGCAGGGCGAATCCGTCCTTGCGGGGCATATGCAGGTCGATGAGCGCCAGATCGGGACTCGCCGATCCGTCGTCCACCATCTCGAGCGCCTCGACCCCATCCCTGGCGACCACGATCTTTCCCACCCTGGGAATGGTGGCGAGCGCGCGGCGAATGAGATAGGAGTCGGCTTCGTCGTCTTCAACAAGCAGAACGCACAGTTTTTGCGGGTTCCGCGCCGACGCGGGGCGGGCCTGGCGCATTCCGGCCCCGCCGCTGAACGAGCGGTCGACGGCGATATCGTTCGGGGATTCTGAATAATCCATGACCTGCGCGCTCCAATGCAAAACAACAATCCGACACGGCTTATATTCAACAGAGTGTATCTGAAAAATATCGCAATCACCGAAGTCGATACAATCAGGGTTTACCGTTCGATAAGGGCGCGTTGATCAATCGAAGAATTGACGCCCGCGTGTCCGCCCGATCCGGGATTGCCGGGTTTGAGTCGCAGCTCATGGGAAGGGCGCTGGTCGTCGCGGATTCGACCCTGCTCCCCGATCTCGCCGGGCTGTCCGGACACGGACCCGAGCGATTGGAAGGACTTGGCTCTGGTCTCGCCGGTTCCGCATGCGACGGAGGCGATCGTCAGGGACCGCATCCGGCCGGCTCGGCCGCCCGCCTCCCGGGAGCCCTTCGCGTCCCGCACCCCATCTCCTCAAAAAACGCTTGCGGAATGACCTGAATTCTGGTATTCAGAATACTCGTCCCTCCGTGAGAGGAAACCGCAATGACTCCGCCCGCCCGGCCGGACCGCAGGATCCGACCCGCCGCCGACGAAGGCCTCATCGGGCGCGTTCCCGTCTTGTCCCGCCGGCGCGATGGCCAGCGGCGGCCTTCGATCGAGGCGGGTCTCGCCAGCGGCGAGGGCGCCGTCGTCATTTTCAGGTGGTCCGTCGTTCAAGGTCGAAACGCGCCCTCCGAGGCGGTCCCCGTGGGGGGCGCCGCGGGACCGCAAAATATTTCCGTGCGCTCGCAAGCCCTTGAAACTCCACGAATTCTTATGAAATAGAGAGCTTCCAAAAGGCTTCAAAAAGGCTTCAAAAAGGCTTCCGAAGGGCTTCCAAAAGCTTCCGCCGGCCTCTCACCCCGCCCTTCGCCGCAACAGCACCGCCGAGGTCTGCTGCTGCATGCCGAGCGTCAGCAGCACGAGATGGTCGTGGGCGATCTCGCGCCGGCGCATCGCCAGGGTGAACGGCACCGAGGCGACCGTCATGTTGCCGTAGTCCTTCAGCGTCGTGATGTACTGCCCGGGCCCGATCGCCTTGTTCCAGGCGTCGATCAGCACCGACGAGGTCTGGTGCGAGATCAGCGTGATCTCGCCGGGCTTGACGCCATTGCGGCTCAGCAGGCGGTTCACCGCCCGCACCGGCGCGGTCTCGCCGAACTCGGCGAAGGACTTGGCGGCCTCGGCGCCGAAATACATCAGCGGCGTCGTATAGAGACCGGCCGAATAGGGCGGCGGCGGATCGATCCGCCCGGACTCGCGGCCGCCCATCCACATCGCGCCGTAATATTTGCTCTGGGTCTCGGTGACGACGTCGACGAAGGCGAAGCGGCGGGGATCGACCAGGCTGCCCATGATCGCCGCGCCGGCGCCGTCGGCGGCGCCGATGCTGGTCGCCTCGTGATAGCTGACGTGACGCGTCCAGTTGCAGCCGCAGGCGATCAGCACATTGCCGATCCCGCTGCCTGTGCGGATCATTGCGTCGGCGAGCACGAGGCTGTCGTTGAAGGTCGTGAACTCGGTGCCGACCGGCAGGACCTGGCAATGGGCGGGCAGGCCGAGATCGCTGTGCAGCTTCACCAGCGCATTGGGCGTGACATAGTCGCTGACCGAGGCGAGCCCGATCAGCAGATCGATGTCGCGCGACGCCAGGCCGGCGTCGTCGAGCGCCTGCGCCGCCGCCGCCAGCATCAGCGCGTCGAGCGTTTCGCCGGCCGCGAGCACGCGGCGTTCGTCAATGCCCTGGAACAGCTTGGCGTAATCGGGATTGTTCTTGCGGATCCAGTCGAAGATCGGATCGTCGTTGCGGCGGACCGTCTCCGGCGCCGCGAAGCCGAGGCCGGTGACGCCGATGGTCTCATGGTTGGTCATGACGGCTCCCGTCTGAATCGAGGGCGGAGGCGACGCGCGAGCCCTAGGGCGAAGATTTCGGGGCCGTCCGGTAGTACGGCGGGATCTCGCCGCGATCGATGCCGACGACGATCACCTGCGGCCGGCGGTCGCGGTCGGCGTTCGCGATCGCGCGCCCGAGCGCCTCGCGCAGTTCGGCGGGGCTGGCGGCGCGGCAGGCCTCCGCGCCGAGGCTGCGCGAGAACGCCACGAGGTCGGGATCGCCGAGCTTGTAATAGTCCCTCCACGAGGGTTCGACGGGCTCGGGGAAGAAGTGCGCGTTGCCCTGGCTGACCATCGCCAGATCGTTGTCGTTGAGCACCACCCAGATCGCGCCGACGCGATTCTGCGCCGCCGTCGAAACCTCGGCCCCGTGCATCAGGAACGCGCCGTCGCCGGTAATCGCGAGGCACGGGCTGTGGGGGGCGCCGATCTTGCCGCCGATCACGCTGCAGACGCCGAAGCCCATCGGACCCATGTCGAGCGACAGGTGCAGCCGGGTCGGCGGGTCGATCGCCAGATAGTTGAGCGTCCAGCCGACGCAATTGGCGCAGTCGACGTATATGTTGGCGGCCTGCGGCGCGCAGTCCTGGATGACCCGCATCGCCGCCTGCGGCAGGATCGGCGCCGCGTCCGAGCGCCGCTTCTCCGGATCGTACCAGGGCGCCCAGGCGTCCTTGATCCAGGCGACATAGCGCTCGCGCTGCGCCACTGCGGCGCCGTCCGGGGTGAACGAGTCGGAGAGCGTGCAGAAATCGTCGATGAATTCGGCGAGATCGGCGACGATTCCGAGATCGAGCTCGAACGCGCGCCCGATCACCGCGGGATCGGCGTCGACCTGAATCAGCGGCCCGGCCGGCTTCAGCAGCGAATTCCAGTTGCTCGTCGCCAGACTGCCGAGGCTCGAGCCCAGCACCATCAAAGCGTCATAGGGCGGCCCGGCCGGCGCCCCCGCCGGCTGCAGCGCGCCGAGATAGCACGAGGGCCACAGGCAGCCGGCGAGGCCGTAGTTGCGCAGCGACAGCGGATGGGTCTCGGGGAAGATCGCCTTGCCGTCGGGCGTCGTCATGACCGGAATGCCGAAGCGCGCGACGACCTCGGCGAAGCGCGCGAGCCGCTCGCCGCGCAGCGGAAAGCGGCAGCCGTTGCCGATCAGGATGACCGGCCGCTGCGCGGCGGTCAGCAGCCCGAGCGCCTGTCGCGCGCGCGCCGGATCGCTCGCGCGGGGAACGGTGCGATAGGCCTCGGGCCGCCGCGGAACCGCCACCGGCGTCGACGGCGCCAGATTCGACACGTCGACCGGCAGGCTGACATGGGCGGCCGAAAAGGGCAGCGAGAGCGCATTGCGCAGCGCCTGCGGGAACAGGATCGCGAAATCGTCGGGACTGGCGATCATCGCGCTGTAGGAGACGGCGTTGCGATAGATCGCGGTGACGTCGAGCGCGCCGTCGACGCCTTGCTGGAGATAGCCCTTGCCGAAATAGCTCTCGGCCACCTCGCCGGTGACGAGGAGGACCGCGGAGTGATCCGATTGCGCGTTCATGACCCCGGTGACGGCGTTGGTGGCGCCGGGGCCGGTGGTGACGAGCACGACGCCGAGCCCGCCGGTCGCACGATGCAGGCCGTCGGCCATATAGGCGGCGCCGGTTTCGTGCCTGGCGACGACATAGGTGAACTCGTGCTCGCGCAGGCGCAGCGCTTCGAGCATGTACATGATCCCGCCGCCCGGGATCCCGAAGATGTGGGTGACGCCCTCGAGCTTGAGATAGTCGAGCAGCAGGTCGCAGACGGTGCGTCCGGTCGTGGCGTCGGGGCTGGTCCGGGTCTTCTGAAGCATGGCTCTGGCTCCTTGCGGCGGTCGGGCGGGCGGCCGCCGTCACGGCGCGGACGGCGGCGCGGCGAGGCCGAAATGGCCGGTCAGCATCATCTCGGCGGTCTGCAGCGCGCCTTCCACCCAGCCCTGATAGGTCGAGTAGGATTCGCCGCAGATGTAGACCTCGTAGTCAGCGGCCGGCTTGACGATCTTCTTCATCGCCTCCGGCGTGTCGACGCCGATGTTCCAGGAATGCCAGCCGCCCCCGTAGGGATCGTCGCCCCAGTCGTGGAACGCGGCGGCGTAGGGCGGCGGCAGGCCGGGCAGGCCGTGCAATTCGCAGAGCTGGCGGTGGCCCTCGGCGACCATCAGCGCGCTGACCGTCGGCTTGTCCCGCACATCCCCCGGCATGACGAAGGGATTGGGCGCGCCGGCGAAATCGGGCCCGCTGCGCCGCACCCCCTCCCAGTAGTTCACGGACACGCCGTCGGTGTAGGAGGCGACGATCAGCGAGTTGCGGTTGCGCGGATCGGCGCCCTTCTGGTCGCCCTCCGTGCCGAAATAATAGACCTGGCGCAGCGGGAGGTCCGAGATCGATTCGCCCGATTGCAGGCCGAGCGCCCGCCACCACGGCTCGGGATAGGCGAGCGCGAATTTGTAGAGCGTGCGGCCGGTGACCGCGCCGATCAGGGCCTTCACCCCGTCCTGGTCGAAGAACGGGCTGGCGGCGTGGCGGTCCGGGGCGTGTCCGGCGAGCAGTTCCAGCGCGCGGCGCGGCATCGCCAGCACCAGCCGGCGCGCCGTGACCCGAACATCCTCGCCGGACGCCGAATCGTGGAAGGTCAGATCGAACTGGCCCTGGCGGTTGTGCCGGAAGGCGATCAATTCGCGGCCGGTATGCACGGCGCCGCCCGCCGCCTCGAAGCGGTCGCGCAGCCGCCAGGGGAGCGCCTCGTAGCCCTCGGGCAGACTGTAATATTGCGTTTCGTCGGGATTGTTCGACCAGTCCTCCATGTACCAGGGAATCGCCTCGGCGGCGTTCCAGTTGGTCAGCACCGTATTGAAGCCGCCGCCGGCGAGCGCCAGATTGTAGCCCTCGACGCTGAGCGTGTTGAGCAGGACCTGCCAGAAGCCGTGCTGGCGCAGCGGAAAGCCGTTGAGCTCAGTGACCTGGCAGGCCGCGCGCAGCTGCGCGTTGGTCATCTCGGTCGCGCCGGGAATGATCTTCGAAATCGCCTGGACGACGAGGCCGGACGGCGAGAGGCCGCGCTCCCAGGGCGCCAGATCGTAGGGCACGGCGGCGGGATCGGCGAAGGCGGCCTGGGCGAAGCGCCGGCCGCGGAGATAGACGAGGTTGCCGGGGCCGCCCATCGGAAACGGGACCGGCGCGAAGCCGAGCTGATGGATGAGGCTCCAGATGATCGGCTGCGACTTCATGATCCGCATGCCGCCGAGCTCGAGCGGGACATGCGGCATGCCGGGCAGCCGGACCGTGTAGAGCCGCCCGCCGATGCGCCCGCTCATCTCGAACAGGTGGACGCCGCGGGCCGGAAACTTGCTGTCGGGCGCGGTCGCCAGACGCCAGGCGGAATAGACGCCGCCCATGCCGCCGCCGACGATCGCACAATCGACCACGCTGGACTCGTCGCTCATCGTCTGGCTCCTCTGGATTGGGCGGTCGGGACCCGCGCCGACCGCCGCGGGCGTCGTCGATCACACGCTCACGATCTCGTCGACGGCGTCGAGCGACGCGATCAGCGCGCCCTGGATCCAGGCCTGGTCGGTCGAGCAATGCTCGCCGGCGAAGTAGACGCGACCCTCGGATTTCCTGCCGTCGAGGAATATCGAGCCGAGCTGGCCGGGCAGCAGGAACGCGAACGCGCCGGCGGACCAGCGGTTGGTCTGCCAATCGATCGACGCGGCGTCGACGACGACATTGTCGTCGAGTATTTCGGGATGGAACCGCGCCACGCCCCGCCGAACCGCCTCGGCCCGCTCGTTGGGCGTCAGCAGGCCGAGCCGTTCCGCGTCCGCCCCCCAGCAATAGGCCCCGAGCAGCGCGCCGGGCGCCTCGGCGTTCGCTGCCGCCGACGGGCTGACGCGTTCGGAATGGGCCGGCCCGGAATGGATGCCGGCGAGGGCGCCGGCGGCGACCGCGCCGCGCTCGACGGTCAGGTGATCCATCGGATAATAGGTCTGCCGCTGGATTCCGTCGGAGATCGACGCCCCGCCGTAGATGCCGTATTTCGACTGCCAGAAGCGCGTCCTGCAGTCGAGGATCACCTTGGTCGACGCGGCATAGGCCATCTGGCTGATCGCCAGCGTCTTGCCGTAGCTGAAGCCTTCGAGCGTGGTGCGGCGCAGCACGCCGAACGGCAGCGTGCACAGGACATAGTCGGCCTGGACCGTCTCGCGCCCGGCCGGGCCGCGATAGCCGATCGTGACCGTGGCGGGGCCGCTGAGCGCGATCCGCGTCACCTCGTGCTCCAGCAGCACCGTGCCGGGCGCGAGCCGCGCGTGCAGGCGTTCGGGCAGCTGGCTCATCCCGCCCGACAGGGTCATCAGGTAATTCGAGGTGCCCACGATCGTGTCGCGGATGAACATGGTCACCGCCTTGTCGAACCAGACCGCGAGGCTGGTATAGGCGCCCACGAGCTGCTTGACCGCTGGCGGCAGCGCGGCGTCGAGGAACGCGCCGAGCGAGAGGCTGTCTAGCGCGCGCAGGCGATCGGTGGTCGGCTCGCCTTTGAACAGGCTGTCGATCTCTTCCCGGGTCAGCGGCGCGATCGCGTTCGCGAGCACCCAGCCGAAAATCGCGCCGCCGGGGTCCTGCGGATAGCCGCCCGCCGGTTCGGGTGCGGTCTCCGGCAGGCCGAAACGCGGATAGACGCGCGCGCGACTGTCCCTGGCGCGGCAGATGACGCCGTGGATGTCGAGGAAGTTCTGTTCGACGCCGTTGACGAACGGGATCAGCCGCGGCGAGAGGCCCATCGCGTCGATGTAGTGATTGGTGTAGTCGTGCGAGCGCGGCACGCGCATGGCGCCGAGTTCGTTGTAGCTGCCGTCCTTGAAATGATGGGTCAGGATGCGGCCGCCGATCCGGGCGCTGCCTTCGAGAATGGTCACGGTGTGACCGAGTTGCTGGAGCTCGTAGGCCGCCACGAGCCCGGCGACGCCGGCGCCGAGGACGACGACGCGCTTCTGGCCGCGACCGGCGTTGTCGGCGCGGATTTTGCGCAGCATTTCGCCGATCGGGACGTGCGGATAGGTCTGCGTGGGGCTCTGCTCGGACAAGTTCGACTCCCCTCTGGCGCCGCCGATCCTCCTGCCCCGGACGCCGAACCCCTGGGCTCGCCGCCCCGCGCCGCGGGCCTGGGCCGCGGCCTTCGGACCGATCGCCGGGCCGGTTGGACAGATCGCTTCGGTTATTGTTTAGCATCGATTAATCGACTAGTTTATGTACGAAATTCGAACGGCCGTTCACATGGGTCGACGGAATGTCTCCCGGTCCGACCCGGAGAATGGCGAAGCGTCGGTCGGAGAGGGCGATGAATCCGAGCCAGCCGACGGGCGCCCGCCGGGATCGCCTGATCGTCGTGGAGGACGATCCGACGACGCGGTCGATGATCGCGCGCTATTTCGCCGCCGAGGGCTTCGAGGTCGAGGAAGCGTCCACGCGCGCCGAATGCCGCCGGGCGTTGAAGCGGCAGGGCGCCGATCTCGTCTTCATCGACATTCAATTGCCTGACGGCGACGGGTTCGGCCTCGCCCGGGAAATCCACGCGGAAAACCCGGTCGGCATCATCTTCGTCACCCAGCGCGACAACGACATCGACCGGATTCTGGGTCTCGAGCTCGCCGGCGACGATTATGTCACCAAGCCGGTCAATCTGCGCGAATTGCTGGCGCGCGCGCGCGCGCTGTTGCGCCGCCGGCGGCTCGACCGGGAATCCTCGCGCAACCGCTCGGTCGCGACGTTCGGCTCCTGGCTGATCGACCAGACGCGACGGGAGATCGCCACCCGAGACGGGATCCCGGTCAGGCTGACCCGCGGCGAATTCGACCTCCTGGCGGCGCTGGTCGCGGCGGACGGCCGGCCGCTGAGCCGCGACTATCTGATCGAAGTGATCAGCAACCGCGACGCCGAAGTCGGCGAGCGGACGGTCGACGCGCTGATCGGCCGGCTCCGCCGCAAACTCGGGGCCGCGCCCGGCGCGCCGCCGATCATCGTGACCGTCGGCGGCGTCGGCTACAAGCTCGGCGTCGCGATCGACCGGCATGTCTGACGCCGGCGGCGGCTAAGGCGCCGCCGCGCCGTTGCGCCGCACCGCCGCCTTGAGCGCTTCGAGCGACGCCCGCCGCAAAGGCCGCAGCGCGGCCACCATGCGCGGCAGGTCTCCGCTCGACGAAAGCGACGCGAGGCTTTCGACGCCGGCGGCGCAGTCGCACAGCTGCGCGAGTCCGAGGGCGCCGGCTGCGCTGCGCAGCCGGTGCGCGAGCGCCTTCACGCCCCTGCGATCGCCCGCCGCGACGTCCGCCTCCAGCGAGGCGATCGTCTTGAGCGAGCTGCGCTGGAACATCCTGCCGAGCCGGGCGATTTCGTCGGTCCCGAGAATCTCCTGCTGGGTGGCGAGGAATCCGCCGTCGATGAGGCCGCTCGGATCGACCTGGGCGGGCGGGCCCTTCGGGGCCTTGGCGACGTCGTCGGCGAGCCCGGCGAGCGCGCGGCGCAGGGCGCCGAACTGGAGCGGCTTGCCGAGGATGATCCGGATGCCGGCGAGCGCGCAGCGCTGCCGGCTCTCGCGGGTCAGGTCGGCGGTCAGGGCGAGCACCGGCACGTCGTCATAGCGGCCGCCGGGCAGAGCCCGGATCCGCCGCGTCGCTTCGAGCCCGTCGACGCCGGGCATGTGGAGGTCCATGATCACGACGTCGAAATCCGCAGCCGCGGCGGCGTCGACGGCGGCCGCGCCGCTGTCGACCAGCTTGACCCGATGCCCGAGCCGGCCGAGCAGGCCCGCGGCGACGGCTCGGTTGACGGTATCGTCGTCGGCGACCAGAATCGACATCGCCCGCGTCCCGGCGACGGCCGGCTCCGCCGCCAGGATCGCGTCGGCCGGCGCAACCGGCGTCGCCAGGTGGAACGTGCTGCCGACGCCGAGCGCGCTCTCGAGGGTCAGCGTCCCGCCCATCATCGTCGCAATGCGCCGGCTGATCGCCAGCCCGAGGCCGGCGCCGCCGAATCGCCGCGCGATGCTCTCGTCGGCCTGCACGAAGTCGGTGAAGATGCGTTCGCGCACCTCCGGCGCGATCCCGATGCCGGTATCGGCGACGCTGACATGGAGCGTCGGCGCTATGGGGCCACCGGCCGCGGCGAGCCGCACTTCGACGTCGATGCGCCCGCGGTGGGTGAATTTGACCGCGTTGCCGAGCAGATTGATGAGAACCCGGCTGAGCCGGTTGGGGTCGCCGCGCAGCCGCGGCGGCGCCTTCGGGCGCATCGTCAGGCCGATTTCGAGCCCCTTGGCGAGGGCCTGCGGCCTGACCAGCTCGATCGCGCCGGTCACCAGCCGGCTGAGATCGAAGTCCTGGATCTCGAGGGTCTCGCCTTCCGCTTCGAGCCGCGCATAGTCGAAAATGCCGTCGATGAGGCTCAGCAGGGTTTTCCCGGAATCGGCGGCGATCTCGAGATAGCGCCGCTGCTGGCGGTCGAGCCGCTCGCCGTCGAGCAGCTGCAGCATGCCGAGCATGCCGTTCATCGGCGTGCGGATCTCGTGGCCGACGACCGCGAGGAACCTGGACTTGGCCTGATTGGCGGTCTCCGCCGCCTTCCACGCCTGGCGCGCCTCCTCCTCCTCCGCCATCGCCTTGTTGCGCGCGGCGGCGAGTTCGGCCGTGCGCTCGCTCACCTTGCGCTCGAGTCCCTCGTTGGCCTGCCTCAGTTCCTCCTGCGCCTTCTCCCGTTCGACGAACAGGTTGGCGTTGGCGATGGCGATCGCCGCCTGGGCGGCGAGCACGAGCACGACCTCGAGCCGCCGCGGCGTGAATATGCCGCGCGCGAGATTGTTCTCGAGGTAGACGATGCCGCGCAGCTGGCCCTGTTCGGTGATCGGCGCGCACAGGACCGAGGCGACGCCACGCGTCCGGATATAGGGGTCGGCGGCGAATTCAGGGGAGCGCTGGGCGTCGTCGAGCACGATCGGCGCTCCGGTATGGGCGACATAGGCCACGATCGAGCGCGGCGCGGCGTCGCTGCGCTCAATGGCCTCGCCGCGCCCTGTCTCGGCCTCGCCGGTCTCGCCATGGCGGATGGCCACTTCGACGTGGAGCCCGTCGCCGGGCCGCCGGAGCACCAGCGCGCCATATTCGGCGCCGGCGCTCTCCTCGATCGCCGCAAGCGCCATTCTCGGCAGGCGGCGCAGGTCGATCTGACGGGAAATCGTCTGAGCCGCGCGCAGCACCGCGCGAAAATCGATCCCCTCGTCGGTCAGCGCCGGCGCGACGGCGTCGGCGCGGCCGCCGCCCCGGCCGGGTGCGAGCAGGGGGAATTCGGCTTCGAGCGCGGCCACTTTTGCGAGCGCGCCCCAGTGCCTCGACAGCGCGACCGCTTCGCGCAGCCGCGCCAGCGCCGCGATCTCGTCGCCGAGCGCGAGATAGTGGCGGCCCGCGCATTCGTTGACCAGCGCGGAAACATGCAGGTAGCCGCCGGCGTCGGCGGTTCGCGCCGCCTCGCCATAGCGCCGGATCGCCTCGATCGCGCGGCCCTCGACGCGCGCCTGCTCGGCCTCGACGAGCGCCTCGGCGGCGCCGAAATTATGCGGATTGAGCGCGCTCCATCGCCGCAGCCGGTCGCGCTCGCGGGCAAAGCGCGGGTCGGCCGCCCTTCCCGACGAGAGGGCGGCGAGCAGGAAGAACGTGACGCCGTCCGCCTCGACGAAATTGCCGGCGACGCCGGGCAGGCTGCCGAGGAACGCCTCGCCATACGCGAAAGCCGCTTCGTGGGCGCCGAACAGATAGGCCAGGCGCAGGCAGCGGGCGAAGAAATAGCCGCGTTCATTGGCCGCCATCGCCGCGCCGCGCGCGAGCGTCTCGGCGACGGATTCGACCTCGCCGTGGGCGAGGCTGGTCGGCGACGCGGTCCGGCCGATCAACGCCTCGGCGAACCGGATCTCGAGCTCGCAATGGGAGGTCGCGGTGGCGTTGCGCCCGGCGATGATCTGGATGTGCCGTCTCCCGGCGGCGACGACATCGGCGAGCGGCGCGCCGGAAAATCCCAGATGGATTACGTAGGTGGCCGCATGAAACGAGCCGAATTCGATATCGCCCATCTCGAATCCCGAACGGATGCCGTCGAGCAGAATCTCCAGGGAATCCTCGATCGGATGGAGCCAATGGCTGAGGAAATAGGCATAGCCGAAGGTGACGACGGCGGTCGGGGCGCCGCCCTCGGCGCGATCGAGCGCGATCGCCGTCCGCGCAAGGGCGTCGACCTGTTCGACGTCGCCGGCGATGGCGCGCAAGGTCAGGGCGAGCGTCATGATGACGCCGGGGGCGACGAGATCGCGGCCGTGTCGCAGCATCAGATTGGCGTTGCGGATCGCGAGCAGGGCGAACAGTTCGGGCCGCATCGCATTATGCGCATAGGGGGCGAGCTGCAGCGCCAGTCGCATGACGGCGGCGAGCCGCTGGTCCGACAGTGGCGGCAGGCGCTCGAGGTCGCGCGGCGCGCGGCCGTCCATCGCTTCGTGGTACTCGGCGAGTTCGACCGGGATCGCCGCGATGACTTCGGCGGGCCCGACGGGCAGGGCGACGCCAGCGAGGGCGAGCGCCGCCAGCCCCGCCTCCAGCGCGGCGGCCCAGAGGCTGCGGGCGCCGAGCGAGAGGACCTTGAGCCGATAGAGGCGCAGCCGCCGCTCGTCGTCGCCGAGCCGCCCGAGGAGATCGTCGAACATGGCCTCGAACGACTCGTGGTCGCGATTGAGGACATGGCATTCGGCGAGCAGCAGCGACGCCTCGGCGATCGTCTCGTAACGGCTCGACCAGGCCGAGGCGGCGACCAGGCGAAGGCCGGCCTCGGCGTGGTCGCGCGCCGAAGCGAAGGCGGCCGAGGCGCGCGCCTGCCGGGCGGCGATGAAGTTCACCTCGGCGCAGCGCGATTCGAGCGCGGGATCGTCGGCGAGGTCGCCGCCGCGGTTGAGCTGCCCGGCGATCGTGAAAGCCGACGCGCCCGGATCCTCGCGCTCGAGGCGGCGCAGGAGCGCCGCGCCGAGACGGCGATGACAGGACTCACGGTCGTCGAGCAGCGAATAGGCCGCCTCGCGGATCCGGTCGTGGACGAAGACATATCCGGAATCGGTCGTGGTCAGCATGCCCTCGGCGACTGCCAGATCGAGGTCGCGCCTGGCCGCATCCGGTTCGAGGTCGAGCGCCGCGCTGACCGCCTCGACGTCGATCCTCATGCCCAGACAGGCGCCGACGGCGACCAACCGGCGCGCGTTCGAGGGCAGGGCGCCGATCCGCCCGGCGAGGAAGCCGACGACGTTGTCGGTCGCCTGGACCCGCGCGATCCGATCCATGTTCCAGGGCTCGCCGCTCCGACCGATGCAGCCAAGATCGACCAGATGTCTCAGGAACTGCCGGACGAACAGCGGATTGCCATGAGTTTTGGCATGGACGAGGCGGGCCAGCGCGCGGACTCCGGACCCGGCGTGCAAGGCGTCGGTCAGCATCTCGGCCACGTCGTCGGCGCCGAGCGCTTCGAGTTCGACGCTGCGAACCCCGACGGCCTGCGCGCGCAGCCCCGCGAGCCTGCCCTCGAGCGCGGCGGCGTCCCGGGCGTCATCGTTCCTGTGGATCACGATCAACACCAGGCCGCCCGACGGCGGCGCCGCGCTGATCGGGCCGAGCAGGTCGCGTGTGGCGTCGTCCGCCCATTGGGCGTCGTCGAGCGCCAGGATCAGCGGGCATTCGGGGCTGGCGAAAGCCGCCACGAACGAGCGGACCGCCTGGGTCAGCCGGTGGCGCGCCTCCGCCGCCGGCAGCGGCGCCGGCGCCGGCTGCGGACCGATCAGCAATTCGAGCGCAGGAACGATATCGAGCATGGCGCCTGCGCCTTTTCCGAGCGCGCCGACGAGCGCGGCCTGCCAGCGCGCCACCTGCGCGTCGGGCTCGGCGAGGACGCTGCGGATCAGCGATTCGAAGCTCTGGAGCAGGCCCTGATAGGGGCTGTCGCGCTGCGACTGCTCGCATTTGCCGAATCCCAGATGGCCGGCCGGCAGCCCATCGCCCTGGGCGAGCCAGCTCCTGATCTCGGCGGCGAGCGCCGACTTGCCGACCCCGGGCGGACCGGCGATCACCACGGCCGCGTTGCGGCCGGAGCGGGCGTCCGCGAGCGCCGCCCGCAGGCTCTCGATCTCTCGGCGTCGGCCGTAGAGCTTGGGCAGCGGCTCGAAGAGCTGCGCCGCGTCCCTGGCGCCGACCGCGAACCAGCCGACCGCCCCGGTTGCGGAATATTCGGCGCAGCAGCGGGCCAGATCGGCCGCCGCTGCGGCGGCGCGCTGGTAGCGGTCGTCGGCGCGCTTCATCAGCAGCTTCATCACGATCTGGCCGACGACGGCCGGGATTTCTGGGTCGAGCGCGGTCGGCGCGATCGGCTGCTTGGCGAGATGGGCGTGCAGCAGCTCGACCTGGTCGTCGGTGTCGAACGGCGGCCGCCCGGTCAACAGCTCGTAGAGGACCGCGCCGAGCGAATAGAGATCGGCGCGATGGTCGACCGGCTGGTTCATCCGGCCGGTCTGCTCGGGCGCGATCGACGGCAGCGCGACGCGGCCGAGCATCGCGCCGGCGGGGAGGACCGAGCCGATCGCGAGTTCGGCCGCGCAGCCGAAGCCGACGATGTTGACGCGCCGTCCGGCGCGATCGACGACCACGTTCTCGGCGGCGATATTGCGATGGATCACGCCGCGTTCGTGCAGATGGGCGAGTCCGTCCGCCAGGGCGGCGGCGATCTCGAGCCGCTCGCGCAGCGGCGGCCGATCGCCCGCCAGAGCCTCCCTCAACGGCGCCCCGCCGATGTCGAGGAGCGCGAGCATCGGATCGCCACGCTCGCCCGCCGCCGGGCCGAGCGCGCGCACGACGCGGTCGCTGTCGAGCCGCGCGAGGATCGCCTGCTCGCGGTGCAGCCTCGCCGCCAGATCGGCCCGCGGTTCGTCGCCGCGGCCGCCCTTGAGGATCACCGGCGTTCCATCGGCGCGCAGGCCGCGCAGCACGATCGTGCGCGCGCTCCGATGCACGGTTTCGACGATCCTTTGCCGCTGCCCTTCGTCCGACACGCAAGCCCTCCCGGCGCCGGCGATCGCTGGACTGCGCGTACCCGCCGGTCCAGGGCGGGGCGTCCCGGAGATGGCCCGCCGGGCGGATCCCGCGTCGCGTCCCGGATTGGACACCCCATCGCTGCGGAAAACAAGCCGGCGCGACCGGGCGCCCGGCTGAGCCGGCGCCGCCCGCCGCGGCCCTGATCCCCGATGAACCGCTGTTCAAATCTCGTTCAACGGGGCTGGCGCGTGCTTGGCTAGGTGTCTGTCGTCGTCCTCGCGGACGATTACGTAACCCGAAACCCCCTCGAACAGAAGTGAGATACGACCATGTCAGCCTATGCCCTGCGCAAGCACCACCATCG
>JBEKZS010000005.1:0-57279 GCA_049509635.1 Roseiarcus sp.
CAAAAGTATCTGGCGGCCTCGAAGACGGAGGCCGAACTCGAAAGCAAGCTCGGCGGCGCCCATGTGGCGGTCATCAATCTGCGTCGCGAAATGGCGGAATACCAGCGCTTGATATTCGAGGAGTTGCAGCGCATCGCGGAGACCTACCGCAGCGAGGGGCAGGTCGCGCGGGCGAAAGAGGAATCCATGAACGTCTCGATGTCGGCGCTCGTCAGCCGGAGCGCGGGAACCAACCAGACGATGGTCCAGCTACGCGAACTCGAGCGCGAAGCGGAAACCTATCGCACGCTGTATCAGGCGTTTCTGCAGCGCTATCAGGAGACCGTCCAGCAGCAGTCGTATCCGACGACCGAGGCGCGCGTCATCACGGAAGCCACGCCGCCGACGGCGCCGAGCTATCCGAGGCGCTCGATGACGCTGTCGTTGTCGCTGATCATCGGCTCGCTCGGCGGATTTGGGATCGGCGCCTTGCGCGAGTACCGGGATCGCGTGTTTCGCGTCGCCTCCCAGGTGCGCGACGAGCTGGGACTGGAACTTCTCGGCATGCTCGAAGTTATCGAAGAAGCGGTCCCGATCGCCAGGACTGGCGCGGATCCGCACGCCGCCAAGCGGGTTCTGCTGAAGGACTCGCTTAGGCGCTATACGATCGATCATCCGATATCGAGTTTCTCGGAAACGCTGCGTTCGGTGAAGGTCGCCGCCGACCTGGCGCTGGCGGATCGCAGGCCCAAGATCATCGGCGTGATTTCAGTCCTGCCCGGGGAAGGCAAGTCCACCGTCTCGAAGAACCTCGGTTCGCTGCTGGCGCATCTGGGGGCCAAGACCCTGCTGATCGACGGCGATCTGCGGAACCCGGGAATGACGCGGGCCATCGCACCCCATGCGGAGATCGGAATTCTCGAAGCGATCCGTGGAGAGGTTCCGTTGCGCGATTGCCTGGTGTCGGAGCCGGATTCGGGCCTGTTCGTCCTGCCGGCGGTGATCAAGAAGCGGGTGCACCACACGAGCGAGATACTGAACTCGCCAGGGATGCGCGCCATTCTGAGGGAGGCGGGCGAGCATTTCGAATATGTCGTGGTCGACTTGCCGCCTCTCGGACCCGTCGTCGATGTGCGCGCGGCGGCGTCGATGTTCGATGCGTTCGTCTTCGTGGTCGAATGGGGCCGCACGGCCCGCAGCGTCGTCCGGACGATCCTGGCTTCCGAGGGGGCCATCTACGACAAATGCCTTGGGGTGGTTTTCAACAAGGTGCACATGAGCAAGATCAAGCTCTACGCCCACTACGGCTCCAAGGACTACTATCACCGGAGCTACGACAAGTACTACAGAAGCGAAAAGGAGAGCGCCTAGTGGCCGAAGCTCGGCGTTCCCGCTCCTTCGCGGAACTGGTCGCGGGGCTGATCCTCGTGGCGATCGCGGTCGGAACGCTGGCGCGGTCGATCTCGGGGCTGGCGGCGTTGGCTCGCGGCGCGGACGTATGGGATCTCGCCGCCTCTATCGAGACGGGCGCTGCTGCCGATCCCCGCTATCTCGCCGGGTTCGTCGCCGATAACGGCCTCGATCGCCCGTCGATCGACTGCGGCGACGCGCTCACCCGGTCACGCCTTACGGTCGGCCTGGCGGCGATGGCGGGCGCCCTGAAAGGGGGCGACTGGACGCGCATCGACGCTGCGGAGACAGACGCGCTGGAGATCGCCGGACACCGGCTCTCGTGCAATCCGCTCGACGGCAACGCTTGGCTGAGATACGCGATGGTCGAAGTCGACTCGAGCGGCCCCGCGCCGAAGGCGATCGAAGCGCTTAGAATGTCCTACCGGACGGCGCCCGACGAGAGCTGGGTCATCGCGGCGCGTCTGCCGTTCGCGACCCGGCTCTATCTGGCGGGAGCCCTCGGCTTCGAATCCGCCTATCTCGAAGATCTCGCTCGCCTGGGGACCTTCGAATCGGCGGAAGAGGTGGCCGCAGCCTATGTCGACGCCGCGCCGCGCATACGGACGTTGCTCCGCCCCGTGATCGCCACCCAGCCGCAACCACGCAGGGCCGCGATCGTCGCGGAGATCGATCGATTGGGGCTGCTGTTCGATGCCCGTTGAATCCGTCGGGAGCCGCTCGGCGCCGCTGGCGGCGGGCCGGGCGCGCGAGGCCGACGGCGCTTCGGGCGACCACGCGGGCGGTTATCAGCTCGGATCCGGCGACCGATGGTACGTCGCCATGACGCTGCCGCACGGGGAGCGCATGGCCGCCGCAAATCTCGGCTACCAGGGGTTCCGCAGCTTCCTGCCCCTGCAGCGCGTGACGCTCCGTCACGCGCGCCAGTTCCGCACAGCGCTCGCGCCCGTCTTCGCCCGTTACCTCTTCCTGATCCTCAATCTCGACGTGCAACGCTGGCGCAGCGTCAACGGCACACGCGGCGTGGCGCGCCTGCTCACCGACGGGCGGAGGCCGATCGCGGTTCCCACTGGGGTCGTGGAGACCCTCGCCCTGTCGAGCGACGCGCGAGGAGCGCTCGTGTTTCGCCCGGCGCTCGCGATCGGGGATCGCGTGCGCCTGCTCGCCGGGCCCTTCGCCGATTCCTTCGGCGTCCTGCAGCGGCTCGACGGGGCCGACCGGGTGCAGTTGATGCTGGACCTGGTCGGTGGGCCGATGAAGACTTCCGCGCCGCGCGAGATCGTGGCGGCCGCACGCTGACTGCCCGTCGCCACTCGGCGCCGGCGCGTCGTCTCGACCGGGGGTCAAAATGACCGTTTCACCCGGATGGCGGTAGCGTGGCCGAAGCTCGGCGCGGCTCTCCAAACCATGCAAATCGGGCGCCGTCGACGCGTTCCACGCCGGACCGCTTCGCGCGACAGCGCCGGTCCCGGATTCCGGATCGCGCGCGAATCCCGCTCTCTCACGCAAAGAGGACCTCCCGGATGACGGGGCACAAGACGGCGCTGATCACGGGGGTGACCGGCCAGGACGGGGCCTATCTCAGCGAGCTGCTGCTGGGAAAGGGCTATCGCGTTCACGGCCTGAAGCGCCGATCCTCCAGCTTCAATACCGGACGGATAGAGCATCTCTACCAGGATCCCCATGTCCCGGATCCACGCTTCACGCTTCATTACGGCGACATGACCGACTCGAGCAATCTCATCGGCGTCGTCCAGGACGTGCAGCCTGACGAGATCTACAATCTCGCCGCCCAGTCCCACGTGCAGGTTTCGTTCGAGACCGCCGAATACACCGCCAACGCCGACGCGCTCGGCGCGCTGCGCCTGCTCGAGGCGATCCGGCTGCTGAAGCTCGGCAGTCGGACGCGCTTCTATCAGGCCTCGACCTCCGAACTCTACGGGAAGGCGCAGGCCGCTCCCCAGAACGAGACGACGCCCTTCTATCCGCGCTCGCCATATGCGGTCGCCAAACTCTATGCGCACTGGATGACCGTCAACTATCGCGAAGCCTACGGCATGCATGCCTCCAACGGCATTCTCTTCAACCATGAGAGCCCAATCCGCGGCGAGACTTTCGTCACGCGCAAGATCACCCGCGCGGTCGCCGCGATCCATCTAGGTATCCAGGACAGGCTCTTTCTCGGCAACCTCGACGCGGAACGCGACTGGGGCCACGCACGCGAATATGTCCGGGGCATGTGGCTGATGCTGCAGCAGCCGGAGCCCGGCGACTACGTTTTGGCGAGCGGGGAAGCCCACAGCGTGCGGAGCTTCGTCGAGAAGGCGTTCGGTCGCGTCGACGTGCGTCTGGAGTGGCGCGGCCGGGGCGTCGAGGAAAAGGGGCGCGACGTGTCGAACGGGCGCGTCGTCGTCGAGATCGATCCGCGCTACTTCCGCCCGACCGAGGTCGACAGGCTGGTCGGCGATCCCAGCAAGGCGCGCAACAGGCTGGGATGGCGGCACGAGACCAAGCTCGACGACCTCATCGCCGAAATGGTCGGCGAGGACTTGAACGAGGCTGCCGCAGGCCTCGCCGCGCCGCACGCCCGTCGGGACCGTCGGTCATGACGGGGAGCCTCTATCCACTCCGGCGCAGGCGGATCTGGGTCGCCGGCCACAACGGCATGGTCGGCTCCGCCGTTGTCCGCCGTCTCGCGCGGGAGGATTGCGAGGTCGTCGTCGTCGGCCGCGACGAGGTCGATCTCACCCGCCAGGCGGAGGTCGAGGCCTGGCTCGCGGCGGCCAAGCCCGACGCGATCGTGATGGCCGCGGCGAGAGTGGGCGGCATTCGCGCCAACGCCGCCTATCCCGCGGAATTCCTGTATCGCAACCTCATGATCGAGGCCAATGTCACCGAGGCCGCCCATCGCTTCGGGGTCGACCGCATGCTGTTCCTCGGCTCGTCGTGCATCTATCCGAGGATGGCGCCGCAGCCGATCGCCGAGGACGCGCTGCTGACCGGACCGCTCGAGCCGACCAACGAATGGTACGCGATCGCCAAGATCGCCGGCGTGAAGCTCGCCCAGGCCTATCGAAAGCAGTACGGGCGCGACTATATCTCGGCCTTGCCGACCAATCTCTATGGTCCAGGCGACAACTTCGATCTGCGCGACTGTCACGTCCTGCCGGCGCTGATCCGCAAGTCCCACGAGGCAAAGGCGCACAATCGCCCTGAACTCGTGGTGTGGGGCAGCGGCTCGCAGCGCCGGGAGTTTCTGCATGTCGACGATTGCGCCGATGCGCTCGTCCATCTGCTCCAGGTCTATTCGGGAGCGGAGCCGGTCAATGTCGGCTCCGGCGAGGAACTCACGATCCTCGAGCTTGCGGAACTGGTCGCCGGCATCGTCGGCTTCGAGGGACGCATCGTGGCGGATCCCGAGTTTCCTGACGGGACGCCGCGCAAGCTCGTCAGCGGCGCGCGGCTGGCGGCGCTCGGCTGGAAGCCGGGGCGGGGTCTGCCGGCCGGCATCCGCGAGACCTACGAATGGTTCCTCCGACACCGGGTCGAGCGCTGACGTGGCGAAAATCGTCATCTACGGCATGAACTATGCCCCCGAGTTCGCCGGCGTCGGCCGCTACACCGGCGAAATCGGCGACCACCTCAGCCAAATCGGTCACGACGTCACGGTCATCACGACTCCGCCGCACTATCCCGGCTGGAAGGCGATCCCTCCTTATCGCAATCGCGGCTACAGCGTCGAACTGAAAAACCGGGTCAGGATCCTGCGCTGCCCGTTGCTGCTGCGCGAGCGGATGCACGGCATATGGCGGGTGCTCGCCCCCCTGTCTTTCGCGGTCGCATCGGCGCCGGTCGCGTTCTGGCAGATCGTCGGTCGCCGCCCGCGGACGGTTCTCTGCGTCGAGCCAACGCTGCTCGTCGCCCCGGTCGCCCTGTTGGCCGCCTCGATCGTCGGCGCGACGACCGTACTGCACGTCCATGACCTGGAGGTCGACGCCGCCTTCGGGGTTGGCCACCTCGGGGGCGCGCGTTGGATCAGGATGATCGCCTATGGCTTCGAGCGCGCCATGCTGCGGCGTTTCCGCCGCGTCGTGACGATTTCCAACAAAATGGCGGAACGTCTCGTGGCGAAGGGCGTCGATCGGGGGAGGATCTCGGTCGTGCGCAACTGGGTCGACCTCGAATGCGTCCGGCCGCTCGAGGGAATCAGCCCGTTTCGCGCGGAACTCGGGATCGGGCCGGAAGACTTCGTCGTCCTCTATTCCGGCGCGCTGGGGGCAAAGCAGGGGCTCGACCACCTGATGGCCGCCATCCTCGAGGTGAATGCACAGAGCAATATCCAGTTCGTCATCGCAGGGGAAGGACCGGCCAAGGCGAAGCTGGCCGCGGAATTGGGCGAGGTCGCCAATGTGCGGCTGCTTCCGTTCCAGCCCGAGGAGCGCCTGTCGGACTTTCTGGGCCTTGCCGATCTGCACGTGCTGCCGCAGCAGTCCGGCGCCGCCGATCTCGTGCTGCCCTCGAAGATGGGCGGCATGCTGGCGAGCGGGCGGCGCATCGTCGTCACCGCGGCGATCGGCACCGAACTCGCCCTGTTTCTCGACGGCGCGGCGATCGTCGTGGCCCCCGACGATCCGGGCGCGTTGGCCGACGCGATCCTGCGCAGCGCCGCGGACGAGAGTTTCGGTCCCCTCATTTCGGGACGCGGCCGTCAGCTCGCACAGCTGTTGTCGAAGGTCGAGGCGCTGCGGTCGATCGAGGTCGCAATCCTTGGAACCGAAGAGTCGGCGCGCGGGGAGGCGATTGTCGTTCGCGTCGCCGCCGCCCCGCCTTGAGGGCGCCGACGGGCCGCGGCTCCCGCCGGCGCGCCGCTGCGCAAGCCCGCCGAAGCGGGGCGATTGCCCTGGTTGCGAGCGGGCGGCGCCGGCGGGTCATCGCAGCTGGAGCCATGGAGCGGGCGCACGGCCGGCTCATGCGAGGAACCCATGAGCGTCCAAAGACTCCGTCCCCGGAGATCGCGCTCACCGCTGGACCGAGCGCGTGAACCCGCGTTTCCGCATGGTTTGGCGAGTTCTGGCGAAGACGAAACCGGTGATCCACTCGGCGGCCGGGCAGATCGTCGTCGCGGGGGCTTCGCTGGTCGGAATTCGCGTCTACACCGAACTGCTGACGCGCGACGAATTCGGCGTCGCGATGATGGCGATGGGCGTCGCGGCGTTTCTCGACGGCGCCGTCGTCATGGCGCTGAATCAGACATTGCTGTCGATCTGCGCGGGGATGAAAGACGAAAATCGCCAGCGCCAGGTCGCGATCGGGCTGGCGTTCCGCCTGTTCCGACCCCTTGCGTTCGCCCTGGCGCCGCTGGCGGCGCTCGGCCTGATGCTCTTGGCGGCGTTCCCGGCCGACCGATTGTTCGCCCTCGCGCCTGCGCTGGCGCTCGTCTATCTCGCCGAGGAGATCGCGAAGACGAGCATGCTGACCCCGCTCGCCGCGCGCCGAGACTATTTTCGCTTCTCGCTCTGGTCGGCGACGGAGGCGGCAGCGACCGTCGGGATCACCGGTCTCAGCCTCGCCTACGTTCGCGCCGACGCGCTCGGATTCCTGCTCGGCCTCGTGGTCGCGCGCGGCGCGACCACCGGCGGGTTCCTCTTCGTCTATTTCGGCGGCCGATATTTCCGGTCGGCCGACGTCGCCGCGGCCGCTCCCTATTGGACGACGGCGGTTCGCTACGGCGCGCCCGTCAGCGCGATGGCGCCGATCGGCTGGGTCGGGGCCTATCTCGATCGCTATGTCGTCAGCGCGGCGGGCGGTCTGGCGAGCGCGGGCGTCTACGCCGCCGTCGCCGGCCTGGTCGGCCGCCCATACGCGGTCACGACGGCGATCCTCACCAATTATTTTCGACCCTTGCTGTTTCAGGGCCGCGGATCGCGCGCGGAGACGATCGAGCGCGCACGGATCCAATGGCGTTGGATCGTCGCTGCGGGCGCGGTCGGCCTGTTCGGGGCGGGCGCAATCGCGCTGTTTTCGGGCCTGGCGGCCTCGCTGGCGCTGGCGCCCGAATATCGCGCAGGCGCGCCGGCAATCATGCTCGTGCTGGCGTTCGCCCAGACCTTCGCGATCATGACCCACGCGGTCGACAACGCCATCCTTTCCTCGGGCGCCAGCCGGCGCCTGCTGCGGATTCAAGCCTGGCTCGTCCTCGTCGCGCTGGTTCTCGTTCCGCTCTGGACTCTGCGGTTCGGCGCGCTCGGCGCGGCGATGGGGCGCCTTCTGTCGGAGGCAGTGAAGTTCGGCGCCACGCTGATGCTGTCGCGGCGACTGTTCGGCGCGCCCGAACCCGTCGGGCCGGAAATCGTGGCGCCATGAGGATCGTCATCGCGACCACCAGCGCGTTCCATCTGCGCCATCTCGCCCGCGAACTCATCGCGATGGGCCGCGACGTCACCTACATGAGCTACCTTCCAAAGTTTCGCATCAGGCGGGATGAGATACCTCTGGCCCACGCCCGCAGCTATTTCCTGCGGTTGCAGCCATGGTCGAGCGCAGCGCTGTTCCGGCGCCTGCCGTCGCTGCAGCAGCGCGCGGTCGAAGCGATGTTCGCACGGACCGATGAGGCGTTCGCGCGCGACCTGCCGCCTTGCGACGTCTTCATCGGCCTTTCCGCAATGGCGGTCGAGAGCGCGCGGGTCGCCCGCCGCAAATACGGGGCCAAGGTGATTCTCGAACGCGGTTCGCGTCACGTCTCCAGTCAGGTCGAGCTCCTGTCGGCTGGCGGCCAGCGCTCGAGCGCCGTCTATGTCGCGCGCGAACTTGCGGGCTATGAAATCGCCGATTGCATCGCCCTACCCTCGACTCATGCGGTCGAGAGCTTCCTCGAACGGGGGTTCGATCCAGCGCGCCTATTCAGGAATCCCTATGGCGTCGATTTTGCGAGCTTCGCGCCGTCGCCGCGACCGGACGGGCCGCTCCGGCTGCTGTTCGTCGGAAGCTGGTCGTACGAAAAGGGTTGCGACGCGCTCGCCGCCGTCATTCGGGCCGATCCGAAGCTGACGCTGACCCATGTGGGAACGCGGGGCGACCTCGCGTTTCCCGCGCTCGCGAATTTCACCTCGCTCGGACACAAGACCCATCCGGAACTTCGCGCCGTGATGGCGCGCCATCACATCCTGCTGCTGCCCTCGCGGCAGGACGGCTTCGGGATGGTCCTGGCCGAGGCGCTCGCCTCGGGCCTGCCGGTGATCGGCAGCGCGATGACCGGCGCGCCGGATCTGAAGGCGGCGATCGGGGACAAGGAAGCCGTGACCGTCGTCGAGCCCGCCAACGCGGATGCGCTCGCCGGCGCGATCCGCGATGTGGCCGAGTTCGTCCGCCGCAGGCCCGCCGACCGCCGGGTTCTGACCGAGGACGACAGGGTGAACTTGAGCTGGGCCGCCTATGCGAGACGATACGATGCATTCCTCCGCACCATCGCCTGAGCCGGCGGCCGCGAGCCGGGCGGCGTTTCCCGCCGTCGTCATCATCGCCGTGTATTTCGGCGAGCTTCCGAGCCATTTCCAACTCTGGCTCGATTCCTGCCGGTTCAACCGGACCTTCGAATGGCTGGTCTTTGCCGACGCCGATGCGTCGGGCTACGATACGCCGCCGAACGTAGGCATTCGCGCGATGACCGCGCGCCGTTTCCGCGAGAAGTTCAGCGCCGCTCTCGGCATCGAGGCAGGGCTGGGCTCGCCCTACAAGGTCTGCGACTTCCGCCCCGCCTATTGGGCGCTCCTCGACGACGAGCCGCGATCCTTCGACTATTGGGGTCATTGCGACCTCGACATGATCTTCGGCGATCTCGGTCGGCAGATTACGGCCGATCTGCTCGCCCGATACGACAAGATATTCTCGGTGGGTCACTTCACCCTCTACCGCAATTGCCTGCTCGCCAATGAAATGTTCCGCCGGCCGCATCCCGCGATCGACTGGCGCGCGACCCTCGAGGATCCGCGCCATCGCGGCTTCGACGAGCACATCGGCGTCAATCGGATCTGGCGGGCGCAAGGCGGCCGCTTCTTCGAGGACGAGTCGCTGATCGCCGACATCGATCCGGCGATCGCGCGATTCGAGCGCATCGCTCCGAGGAGGAACTACCGCGACCAGCTCTTCTACTTTGATCGCGGCAGGGTCTATCGCGGCTATTCCGACGGGGCCCAGTGGCGCACCGAGGAATTCCTCTACATCCATTTCCAGAAGCGGACGATGACGGCTATGCCGAGCCGCGGGGCCGAGCGCTATGCGATCGCGCCCGGAGGCTTCTTCGACATGGCCGCCGGAGCCTCGCCGCGGGCACTCGCCGGGACGCTCAATCGCGGTTCCTTCCGCTGGCGCGACACGCTGCACCGCTGGCGCGCGGGCCTGCGCCATATCCGTCGAGGCTGGCGCCTCGGCCCAGCCGCGCCCGAGCGTCTCTAGAGATGTGCACGACCCTGCCGCAATTCTCCGCGTCGCGCGCCGCAGGACCTCAGGCGAGGCTCGCCGGCGGCGACGAGAATGGATCCGGTCCGGGGTCGATCGACCGGCTGCGCGAAATTCCCGCGCCCAGCCCCGACGGCGAGGCCTCCGCGCTCTCGCCCGACGCATCCGCTTGGCTCGACGCGCTGCGAGCGTTCCTCATCGCCCAGGTCGTGCTCGGCCATTTCGCGGCGATGGCTCTGCCCGAGATTCCCGAACTCGGCGGGCGGGATTCCACATTCGCGGCGGTTGTCGTCGCCTATCGGATCACGACGCGCTTCGGCGCTCAGGCGGCGTTCGTCTTTGTCTTCCTGAGCGGCTTTCTCGTAGGAGGCCCTCTGCTCGCAGCGCGGCGCGAGGGCCGGACGATCCGGTTCGCGAGCTTCGCGCGGCGGCGCCTCGCCAGAATCCTTCCGACCCTTTGGATCGCCGTATGTCTCTGCGCCTGTCTCGACACGCTCGGCGCATTCGGCCTCGGCGCGGCGGGCGTCTATGCCAGCCAGCGCGCCTATGATTTCGTCGCGGCGATGACGGCGCGGAATTTCGTCGGCAATCTCATCTGCCTCGAACCGACGTTCGTCGAGGCGTTCGGTTCGAATGGTCCCTTGTGGACGCTCGGCTACATCGTGCAATTCTATCTGGCGGGGTTCCTGCTGTTTCGCCTGATCGCCTGGCGGACCGGCTGGCCGCTCGCCTTCGCGGCATGCCTCCTCCTCACGGCGCTCGCGTGCCGGCCGGAATGGGCCTGCCTGTTCGCGGTCTGGTGCCTCGGCGCTGCGGCGCGCGTCATTCCGGCCGGCGATCGGTTCGGCTCGTGGCCGAGCCTCGTCGTCGGCGCCGCCCTGTTCGTTGCGGCCAATCGGGCGCCGAGCCTCGCATCGATCTTCATGTGCGGCGCCGCTGGCGTCCTGGTTCAGGGTTGGGTGCGCGCCACCTCGGCAAGGCTCGCCGCGGCGCCGCGCCGCGCTCTGTCCTGGATCGCCTCGCTCGGTTACGAGACCTATGCGGTTCATTATCCCGTCGCATTCTTCATCTTCGCGGTCTGCTTCCGCGAGCGGGCCGGCGATATCGGGACGTTCGCGCTGTTTGTGGCGGCCGCGTCGCTCGTCGTCGTGCTCATCAGCCTGACGATCCGGCGCATCGTCGCGCTGTCCTCGGCATCCCTGGTCGGGCGGACCTGATGGCGACCCGGCCTCGCGTCAGCATCGTGATGGCGGTGTACAACGGCGGCGTATTCCTGCGCGAAGCCGTGGACAGCATCCTGTCGCAGTCCTTCGCCGACTTCGAATTCGTCATCGTCGATGACGGCAGCGTCGACGCGACGCCGGGGATCCTCGCCGGTTATGACGATCCCCGACTGCGCGTTCATAGCCTCGCGCATGTCGGGATAACCGGAGCGGTCAACTTCGGCCTCGCCGCATGTGGCGGCGAGCTGATCGCGCGAATGGACGCGGACGATGTCGCGCGCGTCGATCGGCTCGCCTGTGAGGTCGCGCTGATGGACGCGGAGCCGAACGTCGATATCGCGTGCAGCGACATCGTCTCGATCGATGAAACCGGGCAGGCGATCGGGCGGCAGACGGAACCGCGCGCGACCAACGAGCGGATCCGCGACGGCCTGCTGTTTCGCCGGCTCGTCAAGCCGATCATCAATCCGACCGTGCTGATGCGCCGTCGCGTGATCGAGACGCTCGGGGGCTATCGGGATTTTCTCTGGAGCGAGGAACATGACTTCTGGTTGCGCGCGGTGGATCATTTCCGGTTTCACCGAATCAATCTGCCGCTGCTGAAATATAGAATCCATCCCGGCGGCGTGACGCGGGCGAAGTTTGCCGCTCAGGCGACCAGCGCCTGCATGGGCGCGGTGAATTATCTGGTCGAGAAGCAGACCGGCGTCGATCTATACGCCGACGATCCCAAGCTTTTCCTGGCGCTTTCCACCTTCGCTCGGGGGCGTCTCGACCGAACTATATTGCCGGCCGCCCGGGCGTTCCGGACTGTCCGGGAAAGTATGGCTCCGGGGCGGATCGCCGTCGGCTATTGGCGCCTCGCGAAGGTCGTCCTGAGACATGGGCCCATCGCGCTCCCGTCCATCGCCAGACGAGGTTGCGCGACGGTCGTCGAGGAGATCGTGCAAAAGGCGCTCCACGAAATTCGGTCCCGCGTCAACGCGCCGGCGCTGGGCGACGACCTCATGTTCGACCGATAGATCGGGGACGGAATGGATATTTTTCTGGCGTTTCTGTACGCACTGACGTGCACGGCTCTGATCTACGCCATGGCCTCGTCGAGGGAACTGATCTTCAGTCACCTCGGAGTCGTTGCAGTTTTCTCGATGATGTATTGCCCGATAGCCGTGCTGCTGAAATCCATGTCATACCTCAGAGATTATTCGAGCGAAGAAATAGCTGGGGCCCTGGCGATCCATTGGATATTCCTGTTGGCGATCGTTTGCGGCGTCGCGATCTCCTGGAGCGCGATGGTGGGTGTCCGGCCGCTGGGATTTGGCCGCCTCGATGAACTTTCGATATCCCACATGTTTACGCTAGCGCTGGTCAGCGCGGTCTTATATTTCCTGTATTTCTACATGAATGACGTCTCGAGTTATTCCTCCGGGAACGTCCAGGTATACTTCGAAGAAAAGGATTATTACCGACAGATATTGAGCGCCTTCTCCGGATTGTCTGTAGCGACGATCGCGCTCGCGTTCGCCTACGCGCTCAAGCAGTCGCGCCGCGCCGCGGCCGCAATTCTCGCCGCCCTGATCGCCATGGTCGTCGTGACCGCGCTTTCGACCGGCGCGCGGCTCCTGATCATCACGCCGCTCCTCATGGTTTTCGCGGCGCTGGTCATGACCGGACAGAGAGCGAGGGCCTTCCAGACCATGGGAGCGGTCCTGGTCATTCTGGTCGTGGTGAGCCCGATCGTCGTCTTCATGAGAGAAAACCGCGGCGCCGTCGGTTCCAAATCGGAGGTCCTGAGCGCGGCGAGCGGATTCCGGTTTGGCGCCGATCGCAACATATTCGATGAACTCATGCAGAGCGTCATCGATCGGAGCGATCTCGTTTATGTCACGATCAACATGAAGGATCTCATCGACAGGACGGACTACGTCGGGTGGCAATTCTACTATTCGGTCGCGGTCGCGCCGATTCCGAGATTCATTTATCCTGACAAGCCGTTCGTTCTGAGCGACAACGGCAGGATCGACGGCGAGATTTCCGTGCTCGCCTGGCGCTCGCTCGTCGGCGGACTGGGCAGCCTGACCGCGTTCGGCGGGCTCGTCGCCTATCGCGAAGGCGGGTGGTTCGCCGTGATCCTCGACGGAGTCGCCGCGGGCGCGCTGTTCCTTTTTCTCTCGCGCTGGCTGGGGCGCGGAGGCTTCATTGCGAGATTGTTTTACCTCAACATCTTCGTGCAGATCGCCGCCGCGAAGGCGCCGGCGAGCTTTTTTGAAGCGCTCGCGAGTGTGCTCGGCCTGGCGCCGCTGATGCTGATCGTTTTCGTGATCTCCAGGTCTGGGCTCTTCGTCCGGGCCGCGCCCTCGCGGCGGCTCGCCTGAGCGGAGCTTCGATGGCGCGTCAGAACGAATCCCTCGAATGAACGTGATCGCCATGGCGAAATCCAATCCGACGCACGGCGGCCCGAGCTACGATCTGTCGCATCGCCTGACCCGCGTCCTGTGGGGACTCGCGTGGGGACTGCTGGCGGCCTGGACGCCGGCCCCGCTGCACAGATGGCGCCGCCTCATCCTGCTGACGTTCGGCGCCAAAATCGCCTCGACGGCGCATGTCTATCCGAGTGTCCGGATCTGGTACCCCGCCGATCTCGAGATGGGTCCCCATTCCTGCCTGGGGCCGCGCGTCGATTGCTATTCGGTGGCGAAGATCTCCCTGGGCGCCCATGCGACGGTCTCCCAGGACGCGAGGCTTTGCGCGGGGTCGCATGACATCGCCGATCCCGGCTTCAGGCTCGTCGCCCGGCCGATCACGATCGGCGCCCACGCCTGGATCGCGGCCGGCGCATTCGTCGGGCCCGGCGTGACCGTCGGCGAGGGCGCTGTGCTCGGCGCCCGGGCCGTGGCGTTCAGGGACCTGCCGGCATGGTCGGTCCATGTCGGAAACCCCGCGACCTTCCTGAAGGCCAGAAGCCTCTCGCCAAGCCCTCCCGGCGCCGCGTCCTGAAGTGGCTGATGTCGCCGTCATCATCCTGACCCACAACGAGGAGCGGCATCTCGCGCGCGCGATCGGCTCGGTCGCGCCGTTCGCGCGCGAAATCGTCGTCGTCGACAGTTTCTCGTCCGACGCGACGGTCGCGATCGCCCGGAAATCCGGCGCCGTCGTCCTCCAGAACAGGTTCATCAACTACGCCAAGCAGTTCCAGTGGGCGCTCGACAATGCTCCGGTCAGCGCCGCATGGCTCATGCGCCTCGATGCCGATGAGATCGTCGAGCCGGATCTGGCGCGCGAAATCGAGGCGAAGCTCCCGGCGCTCGCCGACGACACCACCGGGATCAACCTGAAGCGCAAGCACGTCTTTCTCGGGCGCTGGATCCGCTTCGGGGGACGATATCCGCTGCTGCTGCTCCGCATCTGGCGACGTGGGCGCGGCAGGATCGAAGACCGATGGATGGACGAGCACATCATCGTTTCGGGGGGCCGGATCGTCACTTTCGACGGCGCGTTTGTCGATCACAACCTCAACGATCTCAGCTTTTTCATCCAGAAGCACAATGCCTATGCGACCCGTGAGGCGATCGACGTGCTGAACCAGAGGCTGCGCTTCTGCGCGCGCGAGCGGGAAGTGACCCGTTCGAATTCGTCGCTGCAGACCTGGACGAAGCGGAAAATCAAGGAGCATGTCTACAACAGGATGCCGTTCGGGCTGTCGGCAGCGGCGTATTTCATTTACCGATACGCGTTCAAGCTTGGCTTCCTGGATGGCGCCGAGGGGCTGTGCTATCATTTCCTGCAGGGCTACTGGTACCGATTTCTCGTCGGCGCCAAGGTGTTGGAGTTCGAGCGCGCGATAAGCGGCCTGGACTCCGCCGAGGCGATCAGGACCGAGCTCGAGCGGCTGACCGGGCTCACGATTTCCTGACCGGCTGCGCGGCGTGCTCCCCTGCGCCCGCGGCTATGCATGCGCCGAGCGCGCCGGAACGCTTCTGACGAATGAAATCAGCTGCGGCACGCAGACCGTCCTGGCGTCATAGCGCGTCGTGACCGTTCGCCGCGCGTCCCTGCGCAGCCTGAGGAAGCGTGGGCGGTCGCCGAGGACGGTCACGATCGCTTCGGAGAGGGCTTCCGGCGAGAAGAACGGCACGAGCAGGCCGTTGCCGCCGTCGATCACTTCGCGCACCGGCGCGGTGTCGGAGGCGATGACGGCGCATTCCACGCTCATCGCCTCGAGCAGGGACCAGGACAGAACGAAGGGATAGGTGAGGTAGACGTGCGCGGTGGATATCTGCAGCACCTTCACATACTCCCCATAGGCGAGGCGTCCGAGAAAATGCACGCGGGCGGGATCGATGGCGCCGCCGAGTTCGAGAAGCAGCGCTGCCTTCCACGACGATTTGCGCGCCGGCGGCGCGCCATAGGAGACGCCGTCGCCACCGACGACGAGAATTTGGGCCAGCGGCCTTTCGGCGAGCACGCGCGGCAATGCCCGCATGAAGATATGAAAGCCGCGCATCGGCTCCAGGTTCCGCGCGGAGTAGGTGAGAACCTCGTCCGCGGCCGTCAGTCTCGCGCCGGTCGGCAGGGTGACGGCGGCGACCGCATTCGGTCTGAGCGCCTCCGTATCGACCCCATCATGCACGACCGTGATCTTCGGCTGGAACTCCCTGGGAAACGTGCTCTTCTGCCAATGCATCGGCGAAAGGCCCGCGTCGCCTTCGGCGAGGGCGATCAGGCTCGCCGCGTTGCGCGCCTGGAGAGCCACGTGGCCGTCCATGCCGATCGGCGGGAATTCGGGGTCGAAGCCCGAATCCTGGCCTTGGGATCTGTAGAAGAACTCGCAATAGACGATGATTCGGGCGTTCGGAAACACGGCGCGCAGCGGCAGGTTCTCCCCCCAACCCGGATGCACCAGAATGACATCGGGCGTGAAGCCCGAACCCGCGAGCGACGCGGCGGCGTAGAGGACCTGCTCGGCGCGCCGACACTCGTGGTCGAAGCTGCGGGCAAAGGAATGCGCGCCCGGATTGCCCTGCGGCGTCTGATAACGGTGAAGCTCGACGCCGCCCAGGGCACGAGCGGTCTCGCATCCGATCGCCACGGTCCGAACGCCGTCCAACGCTGACAGGGCCAGCGCCAGGTTCCGAAACTGGGCGGGGAAATTGTTGTGGACGAAAAGAATATTCATCTGGGGGCCGGCCGCCTCATTGCGGGAGATCGAGTCCGCCGGCCGCCAACTGACGCCTGATTTCCTCGCGGTCCGCCCTGACCATCAACGCGACGGCCCAGATATCGAATGCGGTTCCGGGGAACACCCAGGCCTCCGAGAAGCCGCCTTCGAGCAGCAGGCGCCCCAATCGCTCGACGGTGTAACCCGTATGATGCGCCATGTAGACATTGCCGGAGGCGATCGATCTGGAGTGTCCGTAGAGCATGTCGAGCGCGTTTATCGGCCCGGCGGGCGAAACATAGGCCGGCTCCTCGAAGCTGCCATCGACGATCAACTGGGCGATCGCCGCGATGTCGGGACAAGTGATGAGCGCGAATCCGCTCTGGCGCAGGATTCGATGGAACTCGAGGATCGCGCGCGGAGCCTCGTGCGCGTACAAATGCTCGATGTTGTGCGAGGACCAGATCGCATCGAATGTCCCGGTGGGGATGATGTCGCGCATGTTCGTCATGTCGCCGACGAGGTCCGGCCCGACATTGGCGTCGATGTCGAGACGAACCTCGTTCCAGTCTCCACGGCGAAAGACACTGTGCAGCTTGGCCGGCGCCGCGACGCCGCTGCCGACGTTGAGGACCTTCAGCACGGATTCGGAAGCCATGGCTCTGCGTCGCTCCTTCCAGTGCGCCCCCATTAACGCAAGGCGCCGCCAAAGTCACATGCCCGGCGGCAGTTCGGTCGGCGGCGCTGCTTCGTCGGTGCGCGGCGCGCAGGATCGAGGGCTCCACGCCAGCGCGGCGAAGGGCGGATCGTCGAGCGAAAGGATCGGGCTGTAATACGGGTCCTCGAGCAGCGCGCGACCCCATTTCGAGCGCAACGCGCGCAGTTCGCGCGACAGTCTGGGCGCGCTGTCGGCCTTGTCGTCCCGGCCCCGGGACACCGACTCCCGGTGAATCAGTTTCGCGTGCGGGGTGAACACGACGCGCAGACCGGCGCTGCGCAGCTTGAGGCAATAGTCGACATCATTGAAGTTCACGGGGAAGCGGATTTCGTCGAACCCGCCGACCGAAAGGAAATGCGCGCGCGACGTCGTCATGCAGGCGGCGGTGACCGCGCTGCAGGAACGGGCGACCCCAAGAAGATCGGCATAGCCCGGATCGCCGTCGATACGGTCGCTGAAGGCGTGCTTCACCGAGAAATTGACGCCCAGCACGACACCGGCGTGCTGGACGACCGCGCTGGGCCACAGAAGCTTGGCGCCGACCGCGCCGACGGTTTCGTCGAGGTGCCGGGACAGCATTTCCTCGAGCCATGTGTCGTCGCGCGCTTCGACGTCGTTGTTGAGAAAGCACAGGTAGTCGCCGCGCGCCGCGCGCGCCGCCGCATTGTTCAATCGGGAGAAATTGAAGGGTCCGGGCATGGGGAGGACCCGGACTCCCGAGCGCCCGATCGCCTGCAGATAGTCCAGCGCATCCGGCTGCGTCGAATCATTGTCGATCACGATCATTTCCGCTCCGACCCGCCTCGCGCCCGCGTCGATCGAGGCGAGGCAGCCGCGCAACAGATCGGCTCTGTTGCGGGTCGGGACGATGATCGACACGCTCGGTCGGCGGGCGGCCCGGCGCAGCACCCGGCAGGTCGGCCAGAGCGATCCGTATCCGGCCTCCAGCGCGGCCTCCGCGCCTCGCGCCGCGAGATGATCCGAGGTCGCGGCGCGAAGGCTCTCCTGCGAGCCGGCGAATATGTCGATGGGAACGCGCGCGATCGCGCCCGGAAGATGTCGCACCGCGCTGGTCGTGACGCCCATGTCGAAAGTCGCGTTGACGAGGCGGAACACGGTGTCGGCGGACTTGCCGGCCGCGGATTGGACCGTCGAGCGTTTGAGCGCGAAGGCCGCGGCGCAATAGCCCTGTTCCAGCAGGCGCTCATAGTCGAACGCCGGAAAGGCGACCGGCCAGAGGCCGCCGTCCGAGCCGACAAAGTCGATGTCGCCATAGATCAGCGACGCTTCCGGATGCGTCTCGAAGCCTTCGACGATGCGCGCGAGCGCATGCACCTCGAAGGCGACGCCGGGCAGACCGAAGATGAAATATTTGGCTCCCGCCGCATGTTCGGCGACAAAGTCGATGATGTCGGCCGGGTCGAATGCAAAGCCGTCTCCTTTCGTCGGGATGACGCAGGCCGACCAATTGACGTGACTCTGCCCGTCGAGACTGTCGACCGAGGATTGCACCCGCTCGCCGTCGAAAAGTATGACGGCGACCGCCGCGTCGGAGCGCCGCTGCGGCTCCGGCTGGAACAGGCGGCGGCGGTCCGCGTAAAGCGGAAATGGCAGCGACTGGGGAATGAGCCGGTCGTACAATCGTCCCTGCAGCCTTTCCCCGGGATTGTCGGCGAACCCGTTCAGGACGTTCTCGAGGCTGCGCTCGAATGCGACGAATGTCACCGGACTTCCCGGAAGTTCACTCCCGTCGGCGAGCGTCACGCTCGCCTGCTGCACCTTTCCCGCGGCGAAGCGCTGGGGAAGCCAGAGATCGAAGGCGCGCACCGCCCGCGGCCGCGGCCGATCGATATGCCGCCACCGGTTCGCGCGGCATTCCGCCACCGGCTCGCCGTCGACGAACACCCGGATCAGCGGCGCTTCCGCGCCCTGATGGTCGGTCCAGCCGGTCAGGTGCAACCCGCCGGCCCATGACGCCTCCCCCTTGAGATCGCCGTCCTGCGACAGGGGCTCGGAGTTCTCGAGCAGGATCGGGGCGCCGACGGGTTCGCCGAGGTTGACGAGACGCACCTCGAGCATCCGCGCGGCCTCGACGAGCGTAGGCCGCAGGACGAAGGCAAAACCATAGCAGGCGTCGCCGATTCCCAGCTCCTGCAATTCCCGGCTGAACTGATCCGCGAGCACGACATCGATCTGCAGGCCGTCGGCGAGAATCTCCACCGCCATCCGCCGCGACAGATCTGTCCTGTCGACGATGTAACCGGTCACCGTCTCGCGACCCGTTCGGATCGCATGGGCGAGGAAACGAGCGGGCTTCGCGCCTCGTCGCTCTGTCGGATGGCCCGAGTTCAAGACGCCGCTCCGAAATGCCCGTTCATCCAGGCGCCGATCGCGAAAGCGGCCTTCTCGTCGCAGACGCTCGGGTCGAGGACGAGATCGCGCGCGGCGGCGCGAAATTCTCCGAACGACCAGTCGAAGAACGCCGCCGGCGCGGGCGCGGCGCGCCGAAAGCTCTCCAGCACCCAATAGTTCTCGAGTCGATAGGGCAGGAGATAGCGACCGATCCGGTATTGCGCCGCCACGCGCGCGATCTCGACCGGTGCGACGTAGCCGACGACGAACACTCCCTTGGCGATCAGGCGGGCGTCGAGGCTCGTCTTTCCGAACACGAAAATGTCGCAGGAGTCCCCGCCGAGGCGGTCGGCCAGCGCCATTAGCAGGCCCAGCGTCGCGGGGGTGTCGACGGGCAGGAGAACGCCGAGCGCGATTCGGTCCGCGGCGTTGCCGTTTCCCGCCGCGCTCGCGCGCGCCTTCGGCTTGCGTCGATGCGCGTCGATCGACACGCCGGGATAGAGACCCTGCCAATGCTTCTTGCTGAGTTCGTCCAGCGCCAGCGTCGCCGCGCAACGCGTTCTGGCCCGCGCCCAGCGTTCGAGCGCATCGAGCGAGGCGTCTTTCACCCGCCGCCTTCGGCAGTCGACGCAAGGACGGGGATCCTGCGGCGCGGCGCAAACCTGCCGATGCGGGCCGGGCGCGCCGGCGTCCTGTTTGGGGCTCGCGTCGACGAGCAGCAGGTCGACGGACGGCGAGAGGCTGAAAATATCCTCCATCGCGAAATCCGGAAGCTCGGACAGGCCGCTGACCTCGATGCGATCGAACGACCACTTGCGCAACAGCGAGGAGAACTTCGAATTCTGCCAGGACCCGCCATCCAGGCGAATCTCGAGCGATCGCGGCGCGGCCTCGCCCCAGCCCCGAAAGACGGCGTCCCATCGACTTCCCGCGCGCCGGATGGTCACGAGCAGCGGCGCGAGCCCCTGTTCGGCGAGTTGCCGGGCCCGTTCGCGAAGCGCCGGCGCCATGCGGTGCGGCCCGACCAGCAGCCGACGGCTGTCATCGGTCACCCACAGCTCTTCGATGGCTGCGCGCGCCTTCGCCAGCGGATCCAGTTCGACATAGGCGCGGCATTCGTCCTCGTATTCGGGGAATTTGCGCGCCAGCGTCTTGCGGTTGCGCGCGACGAGCATCGCCTTCTTCCCGGCGAAGGATCGGCTTCCCCGATGGGCGACATAGATCGAGGGGGCGCAAACATTCCGGAACCCCGCCTGGCGGGCGCGCAATCCGATGTCCGCATCTTCGAGATAGCCGCGTCCGAAGTCGGCGGAGAGCGCGCCGACGGCGTCGAGACAGGCGCGCGTGACATAGAGGCAGAAGCCGGTTCCGCTCGGGATGTCGACCGCTGCGCCGGGGTTGGCGAGGCCGGCGCACATGTGCAGAATGTCCCAGGTCTGTTCATCGAGCGGGTTGCTTCGAAAGGGGGCGGGAAAGCTGACGAATTCGCCATTGTTGCTGAGCGGGTTGATCGTTCCGATCGTCGGATCCTCGCTCGCGATCGCCTGCAGCGCACGGATCAGGTCGGGCGGCGCGATCGTGTCGGAGTTCAACAGGATGACGTCGCCCGCCGGGGTCATGGCGAGCGCCCGATTGACCGCCCCGACGAATCCCAGATTTTCCTCGTTCGTGCGCACGTGGCGTTTCGGCGGCGCGGCGTAGCGGGCCAGATAGTCCCTGATCTCGGCGCTCGGACTTGCGTCGTCGATCGCCAGGACCTGCGCGTCGGGCGTGTTCTCGACGGCGGCCCGAGCGCTTTCCAGACAAATCCGCGTGGAGTCGGCGTCTCCATAGACCGGCACGATGATGGTGACGGTATGCGCGGAACAGTCCAGGGGCGGCTCGGACTTGCGGGGTTCGCCGCCGCTTCGACGCGCCGAAGCGCAGAAAATCTCGTCGCCGTCGACGAAAAGGCTCGCGCGTGTCAGTCCCGCCTCTGGCGGCGGCGCAGCGATTTCCGCGGCGTGGCCGAAGATTCCCGACAACGGGTGGGCCGGATCTCCGATCAGAGGCTCATCGGTCGTCCCCGCGGTGCGCAGGCGCAGACTGGCCGAGCAGCCGGTCTTCCAGGCGATCCAGCCGCTGATCCCCTCGTCCTGGATCAGAAGCTCGCCGACGCCGCGCGCGCCTGCGGCGGCCAGGATGGGAAGGCTCCGCATCCGAGAGCCACGATCGACGTTCGCGAGGCTTTCGGCGGCTCTCAGCCGTTCCTCTCCGGTTCCCCATTCCAATATGCGGGAATTGAGAGCACGGTGACCCGGTTCGAGCTCCAGGGCGCGCCTGAGGTCGTCGAGAGCGTAGTCGGCGTGTCCGAGCCGATGCGACGCTTCTGCGCGCAGCAGCAGGCTCGCCACATGGGGGCGGCTTTCCCGGCACCAGCGATCCGAGAGCGCGAAGGCCCTGAAAGGATCGCCCGCGAGCAGCGCGGCCAGGGCCAACTGCGGCAGGCGATCGTCCCGCGCGTCGCGCAGAAACGCACGACCTCCCCGGTCCGCCAAGACCGGCAGCGATTCGGGATCCGGCGGGGGACCCGGATGGAGAGGCGGAACGGTGAGGTCGTTGATGTTCATCGAGAGCCGACAATCCCCGAAACGCGACCTTGCCGAATCCGACGGCGGTCGAGAACTACAACCATTGATCGAATTATTCGGGTTTGGCAAAATCTGGCCGGTGATTGCCGGCTTCTGCGGTCCGATTCAGCGGCCGGCGCCGTCGTGGGCGACGATTCGCGCCGGCTTCGGGTCCGGCCGGAACGCCCGGCCGAGATCGCCGCTGCCGTGTCGTCGGGGCGCAGCGGGCTTTCGTCGAGGGACGTCTGCCCGTTGGGGAGGGGCGCCCCGCGCGCCGCCGGCGGAAGCGCAACCCCGGGACCGTCAGGTCTCGGCCGATGGCGGAAGGGAACACGGCCGATGACGGGCGACGCGAACGATCTCGAATTCGGCTGGTCCGACGCCCGTCAGTGCGGGTCACACGCCTATCTGGTCCCGCGGCTCATGGAAATCCTGTCGCGACGGATCGCGGATCCCGGCCAGATGCGATTGATCGACATCGGCTGCGGCAATGGGGCGGTGACCAGCGTTCTGAGCGCGGCGGGCTACCAGGTGATCGGCGTGGATCCCGCGCGCGACGGGATCGCGCAGGCGAGGGCGGCTTTTCCAGAGCTTCGCGTCGAAATCGGCTCCGTCTACGACAATCTGGCGGAGCGGTTTGGGGCGTTCGACATCGTCGTGTCGCTCGAAGTCGTCGAACACCTCTATTCGCCGCAGGCCTTGGCCGACAACATCGCCCGGATGCTGCGGCCGGGGGGGTTCGCGGTGCTGTCGACGCCCTACCACGGCTATTTCAAGAACCTCGCGCTCTCCATCGCCGGAAAATGGGATTTTCACCATCATCCGGAGGTCGAGCACGGCCATATCAAATTCTGGTCGCGGCGGACGCTGGAGCGACTGATGGCCGGCAGCGGCATGAAGGCGAGCGAATTCCATCGGCTGGGACGCATTCCGCTGCTGGGAAAGTCGATGATGCTGGTGTTCGAGAAAAGTCGCTGAAGCCCGGGCTCGCCGCGGCCGGCCGCGCGACGACGGCCGGCCCGTTGACCAAGCGAGAAATATCGTCGTTGAGATGTTGTTGGCGAGATGCTAAGAATTTCCCCGACCAGAAATGTGTTGTTCGAGCTCGATTGGGGGCCTATTGAATCAAGTTGTGCGCCCACCCGTCCAGGTTTTCGGCTCGAACTTCTCAAGGGTGACACTGTCTTATCAGGCGCTTCAGGCGGTCGCAGCCGCCGTTGATGGGACTATGATCGTCATCGCGAGCGTTCTTGGCTTCGCAATATATCAGGAATATCTCAGGGGTGCCTCATTTAAACTGGATGTAGTTTTATATTTAGGTATAATTGTCGGATTTTTTTTCATAATACTCTCGAAACACAGAGAGTTATACAAGATTGAAGCCCTCTGCAATCCAGCGCCTCGATTCAAGAGTCTGAGTATAAACCTGTTTGTGTCTTTATTGATAGTTGGATCACTTCTATTTTTACTTAAGATTGGTGAACAGTATTCTCGTGGATCTGTTATTTGCTTAGGCGTCCTGGCCTTTCTGCTAGTCCCTCTTGGCCGGTTGCTGCTGGCTCGCGTCGCCGTGCGCGGCATCCGCAGCGGGCTCATCGCGGGAAGGCGGGCCGTCCTCATCGGCGACGCCCTGGAACTCGAGAGGCTCGCCTCTTCCGATCTGCGTCGATTCGGAATCGAGGAGGTAGCGCGGGTCGGCGTCCTCCAGGGCGACGGCGGCGGGGGGTTGGGCGAGCGAGGCCGGCTCCAGATCGCCAGCGCGATCGCCCTTGCCCGCGAACTGCGCGCCGCCGAGTTCGTGCTGATGCTGCCATGGGGCCGGGAGCGACTGCTCGCCGAAGTCTGCGACCTCTTGCGTCCCTCACCGCTTTCGGTGCGGCTCCTGCCGGATTCCTCGATCCGCAATGTCCTCAGTCTCCAGCGCGACGGCCGATTGGACCCGGCGCTCGCCGTCGAGATCCAGCGCGAGCCGCTGGGCAGATGGGAGCGGTTGACCAAGCGCACGCTCGACCTTTCGATTGCGCTCGCCGCCTTGACGGTGCTCGCGCCGCTGTTGCTGGTCACGGCTGTCGCCATCAGACTCGACAGCGCGGGACCGGCGCTGTTCCGACAACGCCGCGTCGGATTCGACAACCGGGAATTCATGATCTTCAAGTTCAGGACGATGACGACGCGCGATGACGGCGATGAGGTCGTCCAGGCGCGCCGCGGCGATGCGCGCATCACCCGCGTCGGTCGGCTGCTGCGCCGATCCAGCATCGACGAGCTTCCCCAATTGCTGAACGTGGTGCTGGGCGACATGTCGCTCGTCGGGCCGAGACCCCACGCGATCGCGCATCACGACCGGTACGGCGCGCTGATCGCGAGCTATGCGCTGCGCCACAACGTCAAGCCGGGACTGACCGGCATGGCCCAGATTCGCGGCCTGCGGGGGGAGACCCGGCTCCTCGCCCAGATGGAAAAGCGCGTCGAACAGGACGTATGGTACATCAACAACTGGTCCCTGGCGCTCGATCTCGTCATTCTCGCCCGAACCTGTCTCGTCGTCCTTCATCACGACGCCTACTGACGTTGCGGCCCGCTGCCGTCGGCCGGACCCGCGGCGGAACAGGACCTCGACCTCCAAGTACCGCCGGGCGACTGCCCGAGGCGGTTCGACCTCGACGCGCGCGCTCCGCCCTGGCGGCGCGGACGCCCGCCCATTGGCCGCGCGCCGATTAAGCCAACGCAAACCACTCCCGGCGTTCGCGCGAAATCGCCGCGAATCGAAACGCCGGATTAACCGCCCGCCGCACAGGATCGCTCCGTTCGAGGGGGAATTCGAATTGAAGAGACTCGTCAGCTTCGTCTTTCTCTTCGCCTTCGCCTACTTCGCGCGCCGAACCCTCATCCCGATCCTGTTCAACGGCGGCGGCGCCCCGGCGGCCGCGGCGGAGGCCGGCGCTTCGGCGGCGCCGGCGCAACCGAGCTGGATCGTCGTCAAATTCGCCGGGCTGTTCCAGCATCTGACCGGCGCGGCGCTGACCTCCAGGGAAATGAGCGCGCTGTCGCTCGGCCTGATGCTGTATTGCATCCTGTTCGGCCGGATCTCCCGCCTCGTCCTGGGATCGCACGGCTTCGGCGCCCTCCTCAACGGCCTGATCGGGCTCGCCGGGGCCGGCGCGGCGCTGTCGGCGTTCGGCCTCGTCGCGCCGGCCGGAATGGCCGACCGTCTGCCCTGGCTGATCGGCGGGGCGATCGTCTCCTCGTTCTCGGCGCGGCGGCCGCGCTCAAGGCCTTCGTCAGCGCCGAAGCCGACACGTTCATGCGCGGCGGCGAAACGCGGGTAGCGAGCGCGGCCAAATCGCTGGGGACCGGACTCGCCGCGCCGCGCGCCGCGGGGCCGAGCGCGGCGCGCATCCAGGCGGCGCTCGAACGGCAACGCTGAGCCGCGCCGGGGCGAAAGCGCCGCACGATTTGCGCGCCGACCCGACGTTTGCGTGATAAGAGGCTTCGACGGCTTGGCGCCGGTCTTGCTGCTGGCCGCGCACGCGCCGCTTCCTCCCCCGTGACCGGCCGGCCCCGATGGATTTGCCCTGATGACCGAAGCCGCGCCACATCGCATCGTCGTCGTCGGAGGCGGCGCCGGCGGGCTCGAGCTCGCCACCAAACTCGGCGACGGCGTCGGCCGCGACGGCCGCGCGCGCGTCACCCTGGTCGACAGGAGCCGCACCCACATCTGGAAGCCGCTGCTGCATTCCATCGCCGCCGGCAGCCTGCGGCGCTCGCAGCACGAACTCAACTACATCGCCCAGGCGCACTGGCGGAATTTTCGCTACCGCAACGGCGAGATGATCGGCCTGGATCGCGCCGCCAGGACGATCGCGCTCGCCGCGACGCTCGACGAGGAGGGGCGCGAGATCACGCCGCCGTCGAGCCTCGCCTACGACACGCTGGTCGTCGCGGTCGGCAGCGTGACCAATGATTTCGGCACGCCCGGCGCCAAGCAGTTCGCCGTGCCGCTGGAGACGCCCGAACAGGCCAGCCGGTTCAACCGCCGCCTGGTCAACGCCTGCCTGCGCGCGCAGTACCAGGAGGGTCCGGTCCGCCCGGGCCAGCTCCACGTCGCGATCATCGGCGCCGGGGCGACCGGCACGGAGCTCGCCGCCGAACTGCATCACACCGCGCGCGCGATCATCGCCTACGGGCTCGACAGGATCGACCCCGAGCGCGACCTGCGCATCGTCCTGATCGAGGCCGCCGACCGGATCCTGCCGGCCCTTCCGCCGCGGATTTCCGGCTCGACGCAGGATCTCCTGGTCAAGATGGGCGTCGAGGTGCGCACCGGCGCGCGCGTCGCCGAAGTCCTCGCCGACGGAGTTCGGCTCGCCGACGGCGAGATCGTCCCCTCCGAACTGGTCGTCTGGTCCGCGGGGGTCAAGGCGCCGCCGTTCCTCGCGGAGATCGACGGGCTGGAGACGAACCGGATCAACCAGCTCGTGTTGCGCCAGACTCTGCAGACCACGCGCGACGATTCCATTTTCGCGCTCGGCGACTGCGCGTCCTGTCCGCGCCCGGGCTTTCCCCAGCCGGTGCCGCCGCGCGCCCAGGCCGCGCACCAGCAGGCCGACTTCATGGTCGGCCAGCTGCAGCGGGTCGTCGCCGGCCGGCCGCTCGCCGATTTCGCCTACCGCGACTTCGGCTCGCTCGTGTCGCTCGGCAAATTCACCACCGTCGGCAATCTCATGGGTTTCCTGGTCGGCCGCAATTTCTTCATCGAGGGCTATTTCGCGCGCCTGATGTATCGCAGCCTCTACAAGATGCACGAGGCGGCGCTGCACGGCCGGGGGCGCACGCTGCTCGGCCTGGTCGGACGCGGGGGGCGGCCGGCGCCGACGGTGAAGCTGCACTGAGGCCGGCGCTGGCGCTGGCGCGCGCCGCAACTCTCCGGTCGGGCGGGCGTTGCCCCCTCAGGCAGGACTAGGAGAGTTCTCATGTCGCACGCCCAAGCCAGAATCGAGCGCGTCTGGTCGCTGATGAACGACGTCAAGGTCGCAATGGTGGTGACCCATAACGGACACGGCGACCAGTTGCGCGCGCGTCCGATGGCGGCCCATCCGGACGCCGGCGAGAACGCGATCTATTTCCTCACCGACTCCGGATCGCCCAAGGACGACGAGGTCAGCCGCAACGACAACGTCTGCGTCACCTTTTCCGACGCAAAGGCGCACAAGTTCGTCTCGGTGACGGGACGCGGCGAGATGTCGAACGACCGGCCGCGGATCGCAAAGCTGTGGACCGCCGCGGACAAGGCCTTCTGGAAGGACGAGAACGATCCGGCGATCCGGCTGTTTCGCGTCACGCCGGAGGACGCCGAATATTGGGAAAGCCAGAATTTCGTCGTCACCTCGGTCAAGATGATCGCGGCGGGGGTCACCGGCAAGCGCCCCGATCTCGGCGAGAACGAGAAGGTGCATCTGACGGGAACGGCCCCTGGCTGAGCGAGCCGCCCCGTCGTCGGCGGAGGGCGGCGGAGCAGCGCCGATTCTCTGGCATTTGTCTTCCCATTTACACTGGTCTTTCACCAACTGCGAACCCGTTTCGGAGATTTCGAGGGTCCTTAACGTCTTGGGAGCCGCTTTTGTCCCAGAACTGAGGCGTCGGTATCCGGGATCGAGCCATGACGACGACGACTTTCGGGAAGCGCGGGCTGGCTCAGCCCCCCGCGAACGCGCCGTCACGGTTCCGGGCCGCCTCCGCGCCGTCGGCGATCGTCGCCGCGTCCGCTTCGTCCCCGACCACCGCGCCGCGGGCGGAGCGCGAGAGGACCCTGATCGACAATCTCCCGATCATGACCGTGCTGATGATCGCGACGCTGCTGTTCATCTTCTACGGTTTCGAGCAGCGACTGGCGTTCAGCATCGGCAAGAATGGCGAGCTGGATCTGGAATCGCTGATCGCGCTCGGCGGCGCCAGCTATTACCGGGTGGTGGACGGCGGGCAGTGGTGGCGGGTCTTCCTGGCGCCGTTGCTGCATGCGAGCCCCTCGCATGTGATCGGCAACACCATCGCGATGTTTCTCGTCGGCCTGATGCTCGAGGCGATCATCGGCCGCGCCTGGCTGGCGGCGACATTCTTGGTCAGCGCCCTCGGCGGGGCGGCCGGATCGCTGCTCGGCAACGATCACCTGATCACGACAGTCGGCGCTTCCGGCGCGATCACCGGGATGGTCGGCGCCCTGTTCGTGGCGTGCTTCCATTGCGCCGCCAATGCGACCCAGTTGCGCCGGATGCTCTGGACCGCCGGCCTGGTCGGCGTGCCCGCGCTCGCCCCGCTCGCCTACGGCGCCGTCGGCCAAGTCGACTATTTCTGCCATTCCGGCGGCGCGGTCGCCGGGGGCTCCTTCAGCCTCCTCATGCTGACCTCGTGGACCGGCGGTCAGTTCCGCCCGAACTACCGCGGCGCCGCGGCGCTCGCGGCCGCGGTCGGGCTCGTCGCCGCGCTCGGGTCCTGCCTGTTCGCGTCGAGGCATTTCGCCGGCCAGGCCGCCGAGGCGGCGCGATTCATTCCCGGCGCCGAAGTCGCGGATTCGATGAACGGCGACTCGAAGCAGGCGTTCGAATTCCTGCGCCGCTATCCCGACGACCCGCGTTCGCACGTCGCCGAGGCGATGGTCTATCTCAGGCGGGAGCCGGTTTCGCGCAGCGACCTGTCGAACGCAGAGGAGGAACTGCGGACCGCCATGACCCTGGAAGCGCCGATCGAGATCCGGCAGCCGGTGAAGAATCTCTCGCAGCTCATCCTGGCCAGCGTCGTCGCCGAACAGGGTCGATGGGGCGAGGCGCAGGCGATCGCCTCCGGACTCTGTCACGCGCGTGACGGCCTCGCCGCGCCGCTGCTCGGGCTGCTCGACAAGTCGAAACTCTGCGATTGATCGAAGGCTCGTCGCGGCCGCGCCCGGCCGGCCGGCGCGCGCCCTCGGGCCCGCGAATCGTCCCCCGGCTCGGATCGCACGAGGCGCTCGCGGCATCGTGATCGCCGCCGCGCCCGCCCGCCGTCTGCCCGCCGCCCGGCCATCCCGTAACCTTCCGCCGTGACCCGATCGCGGCGCCGCCCCCGGCAAGCCGCTGAAATCAAGGAGACAGGTCCATGCGCGCTCATCTGAACAAGACCCTCGCGGCCTCGGCGGCCGCCCTCGTCCTCGGCCTCGCCGTCGTCGGCGCGACCCCGGCTTCCGCCAATCCGTGGCCGCATCATCATCACGGCTTCTGGGGCCCCGGGATCGGCATCGGCCTGCTCGGCCTCGCCGCGGGCGCCGCCTACGCCGCCTCGGAGGACAATTGCGTCGAATACCGCCCGATCTACGATCGCTGGGGCCGCGTCGTCGGCCAGCAGCCGGTCAATGTCTGCGAATGACGAACGAAGAGACCGGGCGCGCCTTCCCCTTCACCAGGAACGCGCGCCGGCGGGAAGTTCGCGGCGTTCTCAACGGCTCGATCGGCCGTCGGGCCGACCGCGAACGAACCCGCGGCCCATGCTGGCCCGGCGCCCGATCGGTGCTATAAGCGATCGCCCGCAACGGCACAGGCGCCCGCGTTGAGCCCGACGATCATCCACGTCCTGTTCGACTTCGCCGCCTGGATTTCGGCGGCGAGCGTCGCATTCGCGATCAGTCGCTGGCGTCCGCTCGCTTTTCCCGTCGCCGCCTCGCTCCGGATGGACTATGTCGCGCTCGCCTTGCTCGGCGCGGCGGCCGGCGGCTATCTCTTCGGCACGCTCAACATGTGGGCGAGCGGAATCGGCGGGATCGGCCGCTCGATCGAAGGCGCGATCTTCGGCGGCGTGCTGACGATCGAGACGTTCAAGCGCGTCGCGCGCATCGAGGGGACGACCGGCGCGCGCTTCGCCGCGCCGCTCGCGATCGGCGTCGCGGTCGGCCGGCTCGGCTGCTTCTTCTCCGGCATCGAGGACTTCACCTATGGCGCGCCGACGTCCCTGCCCTGGGGGGTCGACTGCGGCGACGGGGTCATCCGCCACCCCGTCCAGCTGTACGAGAGCGCGACCATGGCCGGCTTCCTCGTCGTCTATCTCGCCGCGCTCGCGCGCCGCGACGCGTTCTGGGCGCGCAACGGCTTCACGCTCGCGGTCGGCTTCTACGGCGTCCAGCGCTTCTTCTGGGAATTCCTGAAGCCCTACGCGGCGGTGCTCGGGCCGCTGACGATCTTCCAGCTGCTGTCGGTCGCGCTCGTCGGCTGGGCGCTGTGGCGGCTGCGCCCGTCCGTCGCCGGGCCGCTTCGCCCGGCGCGGCTCGCCGCGTAACGCCCTTCTCCGTCCCGAGGCGCCGATGAACGCTCCCCTGCGCAAGGCCCGCCCCTACCTCTTCTACGGCCAGACGACGTCGCTCTGCGACATCTGTCACGCCCTGGTTCCCGCCAAGATCTGCATCGCCGGCGACGAGGTCTATTACGAGAAAAGGTGCCGGACCCACGGCCTGCGCAAGGCGCTGATCTCGACCGACGCGAAATTCTACCGGTGGCAGCGCGAGTTCCTGAAGGCCGGCGACAAGCCGCTGAAATTCCAGAATCCGACCGAATTCGGCTGTCCCTACGACTGCGGCCTGTGTCCCGACCACGAGCAGCATTCCTGCCTCGCGCTCATCGAGATCAACGAAGTCTGCAACCTCACCTGCCCGGTCTGCTTCGCCGATTCCTCGCCGCAGCGGACCAGACACCTGCCGCTCGCGACGATCGACGGCATGCTCGACGCGATCGTCGCCAGCGAGGGCGAGCCCGACCTCGTCCAGCTCTCGGGCGGCGAGCCGACGCTGCACCCGCAGTTCTTCGAAATCCTCGCGCTCGCGCGCTCGAAGCCGATCCGCCACGTGATGATCAACACCAACGGCTTGCGGATCGCCCAGGAGCCCGATTTCGTCGCCCGGCTCGCCGAGCACAGGCGCGGCCTCGAAGTCTATCTGCAGTTCGATTCGCTCGAGCGCGACGCGCTGATGGCGATCCGCGGCGCGGATCTGCGGCGGGTGCGCCAGCAGGCGCTGGAGAATCTCGAGCGCCACAATATTTCGACGACGCTGGTCTGCGTCGTCAAGAAGGGCGTCAACGACCGCGAAATGGGCGCCATCGTGAACCACGCGCTCGACTGGCGCTGCGTGCGCGGCGTCACCTTCCAGCCGGTGCAGGACGCCGGCCGCAACGAGAATTTCGACCCGATCCGCGACCGCGCGCTGCTGTCCGACATCCGCCGGCGCATCGTCGAGGATTCCGGCGTGTTCGGCGAGCGCGACATGATCCCCCTGCCCTGCAATCCGAGCGCCATCACGATCGGCTACGGCGTGCGCAACGGGCGCAACGTCGCGCCGGTCACGTCCTTCGTCTCGCACGAGGACCTGCTGTCGGAAATGCCCAACACGGTGTCGTTCGAGAAATATCCCGAGCTGCGGAAGCGGGTGTTCGATCTGTTCTCGCTCTCGACCGGCCCGGAGACCGCGGCCGACCGCGTCGCCGCGCTGCTGTGCTGCCTGCCGTCGGCGCCCGTGCCGGAGGGCCTGACCTATGACAACATCTTCCGCGTCACGGTGATCGAATTCCTCGACGCCCACAATTTCTGCCTCGCCAACGTGAAGCGCAGCTGCGTGCATTTCGTCACGCCTGTGGGTCAGATCATTCCCTTCGACACCTACAATCTGTTCTATCGGAACGGGCGGATCGACGGGATCAGGGCGCGGATGCGGGCAGAGGCGGGCGGGTCGCGATAGCGCGCGGCGGCGCGGCGCCCGACGAAGGACACGCGGCGTGAGGAAAGAGAGCCCGGCGCAGGTTCTCGCCGTGCTGTTCGGAAGCCTGCTGATGTCGCCGGGCCTCGGCGCGCTCGAAACCATCGCGGCCTTCGGGCTGGAGCGGGATTTCCGCTTGCTGTGGACGGTGGGTTTCGCGCGCAGGTTCGGCGGCATCCCGCCGCTCGCCTTTGGGGTGCGGGCGCCGCGCGGGCCGCAGGGATAGGCGAGGCGTTCCGGCGACGGCCGGGAACATTCGGCGAAAGGGGGGGTGCGATGCGTGCGCTCGCAATCGTGTTCGGCTCCATCCTGGTGTTCGCGGGGGCCTGTTTGCTCGCGCCCATCGCATTACTGATCGCCACCGGCGACGGCCTCCCTAACTCGTTCGTCTTGCTCTGGCTGGTCTGCCACGGGATCAGCCTCGGCGGGCTCATCATGATCATAAAGGCGCTGCCGGAGCCGAGACCGGTCCAGGAACGCGGGCCGGCGCGCCCAGTCGCGGGGGTCTCCGGCCCGGAGGCGACGCCGTGCGACCGGGGGCCCGGCGGGGATGACCAGAGATAGCGGGGTCGGAAGAGCCCGCTGCGGTTCGGGATGCGGATGAGGGAGTCCTTCATTGCCCGCATACGAAGGGGTCATCATGCGCTTTCTGGCGGTTCTGTTCGGAATTATTCTGCTGCTGCCCGGCCTCTGCTCGGCCGGGTTCATGCTGCAGCTCATTCCCCAAGCGGTGCTCGCGATCGCGGTCCGGGGGATCGGGGGGATCGGGACGATCTTTGGGGTGGTGTTCGGACCGATGGGCCTTCTCTGGCTGTCTGCTTCGCGATCAGCTTCGGCGGCGTCGTCATGATCCGCAATGCGCTGCGAGGGCCGGACCCGCCGACAGCGCCTCGCGACGAGGGGCGCCCGGGCGACGGTGCGGACGACGTCAAATAGGCATCGGGGCCAGGACGCTGGCGCCTCCGTCGGCGCGGGCGTCAGTCGCCCCGCTCTCCAAAGTCATCGCCCTCGAAAAAAAAGTCCCCGGCCGCCGGACACAGCCTGCGGCCGTTGGAATATAGTATGCGGCGGCGGGTTGGGCCGCCTGGGATGAGCCGGCGGGAACCGCAGCGCTGCCTGACGCGGCGTTCGGACATGGCGGACCGGCGTGGCGCTTCGACGGGGGCGATCATGCGCATTCTCGGCCTTCTGTTCGGCGCGATCCTGTTGCTGCCGGGCCTCTGCTCGCTCGGGTTCATGGTGCACATCCTTCCTGATCCGAGCCAGCTGCTCGGCCCGCTCGGCCTGCTCTGGCTGGTGTGCTTCGCCATCAGCTACGGCGGGATCATCATGATCCGCAACGCGCTGCGCGGGCCGCCCTAGGCGTCCCGTCCTTGCGACGAGCAGGGCTGTCCAGGGAACCGGCTGGAGGGATTCGGACGGTTCGCGTTTGTGCTCCCGAGGCTCCAAAGGCGGCGGAGGTCAATGTCCCGCGCCGGCCCCCCGCGGGCGTCCAGGAGTCGCGCTCGGAGCGGATGGTTCAGCGGGTCAGGCGTCCGCGGAAAGTTCTTTCTAAAAAACAGAATATATGATATTCTGAACATCTCGTCCCCGTCACAGGAGCCTTCCATGAACACGCCCGTCCGGCCGGCCCGCAAGGCCCGGGTCAGCGTCGATGAAGGCCTCATCCGGCGTGACCGCATATTCGCCCGTCGGCTCGACGGCCAGTCCCATGCCGCGATCGCCGCGGCCGAAGCGATCACGCCGCGCCGGCTGCGCAGAATCGTCCAGGAGGGCCTGAGCCCCGCCGGGGCCTTTCGAGCCTCAGGAGCGAGGGCGACCCCGCTCGATAAAATCGAGTTTGTTCAATGGATTGTCGAGCGAGCCGGGCTTGCTGGCACTCTCGTCGAGTGAGTGCGAAAATTTTTCGCGCACTCTCTTGAAGCCAAAAATCGCCGTTCCCACCTCCTGCACGCCCCGGCGCCGCGCCGACGGGGCGTTGTTGCGTTTTCGATTCGCGAATGGAGGCATTGAATGAAATTCCGTCCCCTGCACGATCGCGTCGTCGTCCGCCGCATCGAAGCCGAGGAAAAGACGGCCGGAGGCATCATCATTCCCGACACCGCCAAGGAGAAGCCTCAGGAGGGCGAGGTCGTCGGGGTCGGTCCCGGCGCCCGCAACGAGAAGGGCGAGCTGATCGCGCTCGAACTGAAGGCCGGAGATCGGATCCTGTTCGGCAAGTGGTCCGGCACGGAGGTCAAGATCGACGGCGAGGATCTGCTGATCATGAAGGAGAGCGATATTCTCGGCGTGATCGAAGGCGCCGCGGCTCTCAAGAAGGCCGCCTGACCCGCTCGGCCGCTCATCCCCATTCAACCCGATCGAAGGAGCGAAGACACGATGGCTTCCAAGGAAATCAGGTTCTCGACCGACGCGCGCGACCGGATGCTGCACGGCGTCGACAAGCTCGCCAACGCCGTCAAGGTGACGCTGGGCCCCAAGGGCCGCAACGTCGTGATCGAGAAATCGTTCGGCGCGCCGCGCATCACCAAGGACGGCGTCACCGTCGCCAAGGAGATCGAACTCGAGGACAAGTTCGAGAACATGGGCGCCCAGATGGTGCGCGAGGTCGCCTCCAAGACCAGCGACACCGCCGGCGACGGCACCACGACGGCGACCGTGCTCGCCCAGGCGATCGTGCGCGAAGGCGCCAAATATGTCGCGGCGGGCATCAACCCGATGGACCTCAAGCGCGGCGTCGACGTGGCGGTCGAGGCGGTGGTCGCCGACCTCAAGGCGCATGCCAAGAAAATCACCTCCAACGACGAGATCGCCCAGGTCGGCACGATCTCGGCCAACGGCGACAAGGAAATCGGCCGCTTCCTCGCCGAGGCGGTGCAGAAGGTCGGCAAGGAGGGCGTGATCACGGTCGAGGAGGCCAAGAGCCTGGAGACCGAGCTCGAGGTCGTCGAGGGCATGCAGTTCGACCGCGGCTTCGTATCGCCCTATTTCGTCACCAACGCCGAAAAGATGCGCGCCGAGCTCGAGGACCCCTACATCCTCATCCACGAGAAGAAGCTCTCGACGCTGCAGCCGCTGGTTCCGCTGCTCGAATCGGTCGTCCAGTCCGGCAAGCCGCTGCTGATCATCGCCGAGGACATCGAGGGCGAGGCGCTCGCGACCCTGGTCGTCAACAAGCTGCGCGGCGGCCTGAAGATCGCGGCGGTCAAGGCGCCGGGCTTCGGCGACCGCCGCAAGGCGATGCTCGAGGACATAGCGATCCTCACCGGCGGCCAGATGATCGCCGAGGATCTCGGCATCAAGCTGGAGAACGTCACGCTGCCGATGCTCGGCCGCGCCAAGAAGGTGACGATCGAGAAGGAGAACACCACGATCGTCGACGGCGTCGGCAAAAAGTCGGAGATCGACGGGCGGGTCGCGCAGATCCGCGCCCAGATCGAGGAGACCACCTCGGACTATGACAAGGAGAAGCTGCAGGAGCGGCTCGCCAAGCTCGCCGGCGGCGTCGCGGTGATCCGCGTCGGCGGGGCGACCGAGGTCGAAGTCAAGGAGCGGAAGGACCGCGTCGACGACGCCCTGCACGCGACCCGCGCCGCCGTCGAGGAAGGCATCCTGCCGGGCGGCGGCGTCGCGCTGCTGCGCGCGCTCAAGGCGCTGGAGCCGATCAAGCCCGCCAATGACGACCAGAAGGCCGGCATCGACATCGTCCGCCGCGCGCTCCAGGTGCCGGCCCGGCAGATCATCCAGAATGCGGGCGAAGACGGCTCCTTCGTGGTCGGCAAGCTGTTGGAGAAAGCCGACTACGCCTGGGGCTGGAACGCCGCGACCGGCGAATACCAGAACCTCGTCAAGGCGGGCGTGATCGATCCGGCCAAGGTCGTGCGCACCGCGCTGCAGGACGCGGCCTCGGTCGCCTCGCTGCTGATCACCACCGAGGCGCTGGTCGCCGACAGGCCCAAGAAGGAAAAGCCCGCCGCCGGCGCGCCGGGCGGCGGCATGGGCGACATGGACTATTGAGGACGACGAGCCCGGCGGAAACGCCGGGCTTTTTTTGTTCGGGGCGCGGACCCTACCCCCGCATCCGCAGCCCCTGCGGATCGAACACCGGCGCGTCGAGCCTCTTGGCCGGCCGGCGGTCGCCGATGATCTCGATCTCGAAGCCGGCGGTCGCGGCCGCAACCTCCTTCTCGACGTAGCCGAGCGCGAGCGACCGGCCGACGCTGTGGCCGTAGCCGCCGGAGGTGACCCAGCCGACCACCCGGCCGTCGTGCCAGATCGGCTCGTCGCCGATCGCGTCGGCGTCGAGCGCGTCGACCGAAAAGCCCTGCAGGCGCAGCCTGCCGCCGCTCTCCTTCTCGCGCGCCGCCGCGGCGCGGCCGACGAAATCGTTCTTCTTCAGATCGACGAAGCGGCCGAGGCCCGCCTCATACGGCCCGTAGATCGGCCGGTATTCGCGCGCCCAGGTGCCGAAGTTCTTCTCGAGCCGCATGCACAGCAGCGCGCGCATGCCGAACTGGGTGAGCCCGAACGCCGCGCCCGCCTTCAGCAGGAGGTCGTAGAGCGCGCGCTGATATTCCGGCCGCACCCAGATCTCGTAGCCGAGATCGCCGGTGAAGCTGACCCGCCCGACCAGCGCCGGGATCATCCCGACATCCATGCGCCGGAACGACAGGAACGGGAATTTCTCGTTGGAGACGTCCTCACGCGTCAGCGCCTGCAGCAAAGCGCGCGACTTCGGCCCGGCGATCGACAGGCCGGGATAGTCCATCGACGCCGCGCGCAGCCTTACGCCGTCCTGCGGCAGATGGCGCTCGAACCACCTGACGTAATAGCCCTCAGCCGCATAGGAGCAAACGAGCAGGAATCGGTCGGGCGCCCAGCGCCCGATCGTGAAATCGCCGATCAGCTTGCCGTGCTCGTTGAGCATCGGGGTGAGCGCGAGCCGCCCGACCGCCGGCAGCTTGTTGGCCATGACATGCGAGAGGAATTCGGCGGCGCGCGGCCCTTCGACCTCGATCTTCCCGTAATTGGCGATCTCGGTCATGCCGACGCCCGCGCGCACCGCGCGGCATTCGGCGCCGACGTGCTCATGCGCGTTGGAGCGGCGGAAGGTGACGTCCTCGACCGGCGCCATGCCCCTGGGCGCGAACCACAGGGGATTTTCGAGCGAGCAATATTCGCCGAACACCGCATTCTCCGCGACCAGCCGATCGTAGATCGGCGTCGTGCGCAGCGGCCGCGCGGCGGGGAGCTCCTCGTTGGGGAAGCGGATGCGGAAGCGGCGCGAATAATTCTCGCGCACTTTGGCGTTGGTGTAGGCGAGCGTCGCCCAGTCGCCGAACCGCGCGACATCCATCCCCCAGACGTCATGGCCGGGATCGCCGTCGATCATCCAGTTGGCGAGCGCGAGACCGACGCCGCCGCCCTGGCTGAAGCCCGCCATCACGCCGCAGGCGACCCAGAAGTTCCTCAGGCCCTTGACCGGGCCGATCAGCGGATTGCCGTCGGGCGCGAAAGTGAAGGGGCCGTTGATCGTCTTGCGGATGCCGACCTCGCCGAGCTTCGGAAAATGCTCGAACGCGGTCTCGAGGCTGGGCGCGATGCGGTCGAGATCGTTGGGCAGCAGGTTCTGCCCGAAGTCCCACGGCGTCTCGACCTCCGACCACGGCTGACACGCCTGCTCATAAGTGCCGATCAGCATGCCGCCGCCCTCCTGGCGCATGTAGATCTCGCCCTCGAAGTCGATGACGTGGAACTTGTCGACCTTGGGATCGATGACGCCGGGAATGTCCTCGGTGATGAGATAATGGTGCTCCATCGCCAGGATCGGCAGTTCGAGCCCGACCATCCGGCCGACCTCGCGCGCCCACAGCCCGCCGCAGTTGACGACATGCTCGGCGATCACGGCGCCCTTGTCGGTGATGACGTCCCACGATCCGTCGGGGCGCGGCTGCAGATCGACGACGCGGGTGAAGCGGTTGATCTCGGCGCCGGCCATCCCGGCGCATTTGGCGTAGGCGTTGGTGACGCCCCAGGGATCGAGATGGCCCTCGACCGGATCGAACATGGCGCCGACAAAATGCTTCTTCTCGATGAACGGGTACATGCGCGCGGCTTCGTCGACCGAGATGATCTCGAGGTCCATGCCGAGATAGCGGCCGCGCGCCCTGGCCATCTTCAGCCAGTCGAGCCGCTCCCTGGTGCCGGCGAGATTGAGCCCGCCGGTGACGTGCATGCCGCAGGACTGCCCGGAGACCGCCTCGATCTCCTTGTAGAGGTTGATCGTGTATTGCTGGAGCTTGGCGACGTTGGGATCGCCGTTCAGCGTGTGCATGCCGCCCGCCGCGTGCCAGGTCGAGCCCGAGGTCAGCTCGGCGCGCTCGATCAGCATCACGTCCCTCCAGCCGCCCTTGGTCAGATGGTACAGCACGCTGGCGCCGACGACGCCGCCGCCGATCACGACGACCTGGGTATGCGATTTCATCGATCGAGCCTCTCGTTGGATGGCGCGCCCGGCGAAGGCGCGGCGGCGGCGAACAGATGCATGCCGGCGCAGGCGAGCGCGAGCAGCACGGCGTAGAGCGCGAAGGCGCCGGTCAGCGAGACGTAGCGGGCGAGCGCCCCCATCGCGAGCGGGGCCGGCAGGCGGGCGAAGGTCCCGAATAGCGCGACGGTCGACAGCGCCGCCGCCGCAGAGAAGCCGCGATGGCCGACCGCGAGCGCGAAGCCGCAGGGCACCACCGCGCCAGTGCCGAGCCCGATCACCGCAAAGCCCGCCACGGTGATCCAGAAGCCCGCATCGAGCGCCACCACGACGAAGCCGAGGCAGGCGACCGCGAGCGACAGCACGATCAGCCGCCGGTCGCTGACGAGCCGACGAATGCGGTCGGCGTTCAGCCGCAGCGCAGCCTGGCAGGCGCAGAAGAAAGCCGCGCCGAGCCCGGAGATCGCCGCGAGCCTCGGCGCCTCGCTCTGCAGCAGCAGCGCGGACCAGAAGACCGCGGCGCCCTCGCTGGCGATCGAGACGCCAATGACGATTCCGAGCACCACGAGGCTGCGCGTCATCAGCGCGCGCCGTCCCGACGGCGCCTCGAGCGCGCGCTCGGCGCCGCGGCGGGGCGTGGCGATGAAGACGTTGGCGCTGACGCCGGCGAAAGCGGCGAGCGCGATCAGCGCCGACAGCCAGGAGCCGATCGTGACCGCGATCAGGCTGCCGAGGATGGCGCCGACCGCGATGCCGCTCGAGGCGGCGCCGTGGAGCCCGGCGAGGATCGGCCGGCGGAGGTCGCGCTCGACCCGCGCGCCCTCGGCGTTCATGGTGAGATCGACGAGGCCGGCGAACAGGCCGAAGGCGACCAGCGCGATGAAGATCGCGCGCGCGTCCGTCGCGACGAGCAGCAGCGCGACCGTGAGGCCCGTCAGCGGCGCGCCCACCAGCAGCACCCTGCGCAGGCCGAACCGGCCGCCGAAAAACCCGGCGCTCGCCATCGCCGCCAGATAGGCCGCGATGAACAGCGTCATGGCGATCCCGAACACCGGGGCGGTGACGCCGGCTCGGGCGAGGACGGTCGCGGAGGCGCCCGACCAGAGACCGAGGCCGACGCCGAAGATGAAGAACATCGCCGCCGCCGCGCCATGCGGCGTCGCCAGGAACGCCAGCGGCTTGTCGTCGGCGACCGCGGCGAGGATCGGCGCGCGCGCCATCTCAGAAATCCGTCGGCGCGCCGCCCTCGGCCTTGCGGCGGGCGATGAAGGCCTCCATCGCCTCGCGGCGCTCCGGCTCGATCGGCGGGGCGACGAATTGGTCGAGTCGTTCCTTGAAGAGCCGGTTGGCGGCGTCATAGGCGGTCGGCGAGCCCGCCTCGCGCCAGGTCTCGTAATTGCGCCAGTCCGAGATCATCGGCGCGAAGAAGGCGTCGCGGTAGCGCGACTGGGTATGCGCCGCGCCGAAGAAATGGCCGCCGGGGCCGACCTCGCGCATCGCCTCGATGCCGAGCTCGCCCTCGTCGACCGCGAGCGGGCGCAGGAAGTCGCCGACCATGCCGAGCAGGTCGGCGTCGAGCGCCATCTTCTCGAACGAGGCCTGCAGCCCGCCCTCCATCCAGCCGGCGCCGTGCATGACCATGTTGGCGCCGCCCATGATCGCGCCCCACAGCGAGAACACGCTCTCGTAGGCGGCCTGCGCGTCGAGGCTGTTGGCGGCGTTGGCGTTGGACGAGCGGTAGGGCAGCCCGTGACGGCGCGCGAGCTGGCCGCCGACGATCGCGGTCTTCATGTATTCGGGCGTGCCGAAGGCGGGCGCGCCCGACTTCATGTCGACGTTGGAGGTGAAGCCGCCATAGACGAACGGCGAGCCGGGCCGCACCGCCTGCGCGAGCACGAGGCCGGCGAGCGCCTCGGCGTTCTGCTGGACGAGGGCGCCGGCGAGCGTGATCGGCGCCATCGCGCCGGCGAGCGTGAACGGGGTCAGCACGACGACCTGGTTGCGCCGCGCCATCTGGATCACGCCTTCGAGCATCGGCGTGTCGAGCCGCAGCGGCGAGGAGGAATTGATGATCGTGAACAGCGACGGCTCGCGCTCCAGCGTCGCATCGTCGATTCCGCGCGCGAGTCTGGCCAGCTCGATCCCGTCGCGAATCCGCTCGCGGCCGAGGCTGTAGGCGTGGATCGGCTTGTCCGAGAGGGTCAGCATGTCGTAGAGCGCGTCGAGATGGCGCACCGAGGCGTGGATGTCGACGGGCTCGACGGGATAGCCGCCCCATAGATGGATCTGCTCGAAACTCTGGCCCAGCCGGATGAAATTCTGGAAGTCGCGATGATTGCCGGGCCGCCGGCCGCCGTCGCGGTCGAAGGAATTGGGCGCGCTGGCGACCGAGCAGAACGCCGTGCGGTCGCCGCCGATCGCGACCGCGCGCTCGGGGTTGCGCGCATGCAGGGTGAACTGCTTGGGCGCAAGGCCGATATGCGCCTCGACGAGGGCGGGATCGAAACGCACGCGGTCGGAGGCGGGATCGACGTCGGCGCCGATCGCGCGCAGGATCGCCTTGGCCTCGGCGTGGAGAAAATCGACGCCGATCTCCTTCAGCACGCTCAGCGAGGCCTGATGGATCGATTCGACCTCGTCGGCCGAGATCAGCGCGACCGGCTGGAAGGGAAAGCGCGGCTGCGGCTTGCGCGCCGGCGCCCCCGGGGCGGCGCGCTCGCCACCGCGTCGGCGGCGGCGCGGGGAGTCTTCGCCGGGCGGCGCGCTGTCGGTCATTTCAAATCCTCGAGCCGCGCCGTGTCGCGGCGGCGCGAACCGCGCCAACCTAGCGGCCGGGCCGCCCGGCGGCTTACGTTATTTAGGCATCGGCGCATACCAAATTGCGCGCGTCGCACAGGCCGCCGCCACGCCCGGAGACGGCGAACGAACTTCGCCTCGGCCGAAGCGAACCTTTCGCCAGCGCCGGCCTCGAATTCGAGCGAGGCGAAGCCCTACTTCACCGCCCGCACCCGCGGCGGTTCGGCCTCCTGCGACTCGACCGGCGCGTCGGTGGGAACGTGTCCGGCCGAAAACCGCGCGATCAGCCAGGAGCGGAACAAGGCCACCGCCTCGTTGCTGAGGTCCTCGGGATGGGTGGTGAGATAGTAGCCATAGCCCTCGTCGAGCGAAACGTCGAACGGGCGCACCAGCCGGCCCGCCTCGATCTCCTCCTGGAACAGCTCGGGATCGGCGAGCGCGAGGCCTTCGCCCGACAGCGCGTATTGAACCGCCAGTTGCGAAGTGTCGAAGACGAGGCCGCGGTCGACCGACAGGTCGGGGCGGCCGATCGCGCGCGCCATCATCTCCCAGAAGAAATGCCGCGGCCGCTCCTCGATCTTGACGTGCAGCAGATCGCAGGAGGCGATGAGGCGCGCCGGGTCGGGGCGCTCGATGCTCTGCAGCAGTTGCGGGCTGCACAGGATCGTGCTGCGGACCATCCACAGGAGGTCGTGGATCGCGTCGGTGACGCGCGGCTCGGAATAGACGATCGCAATGTCGATGTCGCCGTCCATCTCGGCGCCGCTGACCGGCTTGGAGACGATCTCCAGCGCGATGCCCGGATGCTCGGCGCGGAAATCGCGCAGGATCGGAATCGCCAGCCGATAGGCGAAAGTCGTCGGCAGCGCCACTTTCAGCACGCGCTTGGGCCGGCCCTTCTCCTTGATCACTTCGCGCAGGGCCTGGTCGATGCGATCGAAGGATTTCGAGACCGCCGGCAGGATGTGGCGGCCCGCCTCGGTGAGGACCAGCTGCTGCGGCCGGCGCTCGAACAGCGCGACGCCGAGAAAATTCTCCAGCACGATCACGTGGCGGCTGACCGCGCTCTGCGCGACCGTCAGGCTGTTGGCGGCCGCGGTGAAACTCAGGTGCTGACCCGCCGCTTCGAAGGCGCGCAGGGCGTTCAGCGGCAGCCATTTTCGATCCATCGTCGTCTCCCCGGGACGACGCGAGAATGAGTCATCCGGTGCGCGTTCTGGCGAGCATGCCCTCCGCCAATTCATATCCCATGCCCGGCCTATCAGTCAGCACGATATGGCCGGCGCTGTCCACCTTCAAGGGCTCGGCCATCATGTAATCGCGTCGGTCCACATCCCATTCGGGAGGATCGTAGGGAAATTCGAGGAATGGCGCGTCGGCGACGCCGGCTGCGAGATGCGCATTGGCGACGACGCCGACGCCGTTGGTCCAGGTGTGCGGGGTGAACACGAGATTGTGCTCTTGCGCCATCAGCGCGACGCGGCGCAGGCCGGTGAGGCCGCCGACCAGCGCCGCGTCGGGCTGCAGCACGTCGAGGCAACCCTCCGCGATGAGGTCGCGGAACTCATAGAGCTCGCGCGTCATCTCGCCGCCCGCCACGCGCACGTCGACCATTTCGCGCAGCCGCCGCATCCCCGCGCGGTCGCCGCGATGCAGCGGCTCCTCCATCCAGTAGACGCCGAGCCGCTCGAGTTCGCGCCCGACCGCGACCGCGTCCTTCAGCGACCACGGCGCGTAGGTGTCCCACGACATGCGCCAACCCTGGTTGCAGTCGACCATCAGTTCGAGCCGGTCGCCGACGCGCGCGCGCACCGCCTCCAGCGCCGCGATGTCGGCGCGCCAGTCGCCGCGATGAAAGCGGATCTTCATCGCCGTGAAGCCCTCGGCGAGATAGCGCTGCGCCGCGTCGGCGAGCGCCTCGGGCCCGCGCAGCGTCCCGGACGACGCATAGGCGCGCACCCGGTCGGAAAGGCCGCCGATCAGCTTCCAGCAGGGCTGGCCGGCGATCTTGCCGGCGAGATCCCACAGCGCGATGTCGAGCGGCCAGCAACGCCCCCAGTGGAAGCTGATGTTGTTGAGAATGCGCCAGTGCCGCTCGAGCGCGAGCGCGTCCTGGCCGACAAACAGATGCTCGTGCCCCTCGAACCCCAGCATCATGTCGCCCGAACCGATCCCGGTGACGCCGAGATCGGTGTGCACGCGCACGATCGCCGCGTCCCAGAACATGCGCGGCTTGGAGTCCCAGCTGGCGTTGAACGGCGGATCGAAGCGATGGCGATGCCGGGTGATCTCGATCGCCGTGATGATCGCCGTGGGAGCGTGGGCGAGGAGTTCGAACGCTGCGGACATGATGGCCTCAGTGGAGACGCGAACCCCCTCTCCAGCTTGGCGGGAGAAGGGAATGGCGGGACCTCAGGATACCGAAAGGACTTCGTGCGCGAGCATCAGCAGGTCGTCCTCGCTCGGCGCGCGCGCATTGGAATCGCGCATCGCGGCGTTTTCCGGGCGCGCGGTCTGGGCGGCCAGCTGCCGCGCGGTCACGCCGGCGAATTCCTCGCGCAGCGACAGCTTCATGCCGCTCGCGCGCAACAGTTTCTCATAGGCCTCGACGAAGCCGCGGGCGCTCGGCTCGACGCCCATGTCGGCCGCACAGGCCGCGAAGGCCGCATTGTCCTTCACGCTCCACGGCAGGCTCGCGAGCATGGCGATGCCGACCGCCCGGCCATGGTGAATCGCTCGCAGCGAGCCCATGGCGTGCCCGAGCGCATGGGCGATCGCGGTGCCGCAATTGTCGATCGCGATTCCGGCATAGGCCGCGGCCCATTGCAGCCCGGCACGCGCCTCGAGATCGCCGGGGTTCTCGACCGCGGCGACGAGATGGCGCGCGACGAGGCGGATCGCCTCATGCGCGTGGAGCGAGGCTGCGGGATTGGCGTTGCGGTTGGTCGCCGCCTCCACCGCGTGGACCAGCGCGTCGATGCCGGTCGCGGCCGTCAGCGCCGCCGGCAGGCTGACGGTCAGCTCGGGGTCGAGCACGACCTCGTCGGCCTTGATCCCGTCGCCCCACAGCCAGACCTTGGCGTGATCCCCGCGGGTCAGGATCGCGGTGCGCGTCGTCTCCGATCCCGTGCCTGAGGTCGTCGGAACGCAGATCCTGCGCAATCCGCGCGGCGGCAGCGGGTTGGCGAGCAGCTGGTAATGGGCCGCCGATTCGGGCGCCGGCGCGATCGCGGCGACCGCCTTGCCGAGGTCGAGCGCCGAACCGCCGCCGAGGCAAACGACCGCGGTGGAGCGCTCGGCGCGCGCCAGCGCCGCGGCGGCGTCGGCCTGGGCGATGGTCGGATCGCTCTGGAACGCGTCGAAGATCGCCAGCCCGATCCCGCGGGCGCGCAAGCCGGCGGCGACCTCCTCGACGATTCCCGTCGCCTTCAGCCCGGGATCGGCGACGAGCAGGACCGGCCCGGCGCCGGCCAGCGCGGGGATGCGCGCGCGCGCGCCGATTCCGGCGAGGATGCGCGGCGTGCGCGCGAGTTCGATGAGGCCCATGATTCGTCGTTGGCGGGTTCGAGAGGTCGGCGCTCACCATCGGCCTCCGGCGTCCCCGGGGGAACATGATTTTGAAGATGCGGCGATGCCTTGCCGTCATGCGCGCAACCGGATGCGGCGCCGGCCAGCCCGACGCGGTCGACGCCCGCGTCTACAGGCGCCGCGGCCGCGGCCGGCGTTCGGCCCATGGTTGCGCCCGACCGCGCGGCGCCCGAGAATAGGCGATGCAGAATTCTCCGCCGGACGCGCAAGTCCAAGTGTTCGACTTCGTGATCGCCGGCGGCGGAATGGCCGGGCTCGCCCTCGCCGCCGCGCTGAACCAGGCGCTGGGGAGCGCAGCGCGGACGCTGGTCGTCGATCCCGGCCGCGGCGCGCGCGAAGGGCGCGACCGCGCGAGCGCGATCGCCGCGGGCTCGCGCCGCATGCTCGAGCGGATCGGCGCCTGGGAGGCGATCGCGCCGCTCGCCCAGCCGATCCTGCAGATGACGATCGCCGACGGCGGCGCGCGCGACGCGGTCCGCCCAGCGCAGATGCGCTTCGAGGGAACCAAAGAAGCGCCGCTCGCCCATATGGCGATGAACGACGACGTCGTCGCCGCCCTCCACGCACGGTGTGACCGCCTCGGCGTGGTGTTCCGGGACGGCGCGATCGCCGGCTTCGCGCCGGGGCGCCATTCTCACAGGGTCGAAATCGTCGGCGCCGAGCCGGTGCGCGCGCGCCTGCTGGTGGCCGCCGACGGCGCGCGGTCGCCGCTGCGGGCCGCCGCCGAAATCCCGACGGTCGGCTGGCGCTACGGCCAGTCGGCGATCGTCGCCACGATCGCCCACGAGCGCGACCACGGCGGGCGGGCCGAGCAGCATTTTCTCCCCGCCGGGCCGTTCGCCATCCTGCCGCTGCCGGGCCGCCGCTCGAGCATCGTCTGGAACGAGGCGCACGAGGAAGCCGAGACGCTGGTTGCGCTGCCGGCCGAGGCGTTCCGGCGCGAGCTGGAGTTTCGGTTCATGCATCGGCTCGGCGCGATCGAGACCGTCTCGCCGCCGCGCGCGTTTCCGCTGGGCTTTCGCATCGCCCGCCGCTTCGTCGGCGCACGTCTGGCGCTGATCGGCGACGCCGCGCATGTCGTCCATCCGCTCGCCGGACAGGGCCTCAATCTCGCGCTGCGCGACGCGGCGGCGCTCGCCGAAGCGGTCGCCGAGCCGATGCGGCTCGGCCTCGATCCCGGGACGCCGGCGGCGCTCGCGCAATACGAGCGGGCGCGACGGTTCGACGTCGCGGCGAGCGGGCTCGGCATGGACGCGATGAACCGGCTGTTCTCGAACGACGTCGCGAGCCTGCGCGCGCTGCGCGACTTCGGCCTGCGCCTGGTCGATCGCGCGCCCGCGCTCAAACGCCTGCTGATCGAGGAGGCGGGCGGCGCCCGCGGCGCCGCGCCGCGCCTGCTGCGCGGCGAAGCGATCTGACGCGCGGGCGCGACTCAGGCGCGCCAGGGAAAGGTCCAGGTCTCGGTCAGCGCGCGATTGGCGCCGCGCAGGAAGACGCGCAGGTCGCAAGACTGGCCGGGATCGATCTGCACGTCGATGGCGGCGCGAAAGCCGCGCACATGGGTGTTGGGCGCGAGAAACGACCGCGTGATGCGCCCTGCCGAGGTCGACGGCACGATCTCGACCAGCGTGGGATCGCCGAGGAAATAGGCGAGATCGCCGCCGGAGAAATCGATCAGGAAGCGCGTCGCGCCCGGGGCCACCGGCTCGGCCGAGCCGAGCGCGCGCGGCGTGGTGCGCCAGGTGTTGATGGCGCGCGCCCCCGGGGTCAGCCGCGCGTCGTTCATCAGCGCCGTGATCCGATAGCCGTAGGACAGCGAGCGGCCCGCCGCGATCGTGTCCCTGGGCGTCCAGGACGCCACGACATTGTCGTTGCTCTCGTCGTGGGTCGGCAGTTCGACGAGGCCGACCCGGCCCTCGCCCCAGCCCTCGCGCGGCTCGACCCAGTAGCTCGGCCGCAATTCATAGGCCAGATCGAGGTCCTGATAATGCTCGAAGCTGCGGTCGCGCTGGAGCAGCCCGAATCCGCGCACGTCCTTGTCGAGGAAGGCCGACACCGCCGGCTGCTCGGGATTGCTGAGCGGGCGCCAGATCCATTCGCCCGATCCGTTATGGATCAGCAGGCCGTCGGAATCATGCAGCTCATTGCGGAAATCCTCGTCGAAGCGATGATCGTTCTTGCCGGCCAGGAACATCGAGGACAGGGGGGCCATGTCGAGGGCCTGGATCGGGCGGCGCGCGAACAGCGTCGCCGTCGCCTCGACGCTCGTCTCCATCCCCGGATAGAGTTCGAAGCGGAAGGCGCCGGTCGCCGATTCCCCGTCGAGCAGGCCATGGATGACGGCGCGTTCGGCGCCGGGCGGGGGCGTCTCGATCCAGAATTCGCGGAAGAATGGAAATTCCTCCTGCTCGCCGGCGCCGATCGCCAGCCCGCGCGCGGAAAGCCCGTAGCGCTGGCCGCGGCCGAGAAAGCGATAGTAGCTGGCGCCGAGAAACGCGATCACCTCGTCCATGACATGGGGCGCGTTGAGCGGATAATGCAGCCGGAAGCCGGCGAAGCCGAGATTGACCGGCAGCGCGCCGTCGATCTTGTTGCGCCCGTAGTCGAACAGGTTGCTCGCATAGGGCACCGGCGCCGGCAAGCCGTCGCGCAGCACGTTGACGGTCACCGGCCGCTTGTAGAGATGACCGAGATGGAACAGTTCGAGCCGGAACGGACTTCCCGGACCCAGCAGGGGCTTTTCCGATTTGAAGCGGATGTCGCGCCAGGCGTCGAAATCGAGCCGGGCGAGCGAGTCGGGGAGCGGCGCGACCTGGACGTCGAACGGCGCGCCCGCCAGATCGCGCGCGCGCTTGACGACATCGTCATAGCCGAAGGTCGGCGGCGATTTGGCGGGTTCGACGCTCTGCTGGGCCATGGCTGGCGCGAGACCTCCCGACGCGGCGACGAATCCGGCGAGCAGGGTCCGGCGGTTGATTTCTGGCATGGCGTCCGGTCGATCGAGAGGGTGCGGGTGAACTATCGCGGCTGCGGGAAATCGGCAACCGGGTTCGGCGGAAAGCCGGCGACAGCGTTACCGCGGCCCCTCCGATCGGACCGGACCGGCGTGCGTCACGGCGGCGGCGCGAACCCGCGCCCGGTTCCCACCACCGCGGCCACCCCAATCGTCGTGTTGCTCGTCAGCGCATAGTCGAAGCCGGCGCCGAACACTCCGCTGCCGCTGAGGCCGCCCCCGCCTTCGAACAGGGCGTTGGCCGAATCGGCCGGACTGAGATAGCCGGCGCCCGGCGCGCCATTGGGCCTGGAGAGCGCGATGCCCGCGGTCAGGAACGGGGTGACGCGGCCCATTTCATAGCCGACCCTGGCGCTGGCCTCGGCGTAGTCATAGCCCTTGAACGGGCTGCGCCGGAGCGAATACGGCGCAAAGCCGGTCGACGCCTCGACCCCGATCACCAGGTTGTTGTCGAGGCGCCGGTCGTAGCCGACGAATCCGCCGCCGCCGATCAGCCCCTTGACCCCCTTGCCGCCGGAAAAAAATATGTCGGTCCCGGCATAGAGCCCCTTCCAGACCGAGGGCGACGGCGCCTGCGGGTCCTGAGCCAGCGACGGCAGCGTCTGCTGGGCATAGGGCGTGGTCGGTTCGGGCAGGCCGGGCGGCGGATAGTCGCCGGCCCAGGCGGCAGGCCCGAGCGCGGCGAGCGCGACGACGACGATCGACCTTGATGCCAACTGCGCCTCCCAGCGACCGGCGATTTCGGATGATCTCAGAGACCAAAGGAGTGAGGCGGCAAAAAGGCGCGACGGGCAGCCGGAAACTGGGGGCGGAATCGCCGCCCGTCGGCACGACCGCCCGCCGCCCTCACGCATCCGCCATCTTCGCCCGCTCCGCCCGCTTGCGCTCGTTGGGATCGAGGAACGTCTTCCTCAGCCGCACCGACTTCGGCGTCACCTCGACGAGTTCGTCGTCCTGGATGTAGGCGAGCGCCTTTTCCAGCGTCATCTGGATCGGCGGCGTCAGCCGGACCGCCTCGTCCTTGGAATGGGTGCGGATGTTGGTGAGCTTCTTGCCCTTCAGCACGTTCACTTCGAGATCGTTGTCGCGGGTGTGCTGGCCGACGATCATGCCCTGGTAGACCTTCCAGCCCGGCTCGATCATCATCGGGCCGCGATCCTCGAGGTTCCACATCGCATAGGCGACCGCCTCGCCCTTCTCGTTGGAGATCAGCACGCCGTTGCGTCGGCCGGCGATCTCGCCTTTCCAGGGGCCCCAGGCGTGGAACAGCCGGTTCATGATCGCCGTTCCGCGGGTGTCGGTCAGCAATTCGCCGAGATAGCCGATCAGCCCGCGGGTCGGCGCGTGGAAGACGAGTCGCAGCCGATTGCCCCCCGAAGGGCGCATCTCGACCATCTCGCCCTTGCGCTCGGACATTTTCTGCACGACGACGCCCGAATGCTCCTCGTCGACGTCGATCACGACCTCCTCGATCGGCTCCAGCAATTCGCCGCTCTCGTCGCGCGAGTACAGGACCTTGGGCCGGGAGACGCCGAGTTCGAAGCCCTCGCGGCGCATGGTCTCGATGAGGATGGCGAGCTGCAGTTCGCCGCGGCCCGAGACGACATAGGCGTCGGTATTGGCCGCCGCCTCGACCTTCAGCGCGACATTGCCCTCGGCCTCCCTGAACAGGCGGTCGCGGATGACCCGGCTCGTCACCTTGTCGCCCTCGGTGCCGGCGAGCGGGCTGTCGTTGACCAGAAACGTCATCGACAGGGTCGGCGGATCGATCGGCTGCGCCTGCAGCGGCTCGGTCACGTCGATCGCCGCCAGCGTGTCGGCGACGTTGAACTTCTCCATGCCGGCGATGGCGACGATGTCGCCCGCCTCCGCCTCCTCGATCGGCACCCGCTCGATGCCGCGGAAGGCGAGGATTTTGGACACCCGGCCCTGCTCGACGAGATTGCCGAGCCGGTCGAGCACCTTGACCGGGGCATTGGCCTTGATCGAGCCGGAGAAGATGCGCCCGGTGACGACGCGGCCGAGATAGGGATTGGATTCGAGCAGCGTGCCGAGCATGCGGAAGCCGCCCTCGATCACCCTGGGCGGCTCGACGTGGCGGACGATGAGATCGAACAGCGGCCCCATGTTCTCTTTCGGCCCGTCGGGCGAATCGGCCATCCAGCCCTGCTTGGCCGAGCCGTAGATGATCGGGAAGTCGAGCTGCTCGTCGGTCGCGTCGAGCGCGGCGAACAGGTCGAAGCATTCGTTGGCGACCTCGGTGACCCGCGCATCCGACTTGTCGACCTTGTTGATGCAGACGATCGGCTTCAGGCCGATCTTCAGCGCCTTGCCGACCACGAACTTGGTCTGCGGCATCGGCCCCTCGGAGGCGTCGACCAGCACGATGGCGCCGTCGACCATCGACAGGATCCGCTCGACCTCGCCGCCGAAATCGGCGTGGCCGGGCGTGTCGACGATGTTGATGCGCACCCCCTTCCAGACCACCGAGGTCGCCTTGGCGAGAATGGTGATCCCGCGCTCGCGCTCGAGATCGTTGGAATCCATCACCCGCTCGGCGACCCGCTGGTTCTCGCGGAACGCGCCGGACTGCTGCAGCAGCCGGTCGACCAGCGTGGTCTTGCCATGGTCGACGTGGGCGATGATGGCGACGTTGCGGAGCTTCATGACGAGGGCTTTCGGGACGACGGGTGATTTGCGGGCGCGGCGGGCCGCGCGCGGCTTCACATGAGACGAAGGTTACGGGAATGCGACGGCGCGGCGGCATTGCCGCTGAACCGTTCGATTGTGCGGTGCGATACACTGATATCGTGACGAAGGGAAGCCGGCGCAAGCGCCGCGCGGGCGCGCGCGGTCAGCCGGCGCGGTGGGTCCAGGCGATTTCGGCCTCGTCGACCGAATCGTCGGCGCCCGCCGCGCGCAGCGCGTTCAGCGCCATCCGCCGGTAGCGGCCGCGCTCTTCGGTCCGCTTCTGGCGCCCGGCGAGGGTCGCCGGCTCCTTGACCAGGAACAGCAGCGGCGGGCCGACCGCGGCCATGACGATTTCGCCGCCATCCCAGCCGACGTCGATCCAGCCGCCGACCGCCGTGATGCGCGCCTCGATCATGATCGTCCCCCTGCCCCGCCGGCGCCGCCGCTCTTGCCTCGGCCCCGCGCGGCGGGGCAAGCTCGTCCGGTCCCCGCCGCAGAGCCCTTCGCCCCATGCCCGCTTTCGCCGTCGAGATCCACCGCGTGGCGACCGCCGCGCTCGAAATCGCCTATGAGGCGCATGGGCCGCCCGAGGGCGATCCGGCGATCCTGCTGCACGGGTTTCCCTATGATCCGCGCAGCTTCGACGCGGTGGCGGCAACGCTCGCCGGGCGCGGCCTGCGCGTGCTCGTCCCCTATCTGCGCGGCTACGGGCCGACCCGGCTGCGCGCGCCGGACGCAATGCGGTCCGGCCAGCAGGCGGCGCTGGCGCGCGATCTCGTCGACTTCATGGACGCGCTGGCGATCCCGCGCGCCGCGCTCATCGGCTATGACTGGGGCGGGCGGGCCGCCTGCATCCTCGCCGCGCTGTGGCCGGAGCGGGCGCGCTGCCTCATCACCGGCGCCGGCTACGCGATCCAGGATATCGCCGCCGCGGCCGCGCCGCAGGCGCCGGAAACCGAGCATCGGCTGTGGTACCAGTACTATTTCCACACCGAACGCGGCCGCGCCGGGCTGGCGGCGAACCGGCGCGAGATCGGCCGGCTGCTGTGGCGGCTGTGGTCGCCGACCCGGCGGTTCGACGCGGCGACCTATGACCGCACCGCCGCCTCGTTCGACAATCCCGATTTCGTCGAAATCGTCATCCATTCCTACCGGCACCGGTTCGGCTACGCCGCCGGCGATCCCGACCTGGAGCCGATCGAGCGGGCGCTGGCGCGCCGGCCGCCGATCGCCGTCCCGACGATCGCGCTATGGGGCGCGAACGACGGCGTGACCCCGCCGCCCGCCCTCGACGCGGACGCGGACCGCTTCACCGGCCGCTACGAGCGCCGCATCCTGCCCGGGACCGGCCATGACATTCCCGCCGAAGCGCCCGAGGCGACCGTGGCGGCGCTGCTCGCCCTGCTGGCGGGCGAGCCGGCCCGCTGAGCGCCGGTCAATAGGTCTTCTGCGGGTCCTGCATCGCCGGACGATCCGACCCCTCCTGCCGGCGCCGTTCCTCGACCTTCCGCTCGTGATGGCCGTAGATGCAGCCGCCGATGGCGCCGAGCACGGCGTGATGGTGCAGCATGTGGCCGGCGACGCCGCCGGCGACCGCGCCGGACGCGCAGCCGATCGCATGGGCGGGCGGCGCCGCGAGCGCGCCGAAGGCGGCGATGGCGATGAACGTCGATTTGAAATGCATGGATGATCCCTCTTTCCGCCCGTGAACGCGCCGAATGCATTCCGGTTCCGCGAGTATGGCGCGGCCGAGGCGCCGGCGCGGCGAGCGAATTGCTTTCCCGCGCCCGCGCTCCTATATATCGCAACAATCCCGAATTTTCATGGTTTGAGGACGGGCCTCTTCCGGCGGCCGGCCGGGAGGGCGCGTCCCGAACGACAGGAGGCTCCCCAACATGTCCGAAGCGCCGCTGATGCCCAAGGCGACCGCCGTCTGGCTGCTCGACAACACCTCGCTGACCTTCGACCAGATCGCCGATTTCTGCAAACTCCACCCGCTCGAAGTCAAGGGAATCGCCGACGGCGAGGTGGCGACCGGGATCAAGGGCCACGATCCCATCACCTCCAACCAGTTGACCCGCGAGGAGATCGCCGAGGGCGAGAAGGATCCCCAGCATCGGCTGACGCTCGCGGTCGCCAAGGTGCGGCTGCCCGAATTCAAGAAGCAGCGCGGCGCCCGCTACACCCCGCTGTCGCGCCGGCAGGACCGGCCCAATGCGATCCTCTGGCTGCTGCGCAATCATGCCGAATTGAAGGACGCCCAGATCATGCGGCTCGTCGGCACGACCAAGACGACGCTCGAGTCGATTCGCGACCGCCAGCACTGGAACTCGGCCAATCTCCAGCCGATGGACCCGGTGACGCTCGGCCTGTGCTCGCAGATCGACCTCGACTTCGAGGTCAATCGCGCCGCCAAGGACCGCCCGAAGGTCGAGGAGGACCGCGGCCAGACGCTGGTGCCCGCCGAGATCACCACCGCCCGGCCGACCCCGACCAGCCAGGCCGAAGTGTTCGGCGCCGCCGCGCCCAAGCCCAAGCCGAAGGAGGAGAAGATCGACGTCGACTCCGTGTTCGGCAAGCTGAAGGAGCTGAAGAGCGCGGGGTGACCGGCCCGCCGCCGCCGCCCGGGCCGGACGCGCCGGATCCCGGCGCGGGCCCGATCGTCGTGTTCGACACCGACTGCGTGCTGTGCAGCGGCATGGTCGCGTTCATTCTCGCCCACGAGCGCGATCGCGCGCTGCGATTCGCCGGCGCCTGGTCGGAGGCGGGGCTCCGGCTCGCCGCCCGCCACGGCTTCGCCCGGGCCGACCTCGACCAGACCTTCCTGGTGATCGAGGACGGCCTCGCCCACACCCGTTCGGAGGCGGGCCTGCGCCTCCTGCGCCGGCTGAACCCGCCCTGGCGCTGGCTCGCCGCGCTGCGGATCGTCCCGCGCCCGGTCAGGGACCGGATCTACGCCGCGGTGGCCGCCCGCCGCTACCGCTGGTTCGGCCGGCGCGACAATTGCGTCGTCGTCCCGCCCGACCAGAGGGCGCGGTTCATCGGCGTCGCGGGCTGAGCCGGGGCCGGCGGGCGATTCCCGCGGCGCGCGAGACCGACGCCGCCCCCATCGACGCCGTCAATGCGATCGCTCCACAATGCCCGAACGCGGGCACAGCAGGTCGTCCGCAGCGATCTTGACGAAGCGGATCGCCTTCGCGTCGATCTTCCAGGCGGCTTCGGCGGCAAGCTCGTCCTTGCCCTCCTCCTCGCGCAGGATGGCGACGATGGCTTCCGGCGCCGGTCTGCCGCCGCGCCTGCAGGAGCCGAAGAATTCCGGCCTGGCTTTGGAATGGGGCGGCATTTCCAGGGCGTCGTGGACGGTCGAGGTCCGGTTGTCCACCAGCACGGTGAATTCCCTGCCGCAGATCAGCCAGGACACCGAGGAGACGCGGTCGTCGATCTCGTCGCCGCCGAGATCCCGCAGACCCAGGTCCTTGTGCCGGCTTTCGATCGCCACGACCGGTTCGTTGGAGTCGCGCTGGCCGACGAGGGCCCTGGCGATGTCGCCGTCGCACCGGACCTTCTCGAAGCCGTCGCGGGCATGGGCGGGCGAGCATCCCAGCAGGGCGAGGAGAAAGACGCCCGAGATCCTGTTCATCATGGCTTCCCGACGGCCTCGTCTTTCCGCCTAGCGGACGCATCGCGCCCATCTGATATCGTGAACGACATGGTTGTCGAGACCGGCGCGCGCGAATTCCGATGAGCGCGCCCGCCAGCGATGGTTGGACGCCGCCGGGCTCAGCCTCCGCGCCGCCTCCGCCATTGCTGCTTCAGCCCGCCGCGCGGGCGCAGCGAGAATCGCGCCTCGGGCTCGGCGATATGGTCGGGCGCCGTCGGCGTCCAGCGCTGCAAGACGGTCGCGAGCGCCAGCGTCAGCTCGAGCAGGCCGAAATACTGGCCGATGCAGACGCGCGGGCCGCCGCCGAACGGCAGATAGGCCCAGGGCGGCGCCGCGGAGGGCGCGAGGAAGCGCTCGGGACGGAACGCCCCGGGCTCGTCGAACCAGCGCACATCGCGCTGGGTGACGAACGGGACGATCTGCACGAGGTCGCCCGCCGCCACTTCGATTCCCTCGAAGGCGACGCGCCGGGTCGCCCGGCGCGGGAACAGCGCATAGGCGGGCGGATAGAGCCGCAGGGTCTCGTCGACCACCGCCCTGAGGAAGCCGAGCCGCGCCAGGTCGGCCGCGGCCGCGGCGCGATCGCCGATTTCGCGATCGATCTCTTCCTGCGCGCGCGCCAGCGCCTGCGGATTCCGGCTCAGCAGGTCGCTCGCCCAGGCGAGCGCCGCCCCGGTCGTCTCGTGGCCGGCGATCAGCAGCGTCGTCGCCTCCTCGCGCACCGAATCGGAATCGCCGCCCGCATGTTCGATCAGCATCGACAGGAGATCGCCGCGGTCGTCGCCGCGATCCGCCATCCGCGCCTCGACGATCGCGCGCACCAGCCGGTCGAGGCTGGCGATCGCCGCCTGCTTGCGGCGGTTCGAATCGGCCGGCCACCAGGCGGGCGGGCGCCAGGGCGCGGTCGATTCGCGGAACGCGACCTCCGAGAGAACCGCCATCGCATCGCCGAATTCGCCGAGGCCGCGGACCGTCTGATCGCCGAACAGCGCGTCCGCGGCGATCCGCAGCGCCAGATCGGCCATCGCCCGGTCGGTGTCGAGCGTGATCAGCCCCGACGGCGCGGCGGCGTCCCATTCGGCCGCCATCGCGCTCGCGTGGGCGACGATCCGGGCCCCGTAGCCGGCCATCCGGCTGCGCGCGAAGGCGGGCAGCGCCTGGCGCCGGCGCGCCCGCCAGCGCGCGCCCTCGCTGGTGAGCAGGCTCTGCCCGTTCCATTGGCGCAGCACCCGCATCACCGGCTCGAACCGGACGAAGCTGTCGGCATGGGTGGTCAGCGCGGCCTCGATCGCGGCGGGGTGGAACAGCAGCCAGATCCGGTAGGGACCGATCCGCAGCCGCACGACATCGCCATGGCGGCGATGCAGCGCCCCGTAATAGTCGAGCGGGCGGCGCAGCCGCCACAGCGAATCGAGCCCGAGAACCAGCGAACGCGGCCCGCGGGCGGCGAAGGCCGCGCCCAGCGGCAGCAGGACCAGCAGCGCCGCCGCGCCGATCAGCGCGGCGATGAAATTGCAATGGCTGAGGGCCTGCGCGAACGCCGCGGGACCCTCGAAGCCGCGGCGGTCGGCGTAGCCGAGCGGGCCCGGCCGCGCCTCGATCGCCAACCCGGTCGGCGCGAGCAGGCGCAGCAGGCCGACCGCCGCGCGCTGCCGGCGCGACACCGGATCGAAGGAGAGGCGCGCGGGCTCGGCGACCCACGGCCGCCAGCGCGGCAGCCATTCCCCGACATGGGCGCGATATTCCGGCCAGCCCGCGGGGAACCGCACCGCCAGATCGTTGCGGTGGTGCCAGCGGACCATGCCGAGCACGAACACCACCGCCATCGCCGCCGCCAGGCTCACCCATACATTGCCGAGGACGGCGCCGAGCGCGGCGAAGGCGAGCGCGGTCGACAATTGCATGGGGTTGCAGACATAGGCGTAGACGCCCTCCCGGACGAGGCGCCGGGTCGGGTCGAGCGGAATCGGCGTTCCCTCGCCGTAGAGGACGAACATCTGCACGCCCGACAGGCCGAGCGCGGCGATTCCGGCGAGGCATAGGCCCGCCGCCGCCAGCGCCCAGCCGGGACGCGAGGCGAGCGCCGACCAGTCGCCGCCCATCGCCTGCATGATGACGGTCGGCACCAGAAAGAACGCGGTCGCGCCGAACCCGATCGCCAGCAGGAACGCCCGTCGCGGCAGATGCTCGTCGCGCCCGGTCCAGCGCGCCAGCAGGAGCGCGGGCAGATGGACCGCCAGCACGATTGCGACCACGCCGGGGAACCAATGCGGCCCGGTGGTCACGAACGGCGACAGCGCCGGCAGCGCGAAGCCGTCGAGGCCGATCAGCGCCGCCGCCAGCAGCCACGGCGACCAGCCGGGGCCGGCGAGATAGAGCGCCGGCCCCAGCAGCGCGCCGGCGAACCAGATGTCGGCGGGGAATTCGAGCATTTTCAGCGCCGCGCCGCCATAGCGCCAGAGGCCTTGCTGGATGGCGGCGACATGGGCGATGAACAGCGTCGGCAGGCCATAGAGCAACGCGAACAGCGCCCCGACGACCACCCGCGGCTGGTCCCGCCGCCGCGCCATCAGCAGCCCGACCGCGCATAGCGGCCCGAGAAACAGCGCATGGCGCAGCAGGAACAGCACGGCCAGCGGCCAGGGCGCGCTCAGCATGCGACCAGCATCGCCGCGATCGGCTCGCGAAGCCGCCGCGGCGCCCGGGTTTCGAACAGCTCGACCATGAGAAAGACGACCGGCAGCCCGAGCAGCAACTGGAGCGCGAACGCCGGCAGGCCGACGACGAGGACGAGCTGCGCCGCCGCCCCGATCCGCATCAGCGCGCCCTCCCGCGACCGGGTCGGCCCGAGCCGCAACAGGACGGCGAGCAGCAGGGTCGGAAAGATCACGGTGAAGCCGAACCCGAGCGCCGGCTCGAGATCGCCCCGCCCGGCGGCGGCGAGCGCCGCGGCGAGCCGCAGCGCGAACGCGGCGCCGACGGCGAGCGCGAGCGCCCAGCGGGCGCGCGGGGTTGCGACGAAGCGAGGGGGAGCCGGGGTTGCGGGGGCGGCTGCGGAGGGATCGGTCATTGCGGCGGGGATGGTAGGGGGAATAGATGAGGGGCGGGTTAGGAGCGGGGGGCGAGTTGCGGGCGCTGGCCGGGGGACGGGAACGCGAACGCCCGACGCCGCGGAGCCACGCCGCCGTCGCGCCGTCAAGTCAGGGCAATTGCAAGCAATCGCCCGAGGCCAAGAGACCGCTGCTCCGCTGCGCTAGGCCCCTCCCGGCGATCGCAAGCGATCGCCTTGGGGTGACTGCGCCGCCGGCGCGGCAATTGGCGACCGGGACCTTTGGGTGCGCGGCGCGGCCCTTGGGGGCCGCGCCGCGCACCAAAGG
>JBEKZS010000050.1:0-25421 GCA_049509635.1 Roseiarcus sp.
GTCGGGGCGCCAGAGCGCGGTCGGAAACCGCGCCGCGTCCCGCTCGAGATCGGCGAAAATCCGATAGCGGTTCTCCGCCTTCAGGCGCCCGATCGCCGCCTCGAAATGCCGCCGGTAGTCGATCGCCGGTGACCTCATGTCGCTCTCCAGAGTCTCTCGTATCTTCGGTTGGCGCGGCGTCGCCCCTTACGGAGCCGGCGTCCCGCCCAGTTCAGGATAGTCCTTCGCCAGGCTGACGCCATAAAGCGGCTTGTTCACGCCCTGGTGGCAGGTCGCGCAGTTCACCTTGGGGCCATCGCCCAGCGGCCCGAGCCGGTTGGGCGGAAACAGCTCGGTCAGCGGCGACAGGTAGGTGTCGTTGAGCGTGCGCGCCAACCGGATGCCGTGCCAGGCGGTGACCCGCTGCGGCGTGCTCTGGTCCCACGAGGCGAACTGGCGGCTGTTGTGACAGAACGTGCAATTGACGCCCAGGCTCTCCGACATGTGGATCATCAGCGCATAGGTCTGCTCGGTCGTCTGGATCGAGGCCCCGAGGCCGCTCGGCAGCGCCTGGGTCGCCTCGACGCGGATCGCCCCGCTCGCGACGTCGCCTTCGAGCAGCGGCGAGAAGGGATCGCCGGGAAGGCCCGTCGTTCCGTTGACCGCCGAGGGATGGCCCATCCCGTTGTTGGTCGTGGCGAAGCCGGCAGCGTGCGCACCGCCCGGATTGTGGAACCAGATATTGGCCGGCACGGGCTTGCCACGATGGCAGGTGTAGCAGGTGACGCCGGTCGCGGCGACGTGCTGCTTCCAATCCGAATTGATGTAGCGGGTCATCTGCAGCATGCGCCGCGCGACCTTCTTGGTGTAGAGGCTGTCGTCGGCGAGGTTTTCGACGTTGTGGCAATAGCCGCAGCCCTGATCGGGGGCCACCCATTGGGTGATCGACAGCATGACGCGGGTGAACTGGTCGACGCTGAGGTCGGTCAGCACCTGTACGTTCTTGTAGACGGCGCCCGCCTTGTCGCCGTCGGGCGAGGCCTTGTCGCCCGGGTCCGGCGAGACATTGGCCGCCTTCAGCCTGGCCTGCGCCGCCGGATTGGCGACCTGGTCCATGCCCGTGCCGCGATAGCCGTTCTGGCTCGACTGCACGGGCGGACGCGTCCATCCCGCCGTGAACAGCATGGCGACCGTCAGAAGCGCCGCCACGCCGACGCCGATTGGCGCGAAGCCGTATTTCATTGGGAGGCTCCCGGGGTTGCAGCGGGATCGACGACGGGCGGAAAGACATGGGGATAGGCCGGCGCAATGCCGTGATGCACGCCCCAGAGATACCAATTGTCGACCACCGTGCCGGTCAGAAGTATGCCGATGCCGCCGCTCAGGGGGCACAGCACCGCGAACCACCAGGCCCAGCGGTGAATGGACTCGAAAGTCGCGTTGAAACCCATCGTCCAGCGCCAGAACAGCGCGGCGCGTTCGGCCGCGGTGCCGCGATCGAGGATCTGCTCGATTTCGCGCTCGCCGCCGAAGCGGCTGACCGCCATGATCGTGCCGGCATGCATCGCGAACAGCAGCGTCGAGCCGTAAAGGAACGCGATCGAGAGCATGTGGAACGGGTTGTAGAACAGGTTGCCGTAGCGGATCGAGAACGCAGCCGTCCAGTCGAGATGCGGGAATATGCCGAACGGAACCGCCTCGCTCCAATGGCCCATCAGCAGCGGCCGGATGAAACCGAGGACGACCATCAGCCAGATCGCCGAGCCGAACGCCCAGGCGGTGTGCGTGCCCAGACCCAATGCGCGGGCCCGCCGGTACATGCGCGCCAGCCAAAGCAGGACCGAGGTCGTCATGAAGAAGCCGGCGAGCAGCCACCAGCCGCCCTCCGCCAGCGGCGGCAGGATCCGGATGCCGTATTCAGGCTTTGGCGGCTCCAGCGCGAGCCAGGGCAGCTGCCGCAGGAACTGGATCGGATTCCAGTGGACCGACGCCAGCATGTTGAGGCCGACGATCTCGAACGCGATGAACCCGCTGACGAGCGAAAGCACGCCGAGATAGCCCAGATAGATCGGCCCGAGCTGCGCATTGCCGATCCGGCCGAGCAGGTGGCTGAACGCGCCTTTTCCGGCGCGCGCCAGTTTGGGAACCGGCACGCCGAAATCAGGCGCGGTGCGGACCTGGACCTGGGTGAAGATGTTCTGATAATAGGCCACGGCTCTCCCCTTTCGCCCTAGCGCCAGACCGGAAGATTGAGCCACCAGTTCCACCATTCCGGCCAGCCGCGGGTCCAGAACGGACCGCTGATGACGATGCAGACGGCGCTCCAGAAGACTGCGGAAATGGCGAGGAACAGCCCGAGGCGATGGATGCCGAGCGTCCCGATCGAATAGCCGATCGTGTCGCGGAAATAGGTGTCCTCATGCTCGGGCGTCTTGACCGCCTGCCCCTTGCCGGGATTGGTCGCCGAAAGCACGAGCGAGCCGTGCAGCGCCAGCGCCAGCGTGGTCGTGAAGAAGAACGAGACCGCCAGCATGTGGGCGGGATTGTAGTGGAAGTGCAGGTATTGGTAGCCGGTGTTGGAGACCCAATCGAGATGGCTCAGAATGCCGTAGGGAAAGCCCCAGCCCCAGGCGCCCATCAGGATCGGCCGGATGACGACCAGCGAGACATAGGCGAGGATCGCCACCGAGAAGGCGAACGGAACGTGGTAGCCGATGCCGAGCTTGCGGCAGATCTCGACCTCGCGCAGCGCCCACGAGCCGAAGGCGCCGACCGCGCAAATCGTTATGATCTGCCAGAGCCCGCCCTCGCGCAAGGGCGCGAGCGCCAGGCCGTATTTGATGTCGGGCGGGGCGATGCTGATCTGCCAGATGTTCCACGTCGGGCCGATCGCCGCGCCCCAGACGATCAGGGCCGTTCCCAGCGTCGCGAAGAAGATCGTGGTGACCCCGAAAAAGCCGACGTAGAAGGGCCCGACCCAGAAGTCGAACAGGTCGCCGCCGATCAGCGTGCCGCCCCGCACCCGGTATTTACGTTCGAAACTCAGCATCGCCATCGCCGAAACTCCCAAGGGAATCCCTGATTTTCGCCGTCGCTGCGGGCAATGCGGGGGTCCCGCACGTCCGCAGCAAGTCTCGTGGACCCCGCCAGCGCCCGCTCAGCCGAGCGCGTCGGGATGCAAGGCCGGAATCGTCTGCTCGATCTGCCCCGTCTTCGTCCCGTGCCCTTCCAGCCAGTTGAACCTGTCGGTGCTCAACAGGATGAAATGGATGAGCAGGGCCAGGACGAAAAGGAAGGTGAACAAGGCCACCAGCGTCCGGCGCGGATCGAATAACAACCATACCCTATACATCGCGCGGTTCTCCTCAGCTGACGAATGGCAGCAGGCCGTGCACGGCCGTGCTCACGCCATCGAGCATCGCATAGCCCTTCGGGCCGGGAATCCAGGGCCGCCAGCTCCAGACGAGGAAGTGAGCGATGATCGCAATGACTGTGAATGCGATAAAGCTCTTGACGAACAACCCGTGGAATTCCTGCGCCTCCGCCTCCGTCAAACCCGACAGCGACGATCTATCGTTATCGTTGGCCATACCATTGACCTCCGTTAGGTGGCCGCGCACGCCCTACGCGGCGACATTGCCGTGACACGATGTCACGGCAGGCGTTCCGTCCGGTTGTGCCGGGCGAATGTCTGCAGGGTCGTCCTGGCCATCAGCGCGTAGGAAATCGCGATCGAGGCGTTGTCCCGCGCCTCGGCGAACACCGATCTTTGGGCGAGCCGCGGCGCGCCCTCTTCGGCCGGCGCGCGCGCGACGAGTCGCTGCACGGCGCCCGCGAGGCAGAACAGCGGGTAGGTCGCGCCGAACAGCAGGTGGTAGCGGATCTGGTCCCCGCGGACCGGCGAAGTCGAATGGACAGCCATCGTCACTCTTGCTCTCCCTGCTCTGTTTCGTGTCGGGCCCAATCGGTCATGCGCCGCGTCCCTCCATCAGCAGTTCGCGGGCGCGGTCGACCCGGGCGCGATTGACCGAGGTCTCGCCGGCCCGGCGCGCCTCGCGCTCGGCCGCGTCGCGCAGCCGCTTGGCCGCGGAAATGCGCACGAGAACCGGATGCGATTCGACGATCTCGTCGAGCATCGCCTTGGCGGTCTCCTCCCAGTCGAGTTGACGGTGCAGACGGGTCGGAGTCGGCTCGACCTTGTCCATCTCCGTCGCCAGCGGCAGGATGTGGAACAACGCGTCGAACAGGGCGTTGCAGACCTCCTGGACGAGATAGGTCGCGCCGGAATAGCCCATGAACGGGGTGCCGGTGTGCCGGCGGATGATCGCGCCGGGGAACGAGGCGGGGATGTAGACCGCCCGCGCGCCCGCCTCGGCGAGGTACATGCGCTCGTTGAAGCTGCCGAACAGGATCAGCGGCGTCTTCTGCTTGACCGCCTGGCGCACCGATTCGTTGTCGGTCTTCTCGCCGGGCCGGCGCGCGACCGCGAACGTGCACGGGAGCCCCATCTCCTCCTCGAGGAAATGGCGCACGCCGCGCGCATAGGTCTCGTTGGCGACGATCGCGAAACTCGCGGTCCCGAAGAAATCCTGGGTCACCGAGCGCCAGAGATCCCACAGCGGCTTGATCGTCGTGTGCTTCTCGCGGGCGATGAACGGCTCGGGATCGAGGCCGAGCAGTTCGCCGAGGCTGCGCAGGAACCTGGTCGTGCTGTGGAGCCCGATCGGCGCCTGCAGATAGGGGCGGTCGAGCGCCTCGCACAGCAACCGGCCGAATTCGCGGTAGAGGCAGATGTTGACGTCGGCGTCGACGAGGCGCCCGACATCGGCCAGATGGCTGCCGAGCGGGAACACCATGTTGACATCGGCGCCGATCCCCTCGACCAAGCGGCGGATTTCGGCGAGATCGGACGGCATGTTGAACACGCCGTAGCAGGGGCCGATGATGTTGACGCGCGGCCTGGCGTCGGGCGCCGGCGGCTTTCGCTTCGGCGCCACGCCCTTCCTGGCGCCATATTCCGACCACAGCCAGCTCATCGCGCGATTGGCGCATTGCCACTGGTCCTCGTCGATCGTGCGCGGCAGGAAACGCTGGATCCCGGTGCCTTCGGGCGTCACGCCGCCGCCGATCATCTCGGCGATCGAGCCGGTGACCACGACACTGGGGAGATCGGGATCGAGCGTCTTGTGCGCGCGCTTCATCGCGCCTTCGGTGCCGTGCCGGCCGAGCTCCTCTTCCGAGAGGCCGGTGACGACGATCGGCAGTTCGTGCGGCGGCAGGCCGTCGGTGTAGTGGAGCACCGAGGTCACCGGCAGGTTCTCGCAGCCCACCGGCCCGTCGATGACGACCTGCAGTCCCTTGATCGCGGTGAAGACGTAGACGGCGCCCCAATAGCCGCCGGCGCGGTCGTGATCGAGGACTAGCATGCGCCCATCTCCTCGGCGGGCTTCTGGGCGCTCTTGGCGCGATGCTTCTTGCGGAACTCCGGGCGATCGCGCGGGACATCCTCCCAGACGCCGGCGGCATGGCCCTCGCCGACGCCCTCGAAGAAGGCCTTCATCTCGTCGAAGCGCGCCTGGTTGGCGAGCGCGGCGTTGATCACCCTGGCCAGCGACCCGGCGCCGGCGACGCCCATCAGCGGCCGCGCCGAAATCAGGTTGGTGAAGTAGAGCGCCGGCGTCGCCTGCTGCTTGGCCTTCTGGACCACCGGCGTCGTGCCGATCGCCAGATCGGGCTCGAACTCGGCCATCGCCGCGAGATCCTGCTCGAGCGAGGCGCGATACTGGACATGCACGCCCCTGGACTCGAGCCAGGCGCAATCCTCGGCGGAAAAGCGCGTCCGCGGGCAGGCGGTGCCGACATAGCGCAGGTCGGCGCCGCTTTCGACCAGCAGGCGCCCGACCAGCAGTTCCGAGCCCTCGTAGCCCGACAGCGTGATGCGGCCCTTGATCGGCGTCTGCGCGAGCGCGCTCCTGATCGCCGGGAGAAGCCGGTTCTGCGCGGCCGCGACCCGATCGCGCGGGACCGCGCAGGCCTCGCCGATCGCCTCGAGCCATGCCGCCGTGCCGTCGTGGCCGACCGGCGCCGAGCCGACGACGGTGCGTCCCGCCGCCTCGAATTCGCGCACGCAGGCGGTGTAGAACGGGTGCAGCGCCGCGACCGCGGCGCAGTCCAGCGCGCCATAGAGTTCGCGCCATTCGCGGGTCGGGACCACCGGCCCGGCGGCGAGGCCGAGCAGGTCGAGCATGCCGCCGATCTGCACCGGATCGGCCGGGAAGACCTCGCCGAGCAGGGATACGGTCGGCTTGTCGCTGCGCGCGGCGCGCGGCGCCAGGACCGGGCCCTGTTCGGCTTCGAGCCGGGCGAAATGCAGCATGGCGCCGGCGAGCACGTCCTTGGCCTCGGCGTGGGTCGGCACCCCGAAGCCCGGCACGTCGATGCCGATGATCCGCACGCCGCCGATGTCCCTCGGCAGCAGCCGGAGCGGCACGCCCGAAGCGGTCGGCACGCACAGGTTGATGATGACGATCGCGTCGTATTTGTCGGGATCGGCGAGCTTGAACACCGCCTCGCGGATATCCTCGAACAGCTTGCCGGTGACCAGGGTCTCCGAATTGAACGGCACGTAGCCGACGGTGCGGCGGGCGCCGTAGAAATGCGAGGTGAAGGTCAGCCCGTAGACGCAGCAGGCCGAGCCCGACAGCACCGTCGCGGTCCGGCGCATCCGCAGCCCGACCCGCAGCGAGCCGAACGCCGGGCACATGCTCTGCGGTTGGTCGTGCGGGCCGGCCGGATAATCCTTCGCGTAGCGCGCGAGCGTCTCGCTCATGCCGGCGGCCTCGGCCGCGGCGCGCATCTTGTCCTTGCCGGCATGGCATCCGAGGCCATCGCCCGCGGTCGCCGCGACATCGACCTCGGCCGCCGCCGCCGCCAACGCGACGTCCAGCGCGCCGCCTTCGATCGGGCTGCCGGACAGTCTGTTGGTCGACGCGATCTCGTTCATCGTTCCGTCCCGAATCCCGCGCGCTCAGACGTTGTCGTAGATGACTTCGAGCGACGGCTTGTGGATCGCCGCCGCGCCGCACATGTCCTCGAAGGTCGCCGGTTCGAGCACGACGCTGCGCCCGACCGCCTCGCCCTTGAACAGGCCGAGCAGCTGATCCTGCGTCAGCGGCCTGGGTTTGTGCGGAAGCGCCTGGTGGACGTTGACCGACAGTTCGGCGAACAGCGAACCCCAGCGGCTCTCCGGCCGGCCGATGATCTCGTAATTGGCGCTCTTGCGGCGGATGTCCTCGTCGGCGGGAATGGCGGCGAGGATCGGGATGCCGACCGCGGCCGCGAAGGCCTGCGCCTCGCCGGTGCCGTCGTCCTTGTTGATGACGAGCCCGCCGACCCCGACATTGCCGCCGAGCTTGCGGAAATATTCGACCGCCGAACAGACGTTGTTGGCGACGTAGAGCGACTGCAGGTCGTTCGAGCCGACCACGATCACCTTCTGGCACATGTCGCGCGCGATCGGCAGGCCGAAGCCGCCGCATACGACATCGCCGAGGAAGTCGAGCAGCACGTAGTCGAAGCCCCATTCGTGGAAGCCGAGCTTCTCCAGCAGTTCGAAGCCGTGGATGATGCCGCGCCCGCCGCAGCCGCGCCCGACCTCCGGGCCGCCGAGCTCCATCGCGAACACGCCGTCGCGCTTGAAGCAGACGTCGCCGATCGCGACCTGCTCGCCGGCGAGCTTCTTCTTCGTCGAGGTCTCGATGATCGTCGGACAGGCGCGGCCGCCGAACAGCAGCGAGGTCGTGTCGCTCTTCGGGTCGCAGCCGATCAGCAGCACCTTCTTGCCCTGCTGGGCCATCATGTACGAGAGGTTGGCGAGGGTGAAGCTCTTGCCGATGCCGCCCTTGCCGTAGATCGCGATGATCTGCGTCTCCTTGGTCGCCGTGGTCGGAACCGGATCGGGTTCGATCGCCGCCTCGGCGCGCAGCAGATGGGCGGGCGGATTGGCGAGCTCCACCGCGGTCAGGAACCCCTGGGCGACGCTCATTGGCAGGTTCTCCAGTCGAGGACCATCTTCAGGCACGAAGGATCGTTGAACGCGGTGGGATAGGCCGACGCCGCCTGTTCGGCCGGCTGCCGGTGGGTGATCAGGCCGTCGAGCGAAAGCCGTCCGGATTCCACGAGCTGCCTGACGGCGAGAAGATCGGCGGGTTGCCATTCCGCGGCGACGCGCAGGCGCGCCTCGCGCATGAAGGCGGGCGGGAAGGTGAAGGCGAGCGGCGCGTCGTAGAAGCCGGCGAGGACGATCTCGCCGCCGCGGGCGAGCCGCGCGATCAGCGTATCGAGGATCTTGCCGTCGCCGCTGACGTCGAAGATCGTCCGGTAGTCGCGGCGGGCGTCCCGCTCGGGATCGACGACCTCGTAGCCGACGGCGCCGCCCGCGCGGGCCGGGCTGCGCTCCCATACGACCGGGGGCGCCCCGCCGTCGAGCACGCTGAGCCGCGCCAGCAGACGGCCGAGCACGCCATGGCCGACGATCAGATCGCCGCCGCCGGCCGCGACTCCGGCCCGCGCATGGAACGCGGTCGCCGCGAGCGCGAGCAGGATCGCCTGCTCGCCCAGGCTCTCGTCGACGGCCACGACGCGCGAGGCTGGCGCGACCAGAAGCGAAGCGGCGCCGCCGAACAGGCCGCGCACCGCGCCGAAGCAATTGGCGCCGGGAACGAAGACCGATCGTCCCACGCCGACTCCGGCGCCTTCGGCGGCTTCGACCACGACGCCGACGGTCTCGTAGCCGGGCACGAGCGGATAGCCCATTCCCGGGAAAGCGGGCATCCGCCCGGAAAACAGCAGGCGCTCGGTTCCCGTGCTGATGCCGCTCCAGCGCGTGCGGACGACGACGTCGTTCCGGCCCGGCGCCGCCAATTCGAGACGACGCAGCGATAGCGCCTCGGGTTTCTCCAGAACGATGGCGAGCGCATCCGACATGCAGCGGAGTTCCGGGCCTCTTCGAGGGGCGATTTCGGCCTCCTCGGATGGTTGTCATTCTAAACTGACGATATAAAACGTCAACTCAAATTTACACGCGGTCGGCAACCATCAGACTGGCGAGCAGCGGGCGCGACGTCGCGCGCAGGCGCGCCCGCGCGAACCCCGCCTTTCGCAGGAGTCCCTTCAGTTCCTCCGGCGTCCGCGGGCGTCCGCGCCCCATCGCCAGCAGGTAGAATCCGAAATAGGCGTCGCCCATCGGCTCCGCGCCGGGCGTTCCGGCCATCGGTTCGGCGATGAGGACTTGGCCGCCGCTCGGCAGCGCGGCGTGGACCGCGCGCAACAGGGTCAACGCCGATTCGTCGTCGTGATCGTGGACGATTCGCACGAGCGAGACGACGTCGGCGCCCGCGGGGAGCGGATCGCGCAGGAAGCTGCCGCCGACCGTCGCGACCCGTTCGCCGAGCCCGCGCGCCGCCAGCCGCGCGCGCGCGCGCGCGATCACCGGCGGCAGATCGAACAGCGTCAGCTCGAGGGCGGGCGCCCGTGCGGCCGCGGCGGCGATGAAGACGCCCTCTCCGCCGCCGACGTCGAGCAGCCGCCGGCGCCGCGCGATCGGATAGGCGTCGAGAACATCCTCGGCGAGGAGCGTCTGCGACTGCGACATCAGGCCGCTGTAGGCGGCGAAGGCGTCGTCCGGCGCGGCCGATCCGCCGGCCTCGGGAGAATCCCCGGCATAGGGCCAGAAGCGAGACAGCCGGCTCGAGGACTCCCCGCGCAGGAGCGCGACGGGATCGCGCAGATCGTCATAGAGGAGGGCGTGATGTTCGACGAGCGCGGTCACGGAGGGATTGCCGAGCAGCGCGGCGCCGAGTTCGTCGAGGCCGAAACGGTCGCCCGGCAGGGCGCGCGTCAGCCCGAGCGCGGTGGCGGCGCGAAGAAGACGGCGCGCCGCGTCGGGCGAGAGGCCGAGCGGCGCCGCCAGGCTCTCGGCGCCGCGCGGCCCGTCCGCCAGGATCTCGAGGACCCGGAGACGGACGCAGGCCAGCAGGATCTGCGAGTAGACGAAGCCCGCGCAGAGATCGAACAGGGCGCGCGCCCGCCGGCGCGCGATCAGCCGCGTCAAGGGCGAGGCGGCCGCCCAGCGCTGAAAGCGGGGATTGGCGACCAGCCCGTTGCGAAAGCCGAGCCAACGTTCGAACCAGGACGAGACGCCGGCCACGCGGTCTGCGCGCGCGACGTGCACGGGCGTCGCGGATCAGGCCGCCGCGCGCGCGAGCTGCTTGGGAAAGAACAGCGCGGTCTGCGCCTTGATCAGCGCGCGCAGTTCGAGCGCGCCCGGGCACGGCGGAATCGAATCGACCGCCGCCTTGATGAGGCCCTCGAGCCGGTTCTTGGCGCCGCCGACGCCGAGCTGGGCCGCCGCGTTCGGCCGCAGCCGGCGCTCGTCCTGGCCGATCGGCTTGCCGAGCTCCTCGGCGTCGCACAGGACGTCGCGGAGGTCGTCGGCGACCTGGTAGGCTTCGCCGAGCCTTGCGCCCAGCGTGCGCCAGGGAGCGGGGTCGACGCCCGCGGCCGCGGCGCCGGATGCGGTCGCCGCGACGAACAAGGCGCCCGTCTTCGCCCGCTGGTAATCGGTCAGCGACACCGCGACCTCGCATTCCCACGCCTGGCCGGCGACGATCCCGTGGGGCGAACCCACCGATTGCGCCACCGCCGACAGCAGCGTCGTCAGACGCGCGGGGCAGCGCGCCGCGCGCTGGGCGAGCGTCTCGAAGGCGAGCACGATCAGCGCGTCGCCGGTCAGCACCGCGATCGGCGCGCCATATTCGCAGTGGACGGACGGCTTGCCGCGCCGCAACGGCGCGTCGTCGAAGCAGGGCAGGTCGTCATGGACGAGCGAGGCGCAATGCAGCAGTTCGATCGCGGTGGCGGCGGCGTCGGCCGCCTCAGGGTCGGCGTCGCCGCAGGCCACCGCGACGGACAGGCACAATTGCGGGCGGATTCGATGGCCGCCGGGGAACACGGCGTAGCGCAGCGCCGAGGCGAGGCGAGGGGGCGCGCCCGGGCCCTGAGCGTAGGAGACAGCCTGATCAAGGGATTGCTCGATGCGCGCCGATATGTCCAAGATCCTCTCCCCGCTTTTTGTAACCTCTGATGGTCAGTTTGATATGTCAATTTATATTGACACACGAGCGGGCGTTGATCAATGGTCTTTCTGCCTGGCGGAGGATGGATTGCGCGCGCGGCGGGTGGTGATCATCGGCGCCGGCGTCGGCGGCCTCGTCGCGGCGCTGCGACTGGCGGCGGAGGGGCTGGCGGTCACGCTGGTCGAGAGCGCGCCGGCGCCGGGCGGCAAGATGCGCGAGATCGTCGTCGACGGCGCGCCGATCGACGCGGGTCCGACCGTGTTCACGATGCGCTGGGTGTTCGACGAGATATTCGCCGAAATCGGCGATTCGCTCGCCGACCACGTCGTCCTGCGGCCGGTCGAAACGCTCGCCCGCCACGCCTGGGGGAGCGCGGAGCGGCTGGATCTGTTCGCCGATATCGCCCGCAGCGCCGAGGCGATCGGCGCCTTCGCGGGCGCGCGGGAGGCCGACGGCTACCTCCGGTTCTGCCGGCGCGCGCGCGCCGTCTACGCCACGCTGCGGGGGCCGTTCATCGGCGCGTCGCGGCCGGGTCCCGCCGAACTGGTCCGCCGGGTCGGACTGGCGGGCCTCGGCGACCTCGCGCGCATTTCGCCGTTCACGACGATGTGGCGTGCGCTCGGCGGCTACTTTCGCGATCCGCGGCTGCGCCAGTTGTTCGGGCGATACGCGACCTATTGCGGGTCCTCGCCGTTCGCGGCGCCCGCGACGCTGATGCTGGTCGCCCATGTCGAGCAGGACGGCGTGTGGATCGTCGAGGGCGGCATGCACCGGCTCGCGGCGGCGCTGGCCGAAGCGGCGCGCGCGAGGGGCGCGACGTTGCGCTTCGGCGCGCGCGCCGCGCGCATTCTCGTCGCGGGCGGCCGCGCGGCCGGCATAGAGATCGCTGGCGGCGAGCGCCTGCCCGCGGAGGCGATCGTGATGAACGGCGACGTCGCCGCGCTCGCCGACGGACGGCTGGGATCGGACGCCGCGGGCGCGGCGCCGCGGACGGCGCGCGGCGCGCGCTCGCTGTCGGCCGTGACCTGGGCGATCGCCGCCCCTGCCGAGGGCTTCCCGCTGCTGCGGCACAACGTATTCTTTTCCCGCGACTACCGCGCCGAATTCGACGATATCTTCCGGCGGCGACGGCTGCCGCGCCGCCCGACGGCCTATGTCTGCGCGCAGGATCGCGGCGACGAGGGCGCAGCCGGCGCCGGCGGCGGGAGGGAGCGGCTGTTGTGCCTCGTCAACGCGCCCGCCGACGGCGACCGGGGCCCGATCGAATCATCGGAGTTGCAGGCATGCGAAGAGGCGACGTTCCAACTCCTCTCCCGTTGCGGACTGACGATCGACCGGCGCGCGGGCGCGACGATGCGCACGACGCCGGCCGATTTCGAGCGTCTGTTTCCGGCGACCGGCGGGGCGCTCTACGGCCGCGTCTCGCACGGCTGGATGGCCTCGTTCGCGCGGCCGGGATCACGCACCCGGCTGCCGGGCCTCTATCTGGCGGGCGGCAGCGTCCATCCGGGGCCGGGGGTGCCGATGGCGGCGCTGTCGGGACGTCAGGCGGCGGCGAGCATCATCACGGACCTCGCTTCGACGCGCCGGTCGATCCCGGCGGCTATGCCTGGTGGTATGTCGACGCGCTGAGCGACGACGGCGAATTCGGCCTGACGATCATCGCCTTCGTCGGCAGCGTCTTCTCGCCCTACTACGCCTGGTCCGGCCGCCGCGACCCGCTCGATCATTGCGCGGTCAACGTCGCCCTCTATGGAAGGCGCGGCCGGCGCTGGGCGATGACGGAGCGCGGCCGCAGCCGCGTGACGCGCGAGCCCGGACTGCTGGCGATCGGCGGCAGCGCGCTTTCCTGGGACGGCGCGGCGCTGACGATCGATCTCGACGAGGTCGCCGCGCCGGTTCCCAGGCGCATCCGCGGCGCGGTCCGGCTCGAGCCGGAATTTCTCCATCCCGCGCCGTTCGCGCTCGACGCGCGCGGCCGGCACGCGTGGCGGCCGATCGCGCCGCGCGCGCGGGTGTCGGTCGATCTCGCGGCGCCCGATCTCAAATGGCGCGGCCACGGCTATTTCGACGCCAACGCGGGCAGCGAGTCGCTGAGCGAAGGCTTTTCGCGCTGGACGTGGTCGCGCGCGAGCCTGCCCGACGGCGCGGCGATTCTCTACGACGCCGAGCGTCGGGCCGGCGGCCCGATTTCGCTGGCGCTTCGGTTCGACGGGTCGGGCCGGTGCGAGAGCTTCGCCCCGCCGCCGCGCGCCGATCTCCCGCGCACGGGCTGGCGGCTCGCGCGACAAACGCGATCGGAGGACGGACGAGCCTTCGTCGAGCGCGGCTTCGAGGACACCCCGTTCTATTCCCGCTCGCTGGTGTCGGCGCGGCTGTTCGGCGCTCGCGTGGTCTGGGTGCACGAGAGCCTCTCGCTCGACCGCTTCGATCTGGCGCTCGTGCGGCTGATGCTGCCGTTCCGGATGCCGCGACGGCAGGGCGCGGGCGTCACGGCGGGCGGTCCCGCGGCGGCGCCTCGGCCTTCGCGCGGCGCTTCTTCTTGAGCCGCGCCAGCGACAACAGCTCCCAGGACCCCCCGGCGAGCGCGCCGCCGAACGACGGTCAGGGCTCCGGCTCGGGCGGCCGGGCGGCGGCCTTCTCGCGGGTCTTCTTCTTCGCCCGGTCCAGCGAGACGAGCTGCCAGACGCCGAACAGCAGCACGAGTCCGAATGACAGCGCCATTTCGATCAGGCCGTAATTGTCTGGATTCATCGGGCTACTCCCCGAACTGTTCGGCGCGCTCCAGCCGTTCGAATATTTCGAGAACCCGCAGAAATTGTGGCCCGATGCTCGTGCGCGCCGCGACCGCGTTCGCCGGCGCCGGCGTCGGCGAACGCAGCACCGCCTCGATGATGAAGCGCACCGCGTCGAGCGCGGCCGCGGGCGGGCCGCCGGTCAGCCACGGCGCAGCCATCGCCGCGCGCGCGAGCAATTGCGCCTTGCGCGTCGCGCCCACCCGCGCGCGGCGGGAGATCGAGTCGAGCGCCTGGCGTTCGAGCTGGCGCCCGATCTCGCGATACATAAGCGCGGCGGTGAGGATCGCCGGACGACACGCCGGAGGCAGCAGCGCGATCCCGCGGCGCGCGCGCGCATAGAGCGCGTCGGCCTCGGCGAGCAGCCTTGCGATCACGCTCCGCAGCGGCGCGCTGAGTACGGGATCGGCGAGAAAGGCCTCGGGGTCGAGGCCCGCATCGCGCATCCATCGCAAGGGCAGGTAGAGGCGCCCCGCCCGCGCGTCCTCGCCGACGTCGCGCACGATGTTGGTCAGCTGCATCGCGACTCCGAGATCGCACGCGCGGGCGAGCGCCTCGGTCGAACGCACGCCCATGATCAGGGTCATCATGGCGCCGACCGCGCCCGCGACCCGCGCGGCATAATCGTGGAGGTCGCCGATATCCTCGAAACGGCGCCCATCGGCGTCCCAGGCCAGCCCCTCGAGCAGCGCTTCCGGCAGGGCGCGCGGAATCGCGAAGCGCCGCACGACCTCGGCCATCGCGCGGTCGGCCGGAACCGGCAGCGGGCGCCCTTCGTAGACGCGCGCCAGGCGGTCGCGCAGGCGCTCGAGCGCCCCGAGCGAGCCGCCGCCCAGATCGATGGCGTCGTCGGACAGACGGCAGAAGGCGTAGAGCCCGTAGGCCGGCTCGCGCACCCTGGCCGGCAGCAGCAGGGAGGCGGCGAAGAATGTCCGCGAGCCCTGGCGGATCGCCGCCCGGCATTCGGCATGGTCCTGCGCGCCGGCGAACCCGGCTTCACGCGAAGGCTGAAACATCCGGAACCACCTTGTCGAGAACCCGCGCGGAGGACAGGACGCCCGGCAGGCCGGCGCCGGGATGGGTCCCCGCGCCGACGAGGAACAGGTTGCGGATGTCTTCGCTGCGATTGTGCGGCCGGAACCAGGCGCTCTGGGTGAGGATCGGCTCGAGGCCGAACGCCGCGCCCTGATAGGAGTTCAGCCGGTCCTGGAAGTCCTGGGGAGTCGTGATCCGCGACGTCGCGATCGCCCCGCCGAGGCCGGGCAGGATCGACGCCTCCAGCGCGGCCGCGATTCTGCGCCGGTAGGGCTCGGCCTCGGCCGCCCAATCCTGGCCGCCGAGCAGGTTGGGGACCGGCGAGAGCACGTAGAACGCATCGCAGCCGGGCGGCGCGAGCGAGGGATCGGTCGTGGTCGGCCGGTGCAGGTAGAGGCTGAAGTCGTCGGCGAGCGTCTTGCGCTCGAAAATGTCGGCGAGCAGTTCGCGATAGCGCCGGCCGAGCAGGATCGTGTGATGGCCGACCTCGGGATAGCGACGGCGCGTCCCGAAATACCAGACGAACAATCCCATCGAATAGCGCGCGCGCGCGAGCCTGCGATCGGTCCAGCGCCGGCGCGCCGCCGCCGGCACGAGATGGCGATAGGTCCAGGCGGAATCGGCGTTCGACACCACGATGTCGGCGGCCAGGCGCGCGCCGGAGGCGAGCCGGACGCCGCGCGCGGCGCCGCCCTCGACGATGATCTGCTCGACCGATTCGCCGCAGCGGACCTGACCGCCCTGCCCCGCGATGAGGTCGACGAGCCCCGCCACCAGCCGGCCCGTGCCGCCCATCACGAAATGGACGCCGAAGCGCTGCTCGAGGAACGGAATGAGGCAGTAGATCGCGGTCGCCCGGAACGGACTGCCGCCGATCAGCAGCGGGTGAAAGCTGAACACGGTGCGCAGCCGCGCGTCGCGCATATATTTGGCCGCGAGTCCGTAGACGCTCTTGTAGCCGCGCAGGCGGACGAGATCGCCGGCGATGCGCGCCATGTCGAGCGGCGATCCGAACGGCAGATGACCGAGCTGCTCGAAGCCGACGCGATAGATCGCCTCGCTCTCCCGCATGAAGGCTTCGTAGCCGGCGACGTCGCCGGGGCTGAACCGCGCCACCTCGGCGCGCATCGCCGCCCTGTCGCCCGAATAGGCGAACTGGGAGCCGTCGTCGAAGCGAATGCGGTAGAACGGGTCGGTCCGGACGAGGTCGATGTCGTCGGCCATCGCGCGGCCGCACAGACGCCACAGCTCCTCGAACAGGAACGGCGCGGTGATGATGGTCGGCCCGGCGTCGAAGGTGAAGCCGTCCTGGCGGTGGACGCCGGCGCGCCCGCCCGGCGCGTCGAGCTTCTCGAGGACGGTCGTGCGATAGCCGCGCGCGCCGAGCCGGATCGCCGCCGCCAGCCCGCCGAATCCGCTGCCGACGACCACGGCGTGCGGTCGCCGGTCTGGGCGAGTGACAACCGCATTTGCGCGATCGAGCGTCAACATATCCTGACACTAGCAACGGACCGCGGCGCTTATCAAGGGGCCGGGCGGCTCATCTGGCCGCGTCCGCGCCGATTTCCGCGGCGAGCTCGAAAATCCGGTCGGCGACCTCCTCGGGCTTTTCCTCATGGGCGAGATGGCCGACGCCGGCCAGGAACTCGACCCGGGCGTCGGGAAGCCGGGCGCAGGCCTTTTCGGCCGCGGCCGGCGCGACCGCCTTGTCGCCGCGCGCGGCGAGCAGCGCGACCCGCGTCGAAAGCCTCGGCAGGTCCCGGGCGAGCGCGTCGAGGTCCCAGTTCGCCATCATGCCGAGCGCGCCCGCGACATGGCCGTAGCGGCGCATGAGCCGCGCATAGAGTTCGACGCCGCGGCGGTCGATCGTCGAACCGGTCCCGCGCAGCAGCCGCGCGACGGCGTCGCGGTCCGCCGACCAGGCGAACAGGCGCGGCGCGAACGGGTTGAGGAACAGGAGCCTCGCCATCGGCGGAAACAGATGGCCGGCCATGCCTTCGAACGGCAGCAGCGCGCCGTTGAGGCTGATCAGCAGCCTCGGCGCGATCGCGCGGTCGATGCACAGGCGGGCGAGGATCGCGGCGCCGGCGGAATGGCCGACGACGACGACCGGTTCGAACGCGAGCTGCCGCAGCAGCCCCTTCAGCGCCCGCGCCATGCCCGGCAGCGACAGCGCGCCGGACGGCAACGGATCGGTGAAGCCATGGCCCGGCAGATCGGGCGCCAGCACGTCGAAGCGCTGCGCGAGCAGCGGCGCCAGACCCCGCCAGGAATGGGTGGCGGCGGCGGTGCCGTGGACGAGCAGCAGCGCGGGCCCCCGCCCCATCCGCTGGAAGTGCCAGCGCAACGCCCCGGTCTCGACGAACCGGCTCGCGTCGCGGTTCGGCCAGTCGCCGCCATCCTCCTCCCAGGAGGGTTGACCCCTCGCCGCACGCAGAGACACGCCGTCGCTCCCGTCACAGTCTCGATGCCGCCCGGACCGTCTGCGACACCAGCGCCGCATCGGCGTTGGGCAGCTTGACGTAACGCGCGTTCATCGCCTTTCCCAGCCGCAGCGTCGGCGCCTCGTCGCTCGCCCGCGCCGCCGCGGCGGCGTCGATCGCGATCGCCGCGACCCCGGCGGCGCGCACGCTCCTGGCCGATTCCAGCGCATCCTCGAACGCCCGGGCGCGGCCCGGCGCGCCGCCGCGCGCGATATTGGCGCGCCCGTCGGTCATCAGCACGAGCAGCGGCGACTGGCCCTTGCGGCGCACCGCCTCGGCGAGCGCGAGCGCGCAGTCGAGGCCGCAGGCGAGCGGCGTGCCGCCGCCGCCCGGCAGGCCGGAGAGAATGCGCTTGGCGCGCGCGAGCGAACGCGTCGGCGGCAGGACGATCTGCGCCCCCGCGCCCCGGAACGCCACCATCGCCACCGAATCGCGCCTGATGTAGCAATCGGCGAGCAGCAGTTCGATCGCGCCCTTGACCTCGGCGAGCCGCTGGGCGGCGGCGGAGCCGGAGGCGTCGACCACGAAGATCGCCGTGGTTTGGCTGCGCTCGCGGAAGCGGACGATGCGGAAGTCCTCGGGCCGGACCAGCATCCGGCGCCCATCGCCCGGCTCGATCGCCCGGCGCCGCAGCCTCTGCCAGGGCGCGGCGGCGCGCAGCGTGTCGAGGAGGCCGAGGCGCCCCTCGCGCAGTTCGCCGCTGCGCGCGGCGAGCGGGCGTCCGCGGCGCGCCGACACGATCTTGCCGCCCGCCGCGCCGCCGCGCGAGGGCCGCGAACCCGCGGCGCCGGCGGCGATCGCCGCGAGCAGGCCGTGCGGAATCGCGGCGGCGGCCGCGGCCAGGACGATGTCCTGAAGTTCGCCCGGCGCCCTGTCCGCGGGCGCCTGATCCGCGTCGGCCCCGGCGTCCGAGGGCGCGCGATCCTCCGCCTCGGCCGGCGAATCCTCGGCCGGCGCGGGCTCGTCCGGCTCGGGCGCGGGATCGGCCGGAATCCGGGTCGCGCGCGGGGCCAGAACCAGCCGCCCGGCCGCGGCGAGGTCCTCCTCCTCGACGACCTCGGCGCCGCGCAGCGCGCAATGGGCGCGCGCGGCGCGCAATGCGAGCAGCGGCGCGCGCAGCGAGGCGACGCCCAGTTGCGCGGCGACCGCGACGACCGCCTCGACCGCGCCGTCGTCGACCCGCACGCCGGCCAGCCGCGCGCGCGCGGCGCGGATCTGGCCCGCGTCGAAATGCGTTGATGCGACCGCGCGATGGCTCAGCGCGCCGAGGTCGAGCCGGAACGCCAGCCGATCGAGCAGCGCCTCGGGCGGGCGCTCTTCCGCCTCGCGCCCCTCGTCGAGCGCGACGACGCCGAAGCGGGCCGGCGCCCGCAACGCCACGCCGTCGCGCTCCAGCGCGACTTCGCCGCGGTCCATCGCCGCCGTGACCCGCCCGACCGTCGCCGGGGCCAGGCGTTCGGCCATCGCCAGCACCAGAATGTCGCCGTCCGCCTGTCCCAGGAGGCCCGCCGCGACGATCGGCCGGCCGGCGCGCAGCGTCGCCGACAGATCGAGCCCGCCGAGCAGACGGTCGTCGCCGATGCCGAGCGGGACCCGGCGCAGCCGCGTCGGCGCGGGCAGCAGGCGCTCCAGCAGCGCGAGCCAGGCGTCGCGGACCGGGCCCGGCCCGACGCGCAGCGCGACGCCGTTCGCCGGGGGATCGACCGCGAGCAGCGCCGCCGCGAGGCTCGCCTGCGCCCAGGGCGAAGCCGCCGCCGCGGTCATGCGCCGAACTGCTCTTCGAGCGCGCGCTCGACGCGGGCGGAGGAACCGGCTTCGTCGAGCGGATTGCGGCGCAGGCGATGGCGCAGCGCCGACGGCGCGATGCGGCGCAGGTGGCGGTCGCCGACCGTCTCCTCGCCCTCGAGCGCGGCGAGCGCCCGCGCGGCGCGCGCCAGGGTCAGCTCCCCGCGCAGGCCGTCGGTCCCGAGCGCGACGCAGAGCCTGGCGGCGCTCTCGAGCGCGGCGTCGGGAACCGCGATCGCGGCCAGCCGCCCGCGCGCCGCCGTGATCCTGTCGCGCAGCGATTCGTCCCGGGCGCGCCAGGCCTCCGCGAAGGCGGCGGGATCGCGCTCGAACGCGTTGCGCCGCTTGACCACCTCGACGCGGGTCGGAATCTCGACCGGCGTCCTGACGTCGACCGCCAGGCCGAAGCGGTCGAGCAGTTGCGGCCGCAATTCGCCCTCTTCCGGGTTGCCGCTGCCGATCAGCACGAAGCGCGCGGGATGACGCACGCTGAGCCCCTCGCGCTCGACGACGTTCTCGCCCGAAGCGGCGACGTCGAGCAGCAGGTCGACGAGATGGTCCTCGAGCAGATTGGCTTCGTCGATGTAGAGAAAGCCGCGATTGGCGCGCGCCAGCAGTCCCGGCTCGAACGCCTTTTCGCCGACCGACAGCGCGCGTTCGAGATCGAGCGCGCCGACGATGCGGTCCTCGGTCGCGCCGAGCGGCAGGTCGACGACCGGGACCGGCGCCGGCGCGCCCGGCAGCGCGCCCTGCGCGCGCCGCGCGCGGCAGGCCTCGCACTGCGCCTCGGCGGCGTCCGGATCGCAGCGATAGGGGCAGCCGACGACGACGCGCATCCTCGGCAACAGCGCCGCCAGCGCCCGGACCGCGGTCGATTTGCCGGTGCCGCGGTCGCCGAAGATCAGCACGCCGCCGACCGACGGATCGATCGCGGCGATCATCAGGGCGAGCTTCATGTCGTCCTGGCCGACGATCGCCGAGAAGGGAAAAGGCAGGGCCATGCTCGAATACCGCCCCCGGAACTCAACGACCGGCGCGCGCCGCCGGAAAGGGTCCGCCGGCTGGGATCGCCGACGCCTGCATCGACTACAACTTTACAAAAAACATGTCATCCCCTATTCACACTCGCGGCCGGCTGAGGGGTCGATTGTCAAGTTGCATTGTCATACGGCGTCGCGTCGCGTTGGTCCTGGAGACAAGGGCATGAGATCGCTGGGGTTGGGGCTGGCCGCGGGCGCGGCGCTGGCGTTGTCGGCCGGCGGCGCCGCGGCGCAGGACGCCGCGCTCGGCGAAAAGGTGTTCCAGAAGTGCCGCGCGTGCCACCAGATCGGCGACAACGCCAGGAACATGGTCGGCCCGGTGCTGACGGGCGTGGTCGGCCGGCCGGCCGGCGCCTATCCCGGCTATAGTTATTCGCAGGCCAACATGAATTCGGGGCTCACCTGGGACGAGGCGACGCTGACGGTCTATCTGAAGAACCCGCGCGCCAAGGTGCCCGGCACCAAGATGGCGTTCCCCGGCCTCGCCCGCGACGACGACATCGCCAATGTCATCGCCTATCTCAAGACGTTCCCGGCGCCCGCCAACTAGGCTAGGCTGTCCGCGCGCGGCGCGGCCGGCCCGGCCGATCGGGTCGCCGCGGTCGGGCGTGGCGCGGGCGGTCGGGCGAGCCCCCTCGAAGCGGGTGTGATCATGGAAGCCGCGCCGCACAACAAGTTCCTCACGACGCTCGCCGGCGCGGCGCAGAAGACGCCGCCGATCTGGCTGATGCGCCAGGCCGGCCGCTACCTCCCCGAATATCGCGAGATCCGCGCGACGGCGCCGAGCTTCCTCGATTTCTGCTACACGCCGAAGCTGGCGACCGAGGCGACGCTGCAGCCGATCCGGCGCTTCGGCTTCGACGCCGCGATCGTGTTCAGCGACATACTCGTCGTGCCCGACGCGCTCGGCCAGCGGGTCGGGTTCGAATCGGGCGAGGGTCCGCGCCTCAGGCCGATCGAGTCGCGCGCCGATTTCGACGGCCTGCGCGAGAGCCTCGATCTCGCCCGGCTCGAGCCGGTGTTCGAGACCCTCGGCCGGGTGCGCGGGACCCTGCCCGCCGAGGTCGCGCTGATCGGCTTTTGCGGCGCGCCGTGGACGGTGGCGAGCTACATGATCGCCGGCCGCGGCACCAGCGACCAGGCGCCGGCCCGGCTGTTCGCCTATCGGCATCGGGCGCTGTTCGAGGCGCTCGTCGCCCGGCTCGTCGAGGTCTCCGCCGACTATCTCGTGCGCCAGCTGCGCGCCGGCGCCCAGGCGGTGCAGATTTTCGACAGCTGGGCCGGGGTCCTCCCCGTCGCCGAGCTCGAGCGCTGGTGCCTGGCGCCGCTGCGCGCGCTGGTCGCCAGGGTTCGCGAGCAGGCGCCGCACGCGCCGATCATCGCCTTCCCGCGCGGCGCGGGCGCCTCGCTGGCCCGCTTCGCCGCCATCGAGGGCGTCGCCGGGGTCAGCCTCGACACCGCCGTCGCGCCCGACTGGGCCGCCGGCGCGCTGCCGGCGCGGATCGCCGCGCAGGGCAATCTCGATCCCCTCGCCCTGCTCGCCGGCGGCGACGGCCTCGACGAGGGGATCGACCGCATCCTGGCGGGCTTTTCGGGCCGCCCGCACATTTTCAATCTCGGCCATGGCATCCTGCCGGAGACGCCGATCGCCCACGTCGAACGGCTGGTCAAGCGCGTGCGCGGGGCGGCCTGAGGCGATGGCCGCGCGGCCGCCGATGCGAGGGGGAAGACGATGACCGAGGCGGCCGCGCTGGAGGCCCGCAAGGCCGAGGCGCGCGAATGGTTCGAAAGGCTCCAGCTGGACCTCGTCGCGGCGATCGAGGCGATCGAGCGCGATTGCCCCGGCCCGTTCGCCGACGAGGGCGTCCCGCCGGGCCGGTTCGCAATCGCGCCGTGGCGCCGGACCGACCACGGCGGCGCGCCCGGCGGCGGCGGCCGGATGGCGCTGCTGCACGGGCGGGTGTTCGAGAAGATGGGCGTGCATTGCTCGACCGTGTTCGGATCGTTCGCGCCCGAATTCGCCAGGCAGATTCCCGGCGCCGACGCCGACCCGCGGTTCTGGGCGTCGGGCATTTCGGTGATCGCGCATCCCTGGAACCCGAACGTTCCCGCGGTCCATATGAACACCCGCTTCGTCGTCACCTCGAAGGCGTGGCTCGGCGGCGGCGCCGACCTCACGCCGGTGCTCGACCGGCGCCGGCGCCAGGACGACCCCGACGCGCTGGCGTTCCACGGGGCGATGCGCGGCGCCTGCGAGCGTCACCCCGGGATCGCGCCCTACGAGAAATACCGGACCTGGTGCGACGAATATTTCTTCCTCAAGCACCGCAACGAGCCGCGCGGGATCGGCGGCATATTCTTCGACTATCTCGACAGCGCCGGCGGCGACGGCGCGGCAGGCGCGGGGGTCGATGCGGGCTGGGACGCCGATTTCGCGTTCACCCGCGACGTCGGGCGCAGCTTCGCGGCCGTCTACGGGGACATCGTGCGGCGGAATTTCGCCGCCGCCTGGACGCCGGCCGACCGCGAGGAGCAGCTCGTCCGGCGCGGCCGCTACGTCGAATTCAACCTGCTCTACGATCGCGGCACGATCTTCGGGCTGCGCACCGGCGGCAATGTCGATTCGATCCTCTCCTCGATGCCGCCGCTGGTGCGGTGGCCCTGAGCGGAGCCTGTCGGGCCGGCCAATGGATATTCCCCACCCGCAGGGCCGCGCCCGGCCGCCGCGCCGCGCCGGGAGGCGCTCCGCGAACCTTGACCCGCGCGCCCGGCCCCGGCGGTATTCCACCGTGACCTTTCGGTGCGGAAATATTTGGCAATTCATTTCTCGGCCGATCGAGGCAAGTCAGAGGGTTGCAGGCAAATTGAAACCGCGCGGGGGTTTGCGGCGCGCCGCCGCCCGGCCCCCGCACGGGGCGGCGCCCCGAGCCTCGCCGCCCGGCAACCCCTTTCGGTTCGGAAATATTTGGCAATTCATTTCTCGTCCGATCGAGGAAAATCAGAGGGTTGCAGGCAAAAGGAAGCCCGCGCGGGGGTCTGCGGCGCGCCGCCGGCTTGCCGCTCGGTCGCGCTGACGGCGGCGGCGAGCGGCGGCGCGGGGACGGCCGGGTCGGACATTGCGGCCTGGGACATTGCGGAGCTCCTGCGGGGAGGATCAATGGTGGGACTATAGCCGATCATTCTGAATTTGGGAAGTCCTATTTGAGATTTCTACTTTGCAGACGCTCCCGATGGCGCAGACGCAGCAACAGCCTCCCGTCGGCGCTCGCGGATGCGCGTGAGGCGCGCCGGCGCCGCAACCCTGAGGTTTGACGCGATACCTTCGCACATGATGTGGCCGCGAGATCGACCGGTCGGTATCGCGTCCTGGAGCGTTTACAGGCGCTGACCAGCCCGAAACGCGTCTCGCAGCGCCTTGACGCTCCTGTTGAGTTCGGCCAGGTCTTCAACCGTCAGTCCGGCGTCTCCGGCCTTTGTATAGAGAGCCTCGGCGAGGGTTCTGGTCTTGGCGCGGATGGCGCGGCCTTGCTCGGTGAGGACGACCTTCACCTGCCGCTCGTCGTCGGGATTGCGATTGCGAACGACATGCCCCGCCCGCTCGAGGCGCTTCACCAGCGGCGTGATCGTGCTGGGTTCGAGATCGAGGCGCGCCGCGATGGCCGAGATGGTCTGATCGTCGGCTTCCCAGAGCACGCTCAAAACAAGGTACTGCGGGTAGGTCAGGCCGATCTGGTCGAGCCACAGCTTGTAGGTGCGACCGACGGCGAGGAACGCACTGTAGAGCCCGTAGCCGAGCTGGCCGTCCAGCGGGAGTGGGAAGTCAAACTTCAGCATCCTGCGATCCCGAGGGTTCGATCGCGATAACGCATATCGCGATAAAAAAGCTCTTGACAGGGAAATCCAGCCCGCGCAGAAATATGATTATCGCGATAAGCATTATCGCGGGCTACAAGAGGGGAGAAACGGTCATGTTGAAACTCAGCGCAATCCTCGCCTCGGCCGCCGTGCTCGGGCTTGCCGGCGAGGCTGGCGGCGGCGCCCGAGCCGCGCCCGCCGAAGCCATCAGGAACGTCGTTCTCGTCCACGGCGGATTCGTCGATGGGTCGGGTTGGCAAGGCGTCTATGACGTCCTCACCAAAGACGGCTACAGGGTCACCGTCGTTCAGAACCCGACGACCTCGCTGGCGGACGACGTCGCGGTCACGCGCCGCGCGATCGCGGCCCAGGACGGCCCCACCGTGCTCGTGGGCCACTCCTACGGCGGCGCGGTGATATCCGAATCCGGCGCCGACCCCAAGGTCAAGGCGCTCGTCTACATCGCCGCCTTCGCGCTCGACAGCGGCGAGTCGGTCGCCTCGCTGATCGCCGATCCGCCGCCCGGCGCATCGGCGCCGCCGATCCTGCCGCCGCAGGAGGGCTTCCTGTTGCTCGATCCGGAAAAATTCCCCGCTTCCTTCGCCGCCGACGTCGCGCCGGCTCAGGCGGCGTTCATGGCCCACTCCCAGGTTCCCTGGGGCGTGGCGGCGCTGGAGGGCAAAGTGACCGCGCCGGCCTGGAAGGCCAAGCCGAGCTGGTATCTCGTCACGGCGGATGACCGGATGATCCCTGCGCCCGCGCAGCGCCATATGGCGTCTCGCGCCGGCGCGACCGTGGTCGAGACCGCCGGAAGTCATGCGATCTACGTGTCGAATCCGCAGGTCGTGGCCGACGTGATTGAAAAGGCGGCGCAGGCGGCGGCGAAATAAGCCGCGCCATCGCTCTATTTTCAGGACCCCGAAGCTGGCCTTCGGGATCCTGCTCTTCCGCCGGCCGCAGCGGTCCCGCGACGAAGTCCGAACCGGCTGATTCCGCGTCGCTGCGGGCTGCGGCGGGAATCAGCGATGTCGATGGGACGATCAGGCGACGTTCAGGACGACCTGATGGCGAGGTGGGCGCAGATGCCCAGGTTCGCCGGGTCGTGCTTTCCATGGTCGGTTGCCGGGCCTATTCGGCGAGGCCGGCTTCGACGCGTTCGTCGAGGCGACCTGCAAGCCGCATGACGCGGCGCAGGATGGGGCGCCGCCCCTGCCGCGACTTCCCCGCCCCATCCAATGAATATCCCATGAATCATTGCGACGGCGGGCACGTCGCGACAGATTCCCGCGCCCGGCCCGCCGGCGGGCGCAATTC
>JBEKZS010000051.1:0-25354 GCA_049509635.1 Roseiarcus sp.
ATCGTCGACAAGCCGAGCGGGCGGGCGGTCGGCTATCAGACGTTCCTGCGGATCGAGCCGCAGCACCGGGTCATCGAGGTCGGCAACATTCTCTATACGCCCGCGATGCAACGCTCGATCGGGGCGACCGAAGCGCAGTACCTGTTCGCACGCCACGTGTTCGACGAGCTCGGCTACCGCCGCTACGAATGGAAGTGCAACGCGCTGAACGCGCCGTCGCGGCGCGCGGCGCTGCGCTACGGGTTCGCCTTCGAGGGCGTCTTTCGCCAGCACATGATCGTCAAGGGGCGCAATCGCGACACCGCCTGGTATGCGATGCTCGACGGCGAATGGCCGGCCCGCAGGGCGGCGTTCGAGCGGTGGCTGGCGCCGGAAAACTTCGACGCTGCGGGGCGGCAGAAGATCGCGCTGTCGGCGCTCAACGGGATCGAAGCGCCGTGATCCGCGGCGGCAGCCCGAAACGATGACGCCCAGGCGCCTGGGGATGCCGGCGGCCCGGCGCGCGGGCGCCGGCGACGTCGCCGCGATCGAGACGCTGCAGCGCGCCGCCTACGCCCGCAACCGGATCCTGCTCGGCATCGAGCCGATTCCCCTGCTCGCGGACTACGCCGACATCGTCGCGCGGATGGAGGTCTGGCTGTTCGGGCCGACGCAGACGCTGCGCGGCGTGCTCGCGCTCGACCCGGAGCCCGACGCCCTGCTGATCTGGAGCCTCGCGTCGGCGCCGTCCGCGCAGGGCGCAGGCCTCGGGGGCGCCATGCTCGATTTCGCGCAAGCGCGCGGGCGGGCGCTCGGCCTGCCGCGGATTCGCCTCTACACCGGCGAGAAATTCGGCGCCAACGTCGACTGGTATCGGCGGCGGGGGTTTGCTATCGACCGGCGGGAACAACTGGCCGATCGCTCAATCGTCCATATGAGCAAACGGCTCGATTGAAACGGGGAGGAGCAAGGTCATGGCGGACCGTCTGAAGGGCAAGGTCGCGGTGCTGACGGCGGCGGCGGCGGGGATCGGGCGCGCGACGGCGCAGGCCTTTCATGCCGAAGGCGCCCGGGTGATCGCGACCGATCTCGACGCCGGCAAACTGGCCGGCCTCGCCGGCGACCTGAGGCCGCTCGACGTCCGCTCGACGCAGGCCGTCGAGGCGCTGGCGAACGACGTCGGGCCGATCGACATCCTGTTCAACTGCGCCGGATTCGTCCACCACGGCACCGTGCTCGAATGCTCGGATGGCGACTGGGACTTCTCTTTCGATCTCAACGTGAAATCGATGCACCGGACGATCCGCGCCTTCCTGCCCGGCATGCTCGCCAGGGGCGGCGGCTCGATCGTCAACGTCGCGTCGGGCGCGTCCTCGGTGCGCGGCATTCCCAACCGCTACGTCTACGGGGCCTCGAAGGCCGCGGTGATCGGGCTGACCAAGGCGGTGGCGGCCGATTTCATCAAGCGCGGCCTGCGCTGCAACGCGATTTGTCCCGGCACGATCGAGAGCCCTTCGCTCGAGCAACGCATCGAAACGCTGGCCGCCCAGACGGGACAGACCCTCGAGGCAGTCCGCCAGGCCTTCATAGACCGGCAGCCGATGGGGCGGTTGGGGTCGGCGCAGGAAATCGCCAATCTGGCGGTCTATCTCGCCTCGGACGAGAGTTCCTACACCACCGGGCAGGTTCATCTGGCCGACGGCGGTTTCGCCCTGTAGCGCCGATCGCCGGGGTCGGATCCAACGCCGGCCCGGACGGCAGGTTTCGAGGATCGCGCGCCGTCACGGTGAATTTTTAGGGTTAAGCCAGCATTAAGGTCTTCATGCCAATTTCCCCTTCATTGAAGGCTTGCGCGAGGCTGTGGGGTCCGCGCCGAATGAAGGGGTATTGTCATGGGCGCTTTGAAGGCCCTCTTTCTCGCCAGCGCCGCCGTCGTCGGCCTGGCGAGTCTCGCACACGCGGCGGACCTGCTGCCGCCGGCGCCGCAAATGGAGCCGCCGCCGCCGCCGATGGCCGCCGCCGAATTCACCGGCTGGTATCTGCGCGGCGACGTCGGCGTGGGGGTTGCGTCCGGCAACCCCGGCGTGGGGATAAGCCCGAATCCGCTCGTCGGCCTTCCCTCCGACGCCTACAACAGTTTCTACAACGCTTCGCTGTCGGCCTCGGCGCTGTTCGACGTCGGCGTCGGCTACCAGATCAACAACTGGCTGCGCTTCGACGTGACCGGCGAATATCGTGGCGGCTCGCATTTCCAGGTGCTGGAGCAGGTCGGCATTCCCTCGATCCCGGCCCAGTACGGCGATTTCTATCGCGGCGACGCGGCCTCGCTGATCGGCCTGGTCAACGGCTACGTCGATCTCGGCACCTGGTGGGGCGTCACGCCCTTCCTGGGCGCGGGCGTCGGCGTCGCCAACAATCGCCTGTCGGGCGTGACGGACCAGGGCTTCGCCTGCAATGGCTTCTGCTCGCCATCGGGCGGCTATCTCGCCAATGGTTCGAACACCAGCCTCGCATGGGCCCTGATGGCCGGCCTCGATTTCAACGTCACCGAGAACCTGAAACTCGAACTCGGCTATCGGTTCCTCGACTATGGGAAGTTGAAGACCGGCGGCTCCAACTGCTTCAACGGGACCGGCGTCAACGGCGGGTTCAGCGCCGCCTTCTGCGGCGGCTCCAGCTATTCGCTCGCCACCCGCGATCTCTATTCGCAGGACTTCCGTCTCGGCCTGCGCTGGGACTTCGCGGAGGGGCCGACCTTCTCTCCGGAGCCGGGGCCGCTCGTGCGCAAATACTGACGCCGAACAGTTTCCAGCCATTGTCGCGCGGCGTCGGGGCCATCCCCGGCGCCGGTTCGCGTTTGCAGCCGTCGTCGCCATCGCCCTCGCAGAATCGTCGACCCGACGATTTGCGGGTCGCGCTCGCCGGACGGCGCCCCGACGGGGGCGCCGGAGCGATCGGTGAAGCGCGGGCGAGGCGTTCTCGATGACCGAGGTTCCGGCAAAGCCGCGCGCCGCCCTTCGCACCGGGCTTTGGGGCCACCCGACCCTCCTGCTGTCGCTGACCGCGCTGATGTTCGCCGGTCATTCGGTCGCGGGGCGCCTCGCGGTCGGCGAAATATCGCCGATGACCCTCACCTGCGCGCGATGGGGGCTGGCGCTGATCCCCCTCGGCCTGGCGCGGCGCGGCCATTTCGCGCGCGACCTCGCGATCCTGCGCGGGCGCTGGATGTTCACCATCGCCATGGGGGCGCTCGGCCTGACCGCGTTCAACGCGCTGTTCTACACGGCGGCCCATCGGACCAGCGCGCTGAACCTGTCGATCCTGCAGGGCGCGATCCCGGCTTTCGTCCTGATCGGGGCGCGGCTGGTTTTCGGCGCGAAAGTGCGCAATCTCCAGGCCTTCGGCGCCTTGGTCACGATGGCGGGCGTGGCCGCGATCGCCAGCCGTGGCGATTTCACCCGATTGCTCGCGCTCGGCTTCAACGACGGCGACCTGATGATGGTGGTCGCCTGCGCATTCTACGCCGGCTATACGGTCGGCCTGCGCGATCGCCCGGCGATCGGCGGCCTCGGCTTCTTCACCGCGTTGGCGGGGGTCGCCTTCGTCACCTCGATCCCGCTGCTGGGACTCGAGATCGCGAGCGGCGGGTTCATCCAACCCAGCGGAAAAGGCATCGCCGTGCTGCTCTACGCCGCGCTGTTTCCCTCGCTGATCGCCCAGATTTTCTTCATGCGCGGGGTCGAACTGATCGGTCCCGGCCGGGCCGGCGTATTCGTCAACCTCGTCCCCGTGTTCGGCGCGCTGCTCGCCGTCCTCCTGCTCGGCGAGGCCTTCGCGCCCTATCACGCGGTCGCCCTCGTCCTCGTCGTCGCCGGCATCGCGATCGCCGAGCGCTCGGCCCGCCCGGCGGCCGAAGTCGGGTAAACCCAATGTCATTTTGGATTCCGCCGCTCCTGCGGCAGGAATGAGACCCCCACAGGGAGGCAGAACATGGGTCGACACATCACGCTCAAATCCAGCGACGGGTTCTCATTCGGCGCCTGGCGCGCCGATCCCGGCGGCGCGCCGCGCGGCGGCGTCGTCGTCATTCAGGAGATCATGGGCGTCAACCATCACATCCGCGCCGTCGCCGATCTCTACGCCGCGCAGGGCTATCTGGCGATCGCGCCGGCGCTGTTCGACCGCGCCGAGCCGGGTTTCGAAGTCGGCTACGACGGGCCGGGCATCCAGCGCGGCATGGCGATCGCGGGCAAACTGGACCGGGAAAAGATGATCCTCGACGTCGCCGCGGCGATCGCGGCCGCCGGCAGCGCCGGCAAGGTCGGGATCGTCGGCTATTGCCTCGGCGGCACCGTGGCCTATCTCGCCGCGTGCCGCCTGCCCGGGCTCGCGGCGGCGTCCTGCTACTACGGCGGCGGCGTGCTCGCGGCCAAGGACGAGGCGCCGCGCATCCCGACCATACTCCATTTCGGCGCCAAGGACGCCCATATCCCGATCGCCGGGGTCAGGGAATTCCAGACCCTGCATCCCGATCTGCCGGTCTATGTCTACGACGCCGACCATGGCTTCAACTGCGACGAGCGGGGCAGCTATGACGCGGCCAGCGCCGCGCTGGCGCGCCAGCGCACGTTCGACTTCTTCAAGGCGAATATCGGCTGACCGTCTCGACGGCGTCCATCCGGCCGCGCCGCGCGCGATGGACGCCGAAGGCCTATTTGACGAGCTTGGGCGCGCCGGCGCGCGGCGTCTCGTCGTCCTGCATCACGCCGAGACGGCGGGCGACTTCGGTATAGGCCTCGATCATGCCGCCCATGTCGCGGCGGAACCGGTCCTTGTCGAGCTTGTCGTTCGACTTGACGTCCCACAGCCGGCATGAATCGGGACTGATCTCGTCGGCCACGACGATCCGCATGGTTTCGCCTTCCCAGAGGCGACCGCATTCGATCTTGAAGTCGACGAGCCGGATGCCGACGCCCAGGAACAGGCCGGTGAGGAAATCATTGACCCGGATGGCCAGCGCCATGATGTCGTCGATCTCCTGCGGCGCCGCCCATCCGAACGCGGTTATGTGCTCTTCGGAGACGAGCGGATCGTTGAGCGCGTCGTTCTTGTAATAGAATTCGATGATCGATCGCGGCAGCTGGGTTCCCTCTTCGATCCCGAGCCTGGTCGCGAGCGATCCGGCGGCGACATTGCGGACGACCACTTCGAGCGGAATGATCTCGACCTCGCGAATCAGCTGCTCGCGCATGTTGAGACGGCGGATGAAATGCGTCGGCACGCCGATATCGTTGAGCTTTTGAAACAAATACTCCGAAATCCGGTTGTTCAACACGCCCTTGCCTTCGATCACCTCATGCTTCTTGGCGTTGAACGCGGTCGCGTCGTCCTTGAACCGTTGAATCAGCGTCCCCGGCTCGGGACCTTCATAGAGGATCTTGGCCTTGCCTTCGTAAATCGTGCGGCGGCGGTTCATGGGCAATAACCGTGGCTTGAGGAAATCCATGGATCGGCCTTTATTCTTGATGTCCCGGCCCTCCCTGGGGAGACGATCGGGATCTAGGGAGCGGGGCCGCGAGAGCCGGACCTGGAGGCGACTCTCGAGGGCCGTCGATCAGCCCCCGCGCCAGCCTAGCTGATCGGCGCCCCTGGCACAACGCGAGCCTCCGCGGCGGGCAAGCGGCGGGCGGCGCGGCAGCGCCGCGGCGCCGGGAATGGCTCGGGAGGCACGGCGGCGGAATATGCCCGCCGGCTTCGAGTCGAGGACCCGCCGTTCGACTACGGTCGAGCGCTGCGAGGCGCCGCCGGCGCTTTAGACCAAAGTCCCATGGATTCATGGGTCGACGCCCCCGCAATTTGGCTTCATTATGGAAACCGGGATAGAAGCGAAAGGCGCCGCCGCAGCCATTGCGGCGCGTCGCCTGCGCCGCGGATGGATCGGGACATCCGTTCGCCGCGCAGCTCGGTGGGGAGAGAAACGCATGACCGCAACAGCCGCAGCGCCGTCGTTGGGCGCCGACAGAGCGATGACCGGCGCCGAGAAGACGGTCATCTTCGCCTCTTCGCTCGGAACGATCTTCGAATGGTATGATTTCTATCTCTACGGCTGGACCGCCGCGCAGATCGGCAAGGCGTTCTATTCGGCGTTCGACGCCAACACGCAGTTCATCTTCGCGCTGCTGACCTTCTCGGCCGGCTTCCTCGTGCGCCCGTTCGGCGCGCTCGTGTTCGGCCGCGTCGGCGACATGGTCGGCCGCAAATACACCTTCCTGGTGACGATCACGATCATGGGCCTGTCGACCTTCCTCGTCGGCCTGACGCCCGGCTATCAGACTTTGGGCTGGCTGGCGCCCGCCATCCTGATCGGGCTGCGCCTGCTGCAGGGCCTGGCGCTCGGCGGCGAATACGGCGGCGCGGCGACCTATGTCGCCGAGCACGCCCCGCAAGGGCGACGCGGCTTCTACACCTCCTGGATCCAGACGACGGCGACCATCGGGCTGTTCCTGTCGCTGGCGGTCGTCTACATCGTGCGCAACAGCGTCTCGGCCGAATCCTTCGCCGATCCCGGCCTGTGGAGCGGCTGGCGCATCCCGTATCTGCTGTCGATCATCCTGCTCGTGATTTCGCTCTGGATCCGCCTGCAGCTCAGTGAATCCCCGGTTTTCCAGAAGATCAAGGACGAGGGGACGCAATCGAAGGCCCCGCTGTCGGAAGCCTTCGGCAACTGGAAATACGGCAGGATCGCGGTCATCGCCCTGTTCGGGCTCACCGCCGGGCAGGCCGTGATCTGGTACGGCGGCCAGTTCTACGCGCGCATCTTTCTCGTCAACACGCTCAAGGTCGCGCCGAACACCGCCGACATCGCGCTCATCATCGCCCTTGCGCTCGCCACCGTCGGGTTCCTGTTCTTCGGCTGGCTCTCCGACAAGATCGGTCGCAAGCCGATCATCCTCGCCGGTTGCCTGCTCGGCGCGGTGACCTATCACTTCGCCTTCGGCCTGCTGACCCACGCCGCCAATCCGGCGCTCGAGGCGGCGCTGGCGCAGGCGCCGATCGTGGTCACCGCCGACCCCGCCGACTGCAACATTCTGTTCGATCCGGTCGGCGGCCGCGTGTTCAGGAGTTCGTGCGACGTCGCCCGCAATGCGCTGATCGCTTCGTCGGTGAGCTTCCGGGTCGAGAACGGTCCGCCCGGCAGCCTCGCCAAGGTGACGGTCGGCGACAAGTCGTTCGACTCGGTCAACGGCAATGCGCTCGACGCCAAGGCGTTCAAGGACCAGAGCGATGCGTTCAAGAAGGCGGTGACCGGCGCCGTCACGACCGCCGGCTATCCGACCAAGGGCGCCGACCCGGCGGCGATCAACATGCCGCTGCTGATCGCGGTGCTGGTCTATCTGGCGATCCTGGTGACGATGGTCTACGGGCCCATCGCGGCCGCGCTCGTCGAGCTGTTCCCGACCCGGATCCGCTACACCGGCATGTCGCTGCCCTATCACATCGGCAACGGCTGGTTCGGCGGCCTGCTGCCGCCGATCGCGGTCGCGCTGGTCGCTGCAACCGGCAACATCTACGCCGGGCTGTGGTATCCGATCGTGATCGCCGCGATGACCTTCATCGTCGGCCTGATCTTCGTGCCGGAGACCAAGGACCGCCAGATTCATCATCTCGACTGAGCGCGGCCGACGATCCCGGCCCCGCGAGGCGCCGGCCTCGCGGGGGTCTCGCCGCCGCGGGCGGGCCGCAGGGGGGAGCGACCTCGACGACTGCCACCGCCCTGGCGCGCCAGCGTCAGCATCCATCTCGACATAGCCAGCAATCATAGCGATTTATCCGATGAGCTGCCGGGCAGCGTGCGCGGATCGCCATGGCGCGGCCGCGCCATGCCTCCGCTCCGCCCGGGTCCGAGAGCCGACGGAAATTCTCGGAAATCTTTGGAAAGCTTCGGAAGGACTTTTATTTCCCCGATTTTGAAGCGAGCTCGTGTGAGTTCAATGGTTTGCGAGCGAGTGGAAGCTTTTTGGGACCCCGCGGCGCCCGCGCTCCCGGGGCGCTCGAAGGGGCCCCGCAACGGCAGCGTCGGAACAAAGACGAATGGCGCCGCCAACGAACCGGAGTCGCCGACCGCGAGGACCGCCCCGGAGGGCGCTCCTCGGTGGTGAAAGCGCGGGCGGCCTGGGAGTTACGCAATGATCGACCCCTTTCGAATTCCGGTCGCGATTCCCGCCCCGCCGCCGCCCTTGCGCCGCCGCGCATCGTCCATAACAGTGAATGTATCCAGAAAGCTGGAACATGTCCAGAAGAATTTCTGAATATCAGCATGATCGGTGGTGGTGACCGGGGGCAGCAGGCGGCGCCGGCGGCGTCGGTCGATCCCCGGCGCCGGGCCGATGGCCGGGCGGGTCGTGCGCGGACGCCCGACGACCCGCCGTCCCGCCCAACCGCCGCGCGGGGCGTTCCACCGGCGCTCGCCGACCGCCGCAGCAATCCGCGCCCATTCCGCGACCTTGCCGCCCATGAGACAAATCATCGCAATCGCCAGCTATCACGCTGGCCCTAGGACGAGGCGGCGGCCGCTCGCATCTCGACCACCCTGCCCCGGTCGAGCACGGCGATGTCGCTGGCGAGGCGCTCGACCTCGCTGACCCGATGGCTGACGAAAATGATCGGGATCGCGAAGGCGTCGCGCATCGTTTCGATGTAGCCGAGCACATCCATGCGCCTGGCGTCGTCGAGCGCCGAAAGCGGCTCGTCCATCAGCAGCAGGCGCGGGCTGACCAGCAGCGCGCGGCCGATCGCGACCCGCTGCTTCTCACCGCCCGACAGGCCGTCCGGCCCGCGCCCGAGCAGCGGCGCCAGGCCGAGCAGCGCGACGACGGCGTCGAAATCGACGAACCGCGCCGAGGCGGGCGCGAAGCGGGCGCCATAACGCAAATTCCCGGCGACGCTGAGATGGGGAAACAGGCGCGGCTCCTGGAAGACATAGCCGATCCGGCGGGCGCGCGCGGGAAGATCGACGCCGGCGGCGGTGTCGAGGAACGCCGTTCCATCGATCGCGATGCGGCCGGAGTCGGGACGCATGAGACCGGCGACGATCGACAGCAACGTGGTCTTGCCGGCCCCGGAGACGCCGCAGATCGCCAGGACGCGACCCTGCGCGGCGATGCGCGCGGCGAGGCTGAAGCCGCCCAGGCGATGCGCGACCTCGATTTCGATCACAATTCCCCCGCCCGCCGCGAGACGCGCGCGGCCAGCAGTTCGGACGCGATCAGGGCGCCGAACGCGACGATGATCGCGACCAGGGTGAGGCGCGCCGCGCTGGTCTCGGCGCCCGGCTGCTGGGTGTAGTCGTAGATGGCGGTGGCGATCGTCTGCGTCTCGCCCGGAATGTTGGCGACGAAGGTGATCGTGGCGCCGAACTCGCCGATCGCCTTGGCGAAGCCGAGAATCAGCCCGGCGATCACTCCCGGCAGCGCGAGCGGCAACGTGACCGTCGCGAACACCGCCCATGGCGGCGCGCCGAGCGATTCGGCCGCCTGTTCGAGCCGCGCATCGACCGCTTCGATCGACAGCCGGATGGCGCGCACCATCAGCGGAAAGCCCATGATCCCGGCGGCGAGCGCCGCGCCGGTCCAGCGGAACGACAGCACGATCCCGCAGCAGGCATGGAGCGCGCGCCCGAACGGGCCGCGCTGCCCGAACGCGATCAGGAGGAGCCAGCCGGTCACGACCGGAGGCAGCACGAGCGGCATATGGACGAGCCCGTTGAGCAGCAGCTTGCCGGGAAACCGTCGTCGCGCGAGCAGCCAGGCGACGGCGACGCCGAACGGCAGGCTCGCCAGCGCGCCGACGCTCGCCACTTTCAGCGAAAGCCCGATCGCTTCCCAATCCTGCGGCGAGAACGCCAGCCACGCTCCAAGCCCAGCCTCCTGCCCCACGCCCGACGCCTCGCTCGCGACCGGCGCGACCCGTCGCGCCGCCTATATCCGCCGCGATATAGCGCGGGCGCCGTCCGGCGGGCAAATCGCCGATCCGGCCTCGGCCGAGGCCTGCGATCAATCCTCGATGATCGCCACCGCGCGCGTCCAACCGGCCGATGCGCGCTCGATCTTCACCGGGAAGCAGGAGATCGTGAACCCGGCGGCGGGCAGACGTTCGAGATTGTGCAGCTTTTCGATATGGCTGTAGCCGATGTGGCGGCCCGCCTTGTGACCTTCCCAGATCAGCGAGAAGTCGCGGGTCTCGGCGTATTTCTTGGCGGTGTGCACGAACGGCGCGTCCCAGCTCCACCCGTCGGTGCCGGTCAGGCGCACGCCGCGCTCCAGGAGATACATCGTCGCCTCGTAGCCCATGCCGCACCCCGAGGCGACATAGTCGGGCTCGCCGTATCTGAGGCCGGCGCGGGTGTTGACGACGACGATTTCGAGCGGACGCAACTGGTGGCCGATTCGCTTCAGTTCGGCCTCGACGTCGCCCGCGCCGACCACGTAGCCGTCGGGAAAATGGCGGAAGTCGAGCTTCACGCCGGGCTGGAAGCACCATTCGAGCGGCACTTCGTCGATGGTCGCCGACCGCTCGCCGCGATTCATCGTGGGATGGTAGTGCCAGGGCGCGTCGAGATGGGTCCCGTTGTGGGTGGACAGGCGCACGTTCTCCACCGCCCAACCCTTGCCTTCGGGGAGGTCTTCGCCCTTCAGGCCGGGAAAGAACTTCAGGATTTCCGGCACGCTCTGGCTGTGGTCGACATATTCGATCGTCGGCCCGCGTCCCGGCGGATCGGCCGCGACGTCGTTCTGCAGCGGCACGGAAATGTCGATCAGCTGACGCGCCATGGATTCCTCCCTGATTTCGGGCGGCCGGTCATGCCTGCCGCTCGACCTTGTTCCTGAGGACGCCGATATTGTCGACCTCGAGTTCGATCACATCGCCATGCTCGAGAAAGCGGCCGAGCTCGAGGCCGCAACAATTGCCGACGGTTCCCGAGCCGAAGAATTCGCCGGCGTGGATCGTCTCGTCCTGGGACGCATGGGTCAGAATCTGCTCGAACGAAAACAGCATGCCCGCCGTCCTGCCGCGCGAACGCATCTGGCCGTTGATCCTCACTTCGACGCCGAGGTTCTGCGGATCGCCGATCTCGTCGGGCGTGACGATCCAGGGGCCGAGCACATTGCCGCCGTCGAAGCTCTTGCCCTTGGCGGGGCCGAGCCGGCCCTCCATCTCGAGCGACTGGATGTCGCGTGCGGAAAAATCATTGAAGATCGTATAGCCGAAAATATGGCCGCGCGCCTCCCCGACCGGAATGTTCGCGCGCGCCCGGCGGGTGACCACGCCAAATTCCAGCTCATAGTCCATGACCTTGCTGTAGCGCGGCCATTTCACCGTCGTGTCCGGACCGCGCACCGTCATCCGGTTGGTGATGTAGTAGATCGGGAGTTTCCGGTAGACGGCGGGCAGATCGCCGAGCGGTTCGGCCATGACCGCCCTGAACGCCGCCTCGCCGCCGACGCCGAGCGCGGCCACCGCCTTGGCGCCGCGCCGCGATTGCAGAATGTGGGTTTCGAACGACATGCCGTCGCGCATCTGGCGCGGCTGCGGAAGCGGGGCCAGCAGCGCGGCGCCGGCGAGCGGGACCGACAGATCGGCCTCGACGCCCCGCTTGTCGAACAGCGCGCGCGCCGCATCGAGCCCGGCGTCGTCGGCGTCGATCAGGGCGAGCATCGAATCGAATCGGCGGTCGGCGGGATCGTCCCGCTCGGCGGCGGCGGTGAGATCGAACAGCCTCGCGCGTCCGGCATCGACCAGCCCGAGTCGCTCCGACCCTTCGCGTGCAAATGTCGCCAGCTTCATCGTGACCTCCTGCTCCCGATAAAATATACAAATCTATTTTTTATCGATTTACAAGCCTTGCATCGATGAAAAATCTATGGTCCTCTCTGCTCAGGGATGAAACGGGCGCGTCGGGCGTCCGAGGGAGGTCGTCATGAGTCACAGGTCGCGCCGGATCGCGCAACAGCCCGTCGCGGGTCTTCTCGCCGGAATTCTCGCGGTCGTCGCGATCGCCGCGCCCGCCTTCGCCCAGACCAAAATCCAGATCGGTTGCACCGCGACCAGCGACTGCGCCTCCGCGATGGTGGCGGTCGACCAGGGCCTGTTCGCCAAGCACGGGCTCGATGCGACGATGGTGCGGATCGGCATCAACTCCAACATCCCCGCCGCGATCGTCTCCGATTCCGTGCAGATCGGCGGGCCGACCGAGACGGTGTTCCTGCAGGCGGTCGACGGCGGGCTCGATCTGGTCGCGGTCGCGGGCGCGTCGCGGATGGACCCGACCGCCAATGACGCGGTCGCGGCCTTCGCCCGCAACGGGACGTCGCTGAAGGAAGCCAAGGACTTCGTCGGCAAGAAGGTCGGCGCACCCGGCATCGGCGCCTTCCTGCACGCGCTGTTCGTCAAATGGCTGGCCGAGAAAGGCGTCGACCCCAAATCGGTCAATTTCGTCGAGGTGACGTTCCCGACCATGAACGACACGTTGAAGTCCGGCGCGGTCGACGCGGTGCTGACCGCCGAGCCGTTCGTCACCCGCATGACCAAGGCCGGCACCGGCTATGTCGCGGTGCGCTACGCCGCCGAACTCGCGCGCACCGAGCCGATCATCTCCTATGTCGCGACCCGCGAATTCGCCCAGAAGAACCCGGAGGCGATCGCCAATTTCCGCGCCGCGATCACGGAAGGCGCCGAAATCGTCAACACCGACCGCGACAAGGCGAGCGCCTCGATCGCCGCCTTCACCAAACAACCGCTCGAAATCGTCAGCCTCAACCGGCCCAATATCGCCGCGCCGGTCCTGAAACCCGACCAGCTCGTCTGGTGGCTCGACGTGATGAAGCAGCAGAACCTGCTGCAGACCGAGATCGACCCTGCGAAAATCGTGCTGCCGTGACCCTGGCGCTCGGCGCATCCCCGGCCGAGGGAGCGGCGGGCGAAACGCTGAGCGAGCGGACGGCCGCGCTCGTCGAGGCCGACATCGTCTCGGGCGCGCTCGCGCCCGGCTCGCGGCTGGCGATCGCCGAACTCGCCGCCCGCTACGGCGTCGGCGCGACCCCGGTGCGCGAGGGCCTGTCGCGCCTGATCGCGCGCGGACTCATCGTGGCGATCGGCCAGCGCGGCTTTCGGGTCAGCGGGATCTCGCGCGCCGATCTCGAGGACATCACCCGGCTGCGGGTGCTGATCGAATGCGAGGCGCTGCGGCTCAGCATCGAGCGCGGCGACAGCGCCTGGGAGGGCGCGATCGTCGCCGCGCTGCACCGGCTGCGCCGCTACGTCGAGCGCGACGACGCCGCCCTCGGCGAGGGCGGCCGCGAATTCGACGGGCTGCACAAGACCTTCCACACCGCGCTGATCGCGCGCTGCGGGTCGCCGCGCATGCTCGACGCCCATGCCGACCTCTATGACCAGGCCTATCGCTACCGCCGCATCATGATGGGGGCGTTCGAGGACCGGCGCGAATTCATCCGCGAGCACCAGACCCTCGCCGACCTCGCGATCGCGCGGCGCCTTGGGGAGGCGCAGGCCAGACTCGCCGCCCATCTCGCCTCGACGCTGAATGCGGTCTATCCCGGGCCGGACGCCCCCGGAGCCGTTCCTTGAGCGCGGGCGCCGCGCGCGCGGACGAACCGCTGATCCGCTTCTCCGGGGTCGCGCTCGCCCTCGCCGGCCGCGAAATCCTCCGGGCGATCGATCTGGAAATCCGGCGCGGCGAGATCGTCTGTCTCGTCGGGCCCTCCGGCTGCGGCAAGACCACCGCGCTGCGGCTCGCCACCGGCCTGCTCGCGCCGACCAGCGGCACGATCGCCTTCGACGGCGCGCCGATCCTCGGCCCGCGGCGGGACGTCGCGATCGTGTTTCAGGACTATGGCAAGGCGCTGCTGCCCTGGCGCGACGCCGCCGGCAATGTCGCGCTCGCGCTGGAGGCGGCGGCGACGCCGCGCCGCGAGCGGCCGGCGCGCATCGCGGCGCTGCTCGACAAGGTCGGGCTGCCCGCGCATGCCGACAAATACCCCGCGCAGATGTCGGGCGGCATGCAGCAGCGGCTGCAGATCGCGCGCTGCCTCGCCCAGGAGCCGGCGGCGCTGATGATGGACGAGCCGTTCGGCGCGCTCGATGCGATGACCCGCCAGGACCTGCAGGACGAGACGCTCGCGATCGTCGCCGCGACCGGAGCGACCGTGCTGTTCGTCACCCATGATCTCGAGGAGGCGATCTATGTCGGCGACCGGGTCATCGGCCTCGCGCCGCACCCGGGCCGGATCGGCATCGAGCTCACGATCGGCCTGCCGCGCCCGCGCGACCAGATCGCCACGCGCGAGGATCCGGAATTCCTGCGGCTGCGCCGCGAACTCCACGACTTCATCAAGAGCGCGGAGCGATGAGGCTCGACGTCAGGGCGTTCGTCCTGCCCGCCGCGCTGGTCGCGCTCGGAGAGATCGGCGCCCGCGCGGGCGGGCCCAGCGACAGCGTCGCGCCGCCGAGCCAAGTGCTCGTCGCCCTCGCCGGCGCGCTCGCCGACGGCTCGCTGATCATCGCCACGCGCGACACCCTGGCCTGCGCGTTCGGCGGCCTGGCGATCGGCGGCGCGCTCGGGCTCGTCCTCGGTCTGCTGCTCGGCATGATCGGCGCGCTGAACCGGCTGATGGAAGTGACGCTGGAGCTGATCCGGCCGATCCCCTCGGTCGCGCTGGCGCCGGTCGCGCTGGTTGCGCTCGGCTTCGGCTACCGGCTCGAAATCGCGATCGTCGCCTATGCCTCGCTGTGGCCGGTGCTGCTGATCACCCGCGCCGCGGTCGCGGGCGTCGAGCCTCAGCTCGTCGAGGTGTCGCGCGCGCTGCGGCTCGGCGTGTTCGCCCGCGTCGCCAAGATCATCGTGCCCGCCGCGCTGCCGCGCATCTTCGTCGCGTTCCGGCTCGCGGCGGGCTTCGCGCTGATCGTCGCGGTGACGATCGAGATCGCGATCAACCCGCTCGGCCTCGGCGCCGGCCTGATGACCGCCGGCCAGGCGCTGCGGCCCGAACTCATGCTCGCCTTCCTCGCCTGGATCGGAATCGTCGGCTTCGCGCTGAACCTCGCGCTGGTCGTCGCCCAGCGCCGGCTGTTCGGCCGGGCGGCGATGGTCGAGGACCCACGATGAGGGCGCTCGCCTGGCGGCTGGCGAGTCTGGCGGTGACCGCCGGTTTCGTCGCGCTGTGGCAGCTGGTCGCCGACTTGCGGCTCGTCTCGCCGGTGTTCCTGCCCGGCCCCGACCGCGCCTGGGGCGCCCTCGTCCACGGCTTTTCGACCGGCGCGCTGCAGGCGAGACTCGCGGGCACGATCGCCCACATGCTCGAGGGCTGGCTGCTCGCCTCGCTCGCCGGCGTCGCGCTCGGCGCGCTGATCGGCTCGTCGCGCGTCATGCGCGCCTACGTCGGCCCGACGCTCGAATTGCTGCGCCCCCTGCCCGCCTCGGCGGTCATCCCGCTCGCGATCGCCATCTTCGGCTTCAGCCAGGCGATGGCGATCGGCGTCATCGCGTTCGGCGCGATCTGGCCGATGCTGCTGTCGACCGTCCACGGCTTCGCCGCGGTCGAGCCGCGGCTCTATGAAGTGGCGCGCGCGCTGCAACTCCCGCGCTGGCAGGTCGCCGCCAAGATCGCGCTGCCCTCGGCGCTGCCCGACATACTCGCCGGGCTGCGGCTCGGCCTCACGGTGGCGCTGATCCTCGCCGTGGTCTGCGAGATGATCGCCGGCCTCGACGGCCTCGGCCAATGGGTGCTGCTCGCCGCGCGGATGTTCCATTCCGCCGACGTTTTCGCCGGCGTCATCCTGCTCGGCGCGCTCGGCTATGCCGGCGCGCTCGCGCTGAACCTCGCGGAGCGGCGCCTGCTCGCCTGGCGGGCGCCGACGCGCGGCGGCTGAGCGGAGCGTGGCGGAAAGTCGCTCGGATTTTCGGGATTGCGACCGTAAAATCTTACGGTCCGGCCGGGATTCCTCGATTGGATTCATCGCGCGTAAATTGTTGTCTGGTCTGCTCGGCCTCGTCGAAAAGAGCCCGAGTCATGTCTTCGAATCCACGCCAGAAGTCCGACGCCGCCTCGCCGTTCAGCCGCTTCACGCGGAACGCCGGCGGCAATGTCGCGATCATTTTCGCGTTCACGCTGGTGACGCTGTCGCTCGGACTCGGCGGCGCGATCGATCTCGCGCGCGCCTATTCGGCGCGCCAGAAGCTCGTCGAGGTGGCCACGCTCGCCTGCCAGTTTGCGAGCCGGCCGAGCGTGATCCAGAATGACGCGACCAATTACAGCGGCTCGAACGGCCAGTCGGCCTACTCGACCGCGGTGACCAACTTCATCAAGACGAGTCTCAGCGCGCAGAATTTCCCGTATACGCAGTCGACCGCGACGCCCTTCACCTTCACGCAGAGCGGGCCGGCGAACGTCAACCTGACCGCCAGCGTTCCCACCACCTTCATGCAACTGGTGCGGATCAACCAGGTCCCGGTCTCGGCCTCGATCCATTGCTACGACTCGCCGACGAGCGTTCCGGCCGTTGTCGCATCGGCTTACATCATCGAGGAGAGCTTCGAGACAAACGAGCCGGTGGGCTGCGCTGGCGCCTGCTATATCCTCGCGAGCGGCGTGAAGGGCACGACGGCGACGCCCTCTTCGGCCTTTCCCGCCTCGCCGTCCTACACGGGCGCGTTCGGCGCGGCCTGGTACGTGACGGGCTATTGCGTCGAAATCGACCATCAGGGGCGAACCAAGCCGACCGCGGCCGACGGCAACTTCTCCGCCGAGCTCGATTGCGAGAACGGCTCGGACTCCGCAGGCAATTCCGCGATCTCGACCAAGGCCTATCTCGAGGCCGGCAATTACGAGCTGCGCTATTTCTACGCCTCGCGCGTCCCCTATCCCGATTACGATCCCGGCTATATCTGCGGCTCGGCCGCGAGCGACCTCTCGTGGGCCAACGACACCAATTCCGAGGGCGGATTCCCGGCCAACGCGCTGCGGACCAATCAGATCAACGTCTATCTGGATCAGGCCACCGGCGCCGCCCCGCCGATGCACACGACCATCGACGGAACCCAGCAGCTCGCGGGCTCCAACCTGATCGACATGTGCGTCTACGGCTTCAACTGGATGGAGCGCAGCGTCAAGATCAGCGTGACCACGCCCGCCTTCTACTGGCTGAGCTTCGCCGCGGACGGCGCCAACGACAGCTATGGCGGCGACATCGACTATATCCGCTTCTGCCAGGAAACCTGCCCCGGCACGGTCCAGGACAATTTTCCCTCGGCCTGGCTCGCGGCCAACAACGGCGGGGTGAACAAGGTCCTGTTCGAGGATACGTTCGAGAGCCCGGTCTACGTGGGCAATCTATCCGCCTTCGCCAACGAATCCGGCAACATGAACAACAGCCAGGGCACCAGCGGCACGGCGGCCAGCGGCTGGCCGGGGCTCGCCGCCAGCGGCTGGGCGACGTCGCCCTACAACGTCGTCACGTACGACCTCGCCCCGTTTGCCGGGCAGGGCAACCAGAGCGTCGAGCTCGACAACTTCGTCTCGACTCCGAGCAATGTCGCGATCAGCCGAGGCTTCCTGCTCGTCCCCGGCTATTACCAGGTGAGCTACGATTACATTTCCAACGCGATCCTCACGGGAATGACCAGCCCCGCCTGCACCGCCGCGCCGAGCGCCGCCGCCGCCGCGACCTATGCCGTCTCGGGCACCGCCCCGTGGTATGAGCGCTTCTATCCGAGCACCCAAAGTCCTCCCAACTACGCCAAGGACACGAACACGCTCGGCGTGTTCATGTCGCACGGCGGATTGGTCAGCACGCCGATCGGCGGCGGCGCCCTCAACTCGAAGACCAGCTACAACAATCCGGACGGGACGGTTTCGACCACTCCGACGGCGTCGCCGTACCAGGTCTCCCTGTCGAGCTACAACCCCGCCCAGAACAATCCGCTGCTGGACATCTGCGGCTACGCCTCGACCTGGCAGGCGCGGACGGCCTATATCGAGATCACCAAGCCGGCCTATTACTGGCTGACGATGGCGGCGCTCGGGACCCCCGACGGAATCGGCGGCGCCATCGACGACGTCAAGCTGACCGCGCTCGGCAGCCTCTACATGGCCTCGCCGCCCGCCAATGCGGTGATGATCCCGGTGCCCAGCCCGCAACCGGGCTCCACCATCAACTTCACCGGCTTCTCGATCGTCGCCGACAGGCTGACGCCCTGACGCGCCCGATCAGTTGGACTTGCGGATGATATAGGCGCCGATCATCCCGACCAGCGCAGTCGCGGCGACATAGCCGTAGGCCGCCTCGAGAAACAGGATCCAGCGCCATCCGCCGTGCTGGCGCCATTGCCAGGCCTTGGTCTGGCCGGTGGCCAGCGCCGGAACCAGCACGTCGACGCTGTAGAGCCAGGGATAGATCGCGGGATAATCCGGCGCGAGGAGTTCGTCGCAGAACCCGGTGGCGATGCGCCAGTCGACCGGCGGTTTCGGCGGGGCGCGCCGCCAGCACTGCGCGAGTTGCGCCTGGAAGGCGGGCGACGGCTTGTCCTTCGTGGCGACGAAATCGCCGTGGCGCGCGATCTGATGCGCCGCCCAGGCGCCGACCAGCCACACCCCGAACGTCACCAGGACGAGCTGGCCGGGCCGGAAGCCATAGGCGGCGAGCGCGTCGTAGAGATTGCCCCAGACCTGGCGAAACAGATTGCCGGTCCTCGTGGTCTGGCGCTCCAGCGCGATGCGCAATTCGGTCGCCTTCTTCTTGGCGCCGCCGTCCTCGAGCGCCTTGGCCGCCTGCAGCCATGGCTGCCGGCGCAGGCCGTTCGGATCGGAGGCGGCCGCGCCGCCCAGCCGCCGCTGGTCCTCGCCGAGATCCCGGGGCCGCTGCGTGCGCAGCCAGGCCGCCCGGTCGAACCGCGACTCGTCGGCGATCCGGTCGTAGACGAAGCCGTCGAAGCGGTGTCGCCCGGCGCCGAATTGCCAGCATTCCAGGCGATCGATGAGAACGCCGACCCTGGCGCCGAGCAGCGAGATTCCCTCGACCCTGGCGCCGCCGTGGAGAAACAGCCCGCCCTTCACGGTGAGGCCCCGGCCCTGGAGAACCACGTCGTCGACCGCCGGCCGGGCGCGCGCGGCGAGCCTCATGTCGGCGCCGACGATATAGAGATCCTTGCCGACCTCCGCATGGTCGAGCAGGATCGCGCCCTCGGAGCGGAACCAGCGGACCGGCGCGCGCGTCTGGCTGGCATCGGGGACGCCGCCGCGGTAGAGGCCGTGCAGGCGCAGGTCGCCGCCGACGCCGGCGCCGGTGAGGTCGATCGCGCGCCCGCCCGTCCCCGGCGAAAAGACGCTGCCGCACAGATCGAGCGAGCCGTCGATTTTTGCGTGGCGCAGGGCGACCGCGCCGAATATCCGCGAGCCCTGCCGGAAATAGACCGAGCCGGACGCCTTCAGGCGTTCGGCGAATATCGCCGTCGGCCGCGCGAACAGGCCGGGCACGCCGACGATCGGTTTGACGAAGCAGCCGATCAGGCCGAAATTCCTCAGGCTGGCGTCGTTCAGCATCATGCCGCCCTCGAAGCGGCAGGCCTCCGCCTTCATGCTGCGCTTGGCCTCGCATTCGTCGAGATCGAGCACGCCCTCGATCCTGGCGCCCTTCACGTCGATCGGATTCAGGTGAGCCGAGCCGTCGCCGTCGCCGCCGAGCAGGAGAAAGCGGAGATAGGCGGCGCCGATGATCCTGGGCTCGCTCCGGGAAAACTCGCAGGGCGCGCCGGCGACGACGGCTTTCCAGAGCTTGACCTCGGCCGGACGAAGATCTGCCATCGACGGGCCCCGATGAGACGCTCGCCCGCGAACTTTCGCGCGGCCCGGGGCGTTTGACAACCCCGAAGCGCTATTCCTGAGCGAGGTCGCGGCCCGGGTCGACGGCTCGCGCCGCCTCGTTCAGTCGCGCCGGAAGGGATAGAGGAACTGGCGCCAATAGCCGCGCGGCACGGGATTGCCGACGACCCCGTAGCCCGACGGCCATTCGCCCTTGGGCAGATGATAGGTGCCGAACAGCCGGTCATAGAGCGGGAAGTGGATCGCGAAATTGACGTCGATCGCTTCGCGGTCGACGCCGTGGTGCCAGTGGTGGAAGCGCGGCGTCACCAGCCAGGCGCCGATCCGATCGAAATTCCAGCCGAAATTGGCGTGGATGAAGGTCGAGTAGACGTAGACGATCAGGAGATAAGCCTGCAGCGCCGCGGGCGCGAAGCCGACCGCGAAGGCCGGCGTCGCGGTGACCGCGCGCAGGCAGACGATTTCGAGAAAATGCATGCGCGCGCCGGCGACCCAGTCGAGGGTCTGCGCGGAATGATGCACGGCGTGAAAGCGCCAGAGCATGGGAACCCGATGAAACGCGCGATGCAGCCAATATTGCGCGAAATCGGTCAACGCCATGATCTCGACGACCTGCAGCCAGAACGGCTGGCCGGCGACCGCCGCGCGCACGCCGTCGAGCTGGGCGTGGCCGAGGATGAAATTGGACGGCGCCAGGGTCAGGAACGTCAGGATCTGAACGAACAGCGAGCTGACGAGATAGTAGAAGAGGTCCTCGTGCCATTCCGACCGGAACAGCGGCTGACCCTTGATGCGCGGCATCAGCCGTTCGAGCGGGACGAACAGGAAACCGGTGAAGACGACGTTGACCACGAAGAAATCGAGGCCGAAATATATCGAGCCGCCCTCGGCGGTCTCCGGCCGGCTCGCGCCACCCCCCATAAGCGCGGCGACGATCACGACGCCGATCGCCGTGAAGCCCAGCAGCTTGTCCTGGCGCAGGATCAGGCTCAGCAGCGCCAGGGCGTAGGCGACGACCAACCCGGCGTCGAGCAGCGGCCTGAACCGGGAGAACGAACCGATGAACCGCAGCTGCGGAACCGTCAGCAGCGAGGGATAGTGCAGGCAGACGACGACGAACAGGCCGGCCAGACCGAGCCCGAGCGCCGAGGCGCCGCTGAGCCAACCCGAACCGAACCGCCGCTCGTCGGGCGGCGACATCAGCTCGTCGGCCAGACGCCGGCGCAAGGAGACATAGGGCATGAACGCTCTCCGACATCGACGCGGTGGCCGACGCCTCGGCCCGCCCGGCCAAACAGGTCGCTCGCACCCGTCCTCGGCCCCATTCATCGCCCAAATGGCTTAACGAATCGGGGCGCTTGGCGCCCGGGGGAAATCGATCTCGCACGGCCGCTTCCGCCCGACGGCGTTGCCCGCCGGGACTCGGCAGCCCGCGCGCCCTCGAAGGACCCGGCGAAGCAGGCCAAGGACCTCGTCGACGAGATCGCACCGTCCTAGAAAGGTGGCCGTGAGCTTCGGGCCGGGATTTCCCACGGCCGCGACAGCGCCCGGGGACAGAATGGCCGCGCTGGCGCTCGACTTTCGTCGGGTCGGCGCGAATGGTGTATCCATGGTCCCGAGCGACCAGCCCACGGGATGAGCGATGTTCGGTCCGGAGATCCTCGTCCGCACGCTTTCGAAGGCGACCCGCGAAGACGCCCAGGGGAACCGTTGGCAGTATCATTCGCGCAGCGACCATCATTCGAAAGTCGCGTGCTGGGGCATCGTCTTCGACCTCATGGGCGCCTGCTCCCTGCTTCGGCGCCACGTCGAGGAGGGTCGGGTGGTCTTCGGGATCAATCACGAGATGCGCGACTTCGTCCACGACCGGAAGAAGAACCTCGACCTCGTGCTGTGCACCCCTTCGGGGGCCGATTTCAAGTCGTCCCGCCAGACCCTGGCGACGATGGCCCAAGACTGGGACATCGGGCTCACCGAAACGGAGACCCTGGATTTCGTCCGCCTACCGGTCATGCGGCGCGCGCCGGTCGGCAGCGTGCTGATGGCGCTGGAAGCCAAGGCCTGCATGACGGCGCATCAGCGCGCACTGCCTCGCCTCTACGACGAACTCAATTCCTCCCATCTCACCGTGCACGGTTCGAACGACCAGGCGATCGCGGCCGGCTTTACGATGGTCAACATCGCCGCGCGGTATCTCAGTCCCGATCGGAACAAGAGAGTCATGGCGAGCGGGCCGACCTGGAGCTTCCACAATCAGCCGCGCGACGCGATTCTTGCGATCGACAAGATCCGCCAGCTGCCCAAGCGCTCAAAGCTCGGGGACGTGGGTTATGACGCGCCCAGGATTGCGAGCGGCCAGTCTGATCGGAATGACGGAGGTCATCCCCACGAGAGAACTCGGCAGGACGCACAGCAGACCATCCCGGCCCGACCTCGCCAGCGCGCGCTGGACGCGCCCGCGCGCCGACGCTCACATCCGCTTCGCCAGCGCCTCCAGCTGGTCCGCCGCCTGTCCCCAGCCGCGATGGAAACCCATCGTCTCGTGGGTCTGACGATCGGCGAGCGTCCAGTGGCGGACCAGCGCGGTGTAGCGCGTCCGGCCGCCCTCGTCGGCGAAGGTGACGATCGCCGTCATGAACGGCTTCTCCGACGGCTCCCAGGCGCGCGCATAGGCGTTGGTGAAGACGAGCTTCTCGTAGGGGACGACTTCCAGATAAACGCCGCGGTTGGGCAGGTCGACGCCGTCCGGGCCGCGCATGACGATGTAGCTGGCGCCGCCCGGCCGCACGTCGAGTTCGGCGACCGGCGTCGTATAGGGCAGCGGCGCGAACCATTGCCTCAGCAGATCGGGTTCGGTCCAGGCGCGATACAGTTTCTCGCGCGGCGCGTCGATCAGGCGCGTCAGCAGGAGGTCGCGATCGCCGGGTTCGATCGCGGCGGCGGCAGGGCTCATGTGGGGGTCTCCAGAAATCGGGATCGCGCATCGACGCGCGCATTTAGCCGAGCGATTCGGGCTACCGCAAGCGGCCGATCGCGTGGACGGGCGCGCGCGTTCGCGCGCGGGCCTGGTCTCGGCGAGGCGGCGCGGCCGACCTGAACTCCGTCCGCGCGCCATCGTCGGTCGGCACGGTCGTCCCGGGTCAGGACGCCGCCGTCACGACCGGCGCGGCGTCTTCAGCCGCGCGTCACCGTTCGACCGGCTCGGCCGTCGGCGCGGCCATCGCGAACACGTGGCGGCGATGCCACTCCAGCGGCCGGAACCCGAGCGCGAGCGCTTCGATCCGGTGGATCAGCGATTTCAGCCGCATCGCCGGCCGTTCGACGAGCCACCACGAAACGAACGCCAGGAGAAACGCGAAGGGATAGGCGACGGCCAGATTGGTCGGCCAGTCATGGCACCAGCTTTGCGCGGCGACCGCCTGCTGGATTGGAAAGCCGTAGAGGAACAGCCCGTAGGAATAGTCGCCGCTCAGCAGAATCCGGTTCCGGCGCGGGTTCAGCGCACCCAGGAAAACGGTGGCGTAGGCGGCCGGCAGGGGCAGCAGCCAGTAGCCGCGAGGGATGAGGAGCAGCGCGACGCAGACCGCGATCGCGATCGCCCCGAGCGGGAGCGTCAGCGGGATCGAGGCGCGAAGCCGGTAGAGGCAGACGCCGGCCAGAAAGCATCCGACGAGGACGAGCGACGGCGCCAGCGCGGGATGGTCGGGCGAGGGGCGCCTGATCAGCAGCAGAACCAGAAACAGCTGCACCGCGACCAGGATCCAGGCGGTGACGCTGCGGCGTCCGATCGCGCCGACGAAGGCCAGAATCGCGAGCGCGAAATAGCATTTCAGTTCGACGGGAATCGTCCACAATTGGACGTTGACCGTGTCCGGCGTCGGATTGGCGAGAAAGACCCCCGGCAGCGTGTAATGGATCCAGCCGATGATGTTGAGGAAATAGGCGGAAAAGTCGGGAGCGGAGAAATAGGCGCTCAGCGGCATAGTCGTGAACAGCGGACCGAGCACCAGGGCGGACAGGGTCGTCTCGAATGAAAGCGCCGGCAGCAGGCGTATCGCGCGCAGCCCGATGAAGCTGATGAGACTCCGGTTTCGCTCCAGGCTTCCGGCGACCAGAAAGCCGGAAAGCGCGAAGAACATCGGCAGGATCATGATGAAGGGAATGCCTGCGGGGGAGCGCAGCACCGACACGGCGGCGCGCTCGCCGTAGACGACGTTGACGGTGTGCTGGGCTATGACGCCGGTCGACAGGACGAGCCGCATGTAGTCGAACCCGGACGGCCGGTTGAACGCCCTGGCGAGTTTCTGCCCGATCGAGTCCATCGCACACCCCTCAATGGCGGGGGTTATCCCAGAAATGGATTGATGATTGGTTCGCGCGTCCCGCCCGGGTTTGCGGGGCGGGCGCTGGGCGCGGGCGCGCCGGCGTGAGCGTCAGCCGGCGGGCGCGGACGGCGATGTCAGACCTTCGGCTCCGCCTCGCGCACGATCGCCGCCATCGCCAGGGATTCCTCGTCGCCGAGTTCGGCGAGCCCCGCGATCACGCCGGCCCTGTCGGCGGCGGGACGGTTCTGGCTCGCCTTCCACTTCCCCGAGATATGCGCGATCTCGATCTCGACGCCGACGATCGCCCGGATCTGAGCCTCGATGAACGGCTCCGGGGCGTCGCCGACCGCCCACGGCGCGGCGCGCGGACGCTCCTGCCTGTCGGTCAGCGCCTCGATCTGGGCGCGCAGCCAGCCGGCGTCTTCGATCACCCGCGGGCGCCCGCGCGCCTGCACCATCACGTAGTTCCAGGTCGGCACGACCTTGCCCGTCTCGCGCTTGGTCTGATACCAGGCCGGGGTGATGTAATGCTCGGGCCCCTGGAACACGATCAGGACCTCGTCCGCCCCGGCCAGACTCCGCCATTGCCCGTTGGCGCGCGCCATATGGGCCTGCAGCGTGCCGAATCGCGAGGCCGCGGGGTCGATCAGGAACGGGATGGAATTGGCCTCCAGCCCCTGCGCGCCGTGAGAGATCAGCAGGCCGAGCGGATGGGCGCGGATCAGCGCGTGCAGGGCCTCTATCTGGTCCTGGCGGTGGAGCGGCGGTTCATACATCGGGAAATCCTGCGCGCGAGGCGGGACAATACAGCCCTGGGTGGCTCAGGCCAACGCCTTCGGCGGGCGACGCTCACGCATCGATGCGCTTGATGAACCATTGCAGGATGCGGCTCCAGACCTCGTCCTTGGCGACCTGGTCCTCGACGCCGTGCTCGAGATTGGGATTGTCGTTGACCTCGATGACGGCGATCGAGTCGCCGGTCTCCTTGAGGTCGACGCCGTAGAGGCCGCCGCCGATCGCGCGCGCGGCGCGGAGCGCGATGTCGATCATCTTCGGGGGCGCGTCGCCGAGCGCAAGCGTCCTGAAGCGCCCCTCCTCGGGCCCCTTGGGTCCGTGCTTGATGATCTGCCAGTGGCCCCTGGCCATCTGGTACTGGCA
>JBEKZS010000052.1:0-25250 GCA_049509635.1 Roseiarcus sp.
GACTTCTTCGGGGGCTACGACCATCTGGCGCAGGCTGGCATCGTGCATTACGCAAACCACCACATTTCGCCGGGGAAGAAACAATGGACCTGGGGAAACCATGAATTTGGCTACGCCTGGGACCGGAATCTGACGGTTGCCGACGCCCGCGGTGAATTCGCCCCGTACATCGAAATCATGGCCGGCGTTTATACCGACAACCAGCCGGACTTCAGCTTTCTCCAGCCGGGCGAAACCAAGAGCTGGAGCCAGTATTGGTATCCCATCCAAAAAATCGGCCCGGCGCAACACGCCAATCTGGCGGCGGCCGTCCACCTGCAAATCTCGAAAAACGAACTGCAGGCCGGCGTGGCCGTCACGGAAAACCAGCCGCGGGCGCGGGTCGAACTATGGCTCCGCGGCAGGCGCCAGGCGCAGTTCATACGGGACCTTTCGCCGGCACTGCCTTTCGTCGTAAAAGTGCCCTTGCCCCGAAATGTCGCGCCGACGGATTTGCGCCTGCGCATCACGGACGCCGGCGGCCGGGAGTTGATCTCGTTCCAGACGGCAGCGCGCCCAATGTCGCAGGCGCCGCCTCGTCCTTCACGCTCCGGGCGGCGCCGGACGATCGGTCGCCTGCGCCGGCGGCGTCGCGCCCGACCGCCGCGGCGCCTCCGGACTCACGCCGAGCGCGCCGCCGGCGCTCAGGTGGACGCTCGCGCCGCCGACATTGGCGCGCAGCGCCTCGCCGCGCGCCTGCGCCTCGGCGAGCGCCCGCGTCAGATTTTCGATCGCCTCGAGGCGCAGCTGCCGCGCCGGCCGCCCCGCGACCCGGGCGATCTCGCCCGCCAGCAGGCGCTGGGCGATCTCGATCGGCTCGGCCAACAGGGCGCGCGCGTCGCGGGTCGCGCGCGGCTCGTTCCATCCCAGCCGCGCCGCGGCCGCGCGCGTCTGGGCGACCACCGCCTCCTCCATCTGGCCGGCGCGCCGCGCCAGCCGAGCGATCTCGGTCGCGCCGAGGCCCTCGGCGGCGAGCACGGCGGTCAGCCGGCGCACCTGCGTGCGCGCGAAGCGCGGGTCCGAATTGGAGGGATCGTCGGCATAGGCCGCGCCGGCGGCCTCGCAGATCGCGACCAGTTCGCGCTTGGAGGCGCCGAGCAGCGGCCGCGCCAGCGTGAGGCCGTCGAGCGCGGCGGCGGGCGCCATGCCGCGCAGGCCGCCGATTCCCGAACCGCGCAGCAGCCGGAACAACACCGTCTCGGCCTGATCGTCGGCGTGATGGGCGGTGACCAGGAAATCGGCGCCGATCGCCCGCGCGCAGGCGCCGAGCAGGCCGTAGCGCGCCTGGCGCGCGCGCTCCTGGATGCGGCTGCGCGGCCTCGGGCCCCGCCATTCCAGGATATGATGGGGCAGCCCGAGCCGGGCGGCGAGGGCCGCCGCCATCCCGGCTTCGGCGCGCGCGCCTTCGCGCAGGCCGTGGTCGACGGTGGCCGCCGCGATCGGCGGGCGGGCGCCCTGCGCCGCCCAGCGCGCCGAAAGGATCATCAGCGCGGTCGAATCGGGGCCGCCGGAGACGGCGAGCAGAACGCCCCTGGCGCGCGCCAATGGCGCAAACAGGGCCTCGATCTGCGCGGCCGATCCAGCCGCCAGGGCGCGCGGAGCGCCGTCGCTCAACAATGATCCTTGCGCATCTCGGCCTCGACGATCCTCTTGAGCGCGGCGGTGGCGGTCGGATAGCGGCGGTCGATTTCGCCGAAGGTCGCGCAGGCCTGGGCGGTGTTGTCGAGCGCCGCCAGCGCCTCGCCGAGCCGCAGCATCGCGCTGGGCGCGAGCGCCGATTTCGAATAATTGCTCGACAGATTGAGATATTGCTCGGCGGCTTCGCGCATCCGCCCGCGCTTCAGAAAGGTCTCGCCGAGATAGTAGATCGCCTCGGGGGCGCTGCGGTCCTTCGGGAATTTGGCGACGAAGGCGCGGAGCTGCTGCTCGGCCTGGTCGTACTGGTCGTGCCCGTATGATTCCATCGCCGCCTTGAAGACTTCGCGCGGATCGTCCGGCGGCCCGACCCCCGGGACCACCGGCGGCCCGCCGGCGACCGGCGGCTCGGGGAACGGGCCGCGCGGAAGCGGCTGCGCGCCGGCGGGGACCTCGGGCGGCGTCGCCAGCGGCGGGCTGGGCTGCGCCTGTCCGATTCGCAGCGGCGCGCCCGGCGCGTTCGGATCGGCGTTCGGATCGAACGCGTCGCCGCCCGGGGGCTTCCTCGGTCGCGCGGGCTGGGCCGGCGCGGCGCCCGGCGGCTGCGCGCCGGCGGCGTTCTGACCCAGCCGGAATTCGACGTCCTCCTGGAATTTCCGCAACTGCTCCTCGAGCTTGCGCTGCTGGTTCTGCAATTCCTCGATTTGGCCGTTGGCGGCGCGCAGCTGGCTCTCGAGCCGCTCGATCTTGACCAGCAGCCCGGCGGCGTCGCCGCCGCCCTCCTCGGGAATGTCGGCCGGCGGCAGGCCGCTCTGGGCGAGCCGCAACGGAGCCCGCGGCGCGCCGGACTCCTCCGCCCGTGCGGCGGTCGCGCCGACTATCGAAAGCAGGATGACGGCGAGGCGAAAGCCAACGGACAAGGTCAACCCTCCGCCTCCGATCCGATCATGCGCCCGGCGCGGCAGCCAGTATAGCCGCTAACCCGAGGACAAAGCGCGCCCCGGCCGAAAATCGGGCGGAAGCGCGGGCCGACGCGGGGCCCCCGCGCGGCCGCGACCGCCCCGCGAACTCAGGAGGCGGGAGCGCCGGCGAGCACGGTCACGACGCGGCGGTTCTGCGACCAGCAGGAAATGTCGTTGCAGACCGCGACCGGCCGCTCCTTGCCGAAGCTGATCGTCTTGATCCGCGAAGCGGCGACGCCCTTGGCGATCAGGTAGCTCTTGGCCGCCTCGGCGCGCCGGGCGCCGAGCGCGAAATTATATTCGCGGGTGCCGCGCTCGTCGGCGTGGCCTTCGAGCGTGAAGGCGTAGCGGCCGTACTGGTTGAGCCAGGCCGCCTGCTTGTCGAGGGTCGCCTGCGCGATCGCGGTCAATTCGGTCGAATCGGTCTCGAAGAACACGCGGTCGCCGACGTTGCTCGAGAAGTCCTGGAAGCTGCCGGGCGCGCCGGCCTGGGCGCCGCCGGGGCCGCCGAGCCCGGCGTCGACGTCGGCGTTGTTCCTGGCGCAGGCGCCGAGGGCGAGGCCGATGAGCAGCGCCGCCCCGATCCTGAAAGCGCGCGCGCGCGTGAAACCCTGCATGTTCAACTCCTGCCGACAACGCCACCCGGGCTGACCCTTAGGCGGGAACGGTTAAAGGAAGGTTCCGTCAACCTTGCCGCTTCGTTGCGAAGATGGGTTGCATTCGCGACAAAGGCGGCCTTGGTTAAGCCGGGGTTAATGGCGGCAATGGGGCGGATGCGACGCGGTCGGCGCGATTGTGGCGATCCGCTTTCATCGATAAGCCATAGTGTCCCCGCAGACACAGGTCGAGGAGCCCGAGTTGGAAAAGCGGCCGCCGCCCCGAATCCTGATGCTGCTGCTGGCGGTCGTGTTTCTGCTCGACGCCTGGGTCTGGCGCAGCTGCGTCGCGTTCGGGCGCCGGCTTGCCGGCGTCGTTCCCTGGCGCCGGATGAAGGCGCGGATCGCCGCCGTCATCGCAGTCATGCCGGCGCCCGTCGCGCTGGTCATCTTCGTGATCCCCCTCGCCATCGTCGAGCCGTTCAAGGTCGTTTCGCTGTGGCTGGCGGCGACCGGCCATCCGGTCCTGGGCCTGCTCGGCTGGGCGGCGATGCAGTTCGCCGGCGTCGGCCTCGTCGCGATCGCCTTCGACCTCACGCGCGACAAGCTGCTGTCGATGCCCTGGTTCGTCTGGGTCTACGACCGGTTCGTCGCCTTCCACGACTATGCCCATCGCCTCGTCGCGCCCTACAAGGAAGCGGCGCTGCGCGAGATGCGGGCGCTCCGCGACCAGGCGCGCGCCTACTGGGCGCGGCTCAACGCGCGCGAAAGCTAGCCGGCGGCGGGGCTCGCCATCGTCTCCGTCCCACCGGCGATCGGCGGGGCGATCCGGCGGTGGAGATCTGAAAATCAGGGCGGTTCGATCCGGGCGCGCGGATGGGCGGCGCGATAGGCCTCGAGCAGCCGGGCGCCGTCGACGGCGGTGTAGATCTGCGTCGTCGACAGCGAGGCGTGGCCGAGCAGTTCCTGGATCGTCCGCAGGTCGCCGCCGCGCCCGAGCAGATGGGTCGCGAACGAATGGCGCAGCGCGTGCGGCGTCGCGCTGTCGGGCAGGCCGAGCGCGCCGCGCAGCCGCTCGACCGTCAGCTGGATGATCCGCGGCCGCAACGGTCCGCCCCGGGCGCCGACGAACAGCGGCCCCTCGGGCCGGAGCTTCCACGGGCACGCCTTCAAATAGTCCTCGATCGCCGCCCGCACCGGCGCGATCACGGGCGCGACCCGCGTCTTGCCGCCCTTGCCGACGATCGTCGCCACGTCGACGGCGCCGACCGGGGCGTCCTTGCGGCGGATCGACAGCGCCTCGGCGATGCGCAGGCCGGCGCCGTAGAGCAGCGCGAGCACGGCGGCGTCGCGCGCCAGGATCCAGGGGTCGCGCGCCTCGCCGTCGCGCGTCGCCGTCCGCGTCATCGCGATCGCGTCGGCGGCGTTGAGCGCCTTGGGCAGGCTGCGCGGAAGGCGCGGCGCCCGGATCGCGGCGAAAGCCGAGGCGCGGCCGGCGCCCTCGCGCTCCAGATAGCGCGCCAGCGAGCGCAGCGAGGCGAGCGCGCGCATCAGCGATCGCCCCTCGACGCCATCCGCGCGGCGGCGCGCCAGGAACGCGCGCAGGTCGGCAGGGGTGAGCGCGACGAAATCGGCCGTCGCCGGCGGCGCCGCGAAGCGCACGGCGAGAAAGCCGAGGAACTGCCTGACGTCCCGGCCGTAGGCCTCGAGCGAAAGGGGCGAGAGCCGCCGCTCCTGCGCCAGATGGCGCAACCAGCCGGCCACGCGCGCGGCCAGATCGGGCGCGGCGGGCAGGGCGGCGAGAAGGGCCTGGGAGTCGATGGGTTCCGCCATGGCCAGCAGGATGAGCCGCGATGGTTAATCGAGCATTGCGTCGGGACGACGGCGCCGGGACCGGGCGGTCTCGGCCGCCGCCCGCGATCGGCTCGGCGGCGCGAACGACGCTGCGCGCGAGAGCGCCGCCGGCCGGAACCTTCGCCATCGCGGCGGGTTCTGCCGCCATGGGGGCGCGCTCTTGAACCAAGTGGATTGCGCCATGAAATGGTCGCTCGTGACAAGCGGTCTGGCCGGCGCGGGAATGCTGGCGCTGGGTTCCGATTTGGTCGTGCCGATCGGCGCCATGATGGGGAGTCTGTGCGACCTCGCCGGGGTCGCCGCCGCGATGGTGTTCTTCGGGTTGGCGGACGGGGCGTGAGGCGCGGCGCGTTCGCCTCGCCGCCGTCCTACGACCGGTAGTCGCCGTTTATCGCCACGTATTCCTTCGTCAGGTCGCAGGTCCAGACCTTCGCGGTCGCGTTGCCGACCCCGACGTTGACGGTGATGTCGATGTTCGGATTCTTCATATAGGCCGAGGCCTCCGCTTCGCTGTAGGCGGGGTCGCGCAGGCCGTCGACGGCGACCCGGATCGTGCCGAAATGGATCGCGAGCCGGTCGCGCTCCGCCTTCTCTCCGGCCTTGCCGACCGCCATCACGACCCGGCCCCAGTTGGCGTCCTCGCCCGCGACCGCGGTCTTGACCAGCGGCGAATTGGCGATCGACAGGGCAATGCGCCTGGCCGCCCTGCGCGAGGCCGCCCCCTCGACCTTGACCGCGATGAACTTGCGCGCGCCCTCGCCGTCGCGCACGACCTGGTGGGCGAGGTCGAGCAGCAGCGCGTCGAGCGCGCGCCGGAACCCGGCGAGGCGCGGATCGGCGGGGTCGGCGATTTCGGGCGCGCCGCGGCTCGCCGCCGCGCCGGTCGCGAACAGCAGCAGCGTGTCGGAAGTCGAGGTGTCGCTGTCGACCGTGATGCAGTTGAACGAGCGGTCGACCGATTTGCCGAGCAGCGCCTGCAGCGCCGGCGCGGCGATCGGCGCGTCGGTGAAGGCGAAGGCGAGCATGGTCGCCATGTCGGGCGCGATCATGCCGGCGCCCTTGGCGATGCCGTTGATCGTGACCTCGGCGTCGCCGAGCCTCGCCCGCGCGGTCGCGACCTTGGGAAACGTGTCGGTGGTCATGATCGCCCGCGCGGCCTCCATCAGCCCGTCGGGCCGGGCGGCGGCGGCGAGCGATTCGAGGACGGCGGCGATCCTGGACGCGTCGAGCGGCTCGCCGATCACCCCGGTCGAAGCCATGAACACCTGCCCGGGCGCGGCGCCGGTCGCCTTGCCGGCGGCGGCGGCGACCTCGGCGACCGCGGCGGCGCCGAGGCCGCCGGTGAAGGCGTTGGCGTTGCCGGAATTGACGACGAGCGCGCGCGCCTGCCCCCGGGCGAGATTGGCGCGGCACCAGTCGACCGGCGCCGACGGGCATCGCGAGCGCGTGAATACGCCCGCCACCGTCGCCGGCGCGTCGAACAGCGCCAGCATGACGTCGGTGCGGCCGGCGTAGCGCACGCCCGCCGCGGCCGTGGCGAAGCGCACGCCCTCGATCGGCGGCAGGCCGGGGTATGTCCTGGGCGCGAGCGGCGACAGGGGAGCGGGGGCGGCCATGGCGGATCGTCCGTCGGTGCGACGCAGCCGGGAGGGGCTCGCGCCCCCGTCCCGGCGCCGGTCAGGGCGTCTTGGCGTCGGCGGGTTTGTCGGCGGGCTTGGCCGCGTCGGCGGCGGGCTTGGGCTCCTCGGTGCGCTCGATCTTGACGCCCTCGTGGAGCTTCACGATCAGGTCGCTCTGGGCCTTCTGGACGACGTAGCGCGCCGCCTGCTCCTTGACCTGCTCGAAGGGCGGGAACGTCTTCATCCGCTTTTCCTCGACCTTGATGATGTGCCAGCCGAACTGGCTCTTGACCGGTTCGGAGATCTGGCCGGGCTCGAGCTTGAACGCCGCCTCGGCGAATTCGGGCACCATCTTGTCTTTGGTGAACCAGCCGAGGTCGCCGCCCTCGCCGCCCGGATCCTTGGACAGTTCGGTGGCGACCTTGGCGAAATCCTCGCCGTTCTTGACCCGCGCGAGCGCCGCCTTGGCCTCCTCCTCGGTCGGCAGGAGGATGTGGCGCGCGTGGATTTCCTGCGCGGGCGGGTTGGCCTTGGCGGCCTCCTCATAGGCCTTGTGCTCCGCCTCGTCGGTCGCCGCCTTGGCCGCGACGTCGGTCAGCAGCGCCTCCATCTCGAGCTTGTCGTGATAATAGGCCATGCGCCGCGCGAAGACGGCGCCGGCGTCGAGCTTGTCGGCCGCGGCCTTCTTGGCGACCAGCTTCATGTCGATGAGATAGTCGAGCGCATATTGCTGGCGCGCGGGCCCGTCGAGGTTCTTGGGCAACCCCGGGCCGATGTCCTCGAGCGCGTCGTTGACGTCGTCCTCGGTGATCGGAGCGCCGTCGATCTTGGCGAGCACCTTGGGCTCGGCCTGGGCGAAGCTGGCGGCGATCAGGAAAGCGCCCAGGCCGAGTGCGACGGCGAGGCCGCGCCGGCCGAGCGGCGCGCTGCGAGACAGGTTCATGAAGGCTCCTTTGGGAGGACCGTCCGGGGCCGGTCCGTTCGGGTAGGGGACGTTGCGGGGGGCTATAGCGGCAAACTTTGTAATTTGCGAGGGGCTCGCACGGCCGGTCGCCAAATTCCCGGCGGGGCGGACCAAAGCCGGCGGGGCGGCGCCGAGGATGACTCGCGGCCGCGTCCGCTGCTAACCTCTCGCGCGACATGGCGTTGGGCGTTGGAGGTCGACCGTTGTGCGCGTTCGTGCGGCGTCTTCTTGTTGTATCCGTGGCGATCGTGTTTCCGGCGGCCGGCGTGCTCTCGGCGGCGAGTCCCGCCGCAGCCGACGGCGGTCTCGCGGCGTTCCTTTCGGCCCATCGATGCGACGTGGTCGAGCGCCTGCGAATGATCCACGCCGACCCCGCGCCGAAGGATCGCTACCTCGTGATCAGCCTGCTCGCCCCCGACCGGGGCTATGTCCAATGCCTGTTCGTCGAGGACGATCGTCGGCTCCTGTGCGAGGCGGAGTCGGGCTTCTACGCTCAGGCGCCCGGCCAGCCTCGCCAGTTCCGTCTCGCCCCCGATCGTCTCGCCGCGCTGGCGAGCCTCGGGTTCGCGACCGACGACACCGACGGGAACTACCAGCGCCTGATCGACGCGGCGGGCGAGGCGGCCGATGACGCCGTCGCCGACGCGATCCTCTCGGCGCTCTACCGCGGCTATGGCGCGCGCATCGACTCGCGCCTCAAATGGGCGGCGCCGCTGGCGCCCGGCAAGGGAATCTTCCTGCGCTGCGCGCCCGTCGGCTGACGTCGCCGGTTCTCCTCGAGCAGCCCGTGGGATCGTGCTTGCTCTGGCGCGGGGATCACCCTATATCACCCTCGCGTCCGGCCTCGCGGCCTGGCGCGTCACGTCAGTTCTCGCCGCCGGTCCGAGCGCCGGCCCGCCTTATCGGCGGTGACGAGCCGCTTCGCGGCTCATCCGGCGGCCGGGAGCTCCCTTCAACGCCAACCCGCCGGCGCCGCCCCATCGGGGGCATCCCAGGAGAGAGAATGTCCGTATCCGCCAATTCCTACGCGCCCTCGCGCGAGGATTTCACCGCCTTGCTGAACGAGACCTATGGCGAGGACGAGGCCTTCGAAGGGTCCGTCGTCAAGGGTCGGGTGGTCGCCATCGAAAAGGACATGGCGATCATCGATTGCGGCCTCAAGACCGAGGGGCGCGTCGCGCTCAAGGAATTCACCAATCACGGCCGCGATCCCGCGCCCGGCGTCGGCGACGAGGTCGAGGTCTATCTCGAGCGCATCGAGAACGCGCTCGGCGAGGCCGTCATCTCGCGCGACAAGGCGCGCCGCGAGGAGAGCTGGGTCAAGCTGGAACAGGCCTTCGAGAAGAACGAGAAGGTCGACGGCGTCATCTTCAACCAGGTCAAGGGCGGCTTCACCGTCGACCTCGACGGCGCGGTGGCGTTCCTGCCGCGCAGCCAGGTCGACATCCGCCCGGTGCGCGACGTCGCGCCGCTGATGAACGTGCCGCAGCCGTTCCAGATCCTCAAGATGGATCGCCGCCGTGGCAACATCGTGGTCTCGCGCCGCACCGTGCTCGAGGAGAGCCGCGCCGAGCAGCGCCACGAGATCGTCGCCAACCTCGCCGAAGGCCAGGTCATCGACGGCACCGTCAAGAACATCACCGACTACGGCGCCTTCGTCGACCTCGGCGGCATCGATGGCCTGCTGCACGTCACCGACATCGCCTGGCGGCGCGTCAACCATCCCACCGAAGTGCTCAGCATCGGCCAGACGGTCAAGGTCAAGATCATCAAGATCAACCACGAGACCCACCGCATCTCGCTCGGCATGAAGCAGCTGCTCGAGGATCCGTGGGCGGCGATCGAGACCAAATATGCGATCGGCATGCGGCTCAAGGGCCGCGTGACCAACATCACCGACTACGGCGCCTTCGTCGAGCTGGAGCCGGGCATCGAGGGCCTCATCCACGTCTCGGAAATGTCCTGGACCAAGAAGAACGTCCATCCCGGCAAGATCATCGCGACCAGCCAGGAGGTCGACGTCCAGGTGCTCGAGGTCGATTCGGCCAAGCGCCGCATCTCGCTCGGCCTCAAGCAGACCCTGCAGAACCCCTGGGAAGCCTTCGCCGAACGCCATCCGGTCGGCTCCGAGGTCGAGGGCGAGGTCAAGAACAAGACCGAGTTCGGCCTGTTCATCGGCCTCGACGGCGATGTCGACGGCATGGTCCACCTCTCCGACCTCGACTGGAACAAGCCGGGCGAGCAGGCGATCGAGGAGTTCAAGAAGGGCGACATGGTGCGCGCCAAGGTGCTCGACGTCGACACCGAGAAGGAGCGCATCTCGCTCGGGGTCAAGCAGCTCGGCGGCGATCCGTTCGCGGCCAAGCGGCCCGCCGCCGAAGAGGGCGCGGATACCGGCGCGCCGGGCGAATTGCGCAAGGGGCTGGTCGTCACCTGCGAGGTGATCGAGGTCAAGGACGGCGGCGTCGAGGTCAAGATCGCCGGCTCGGATCTGACCGCGTTCATCAAGCGCTCGGAGCTCGCGCGCGATCGCGGCGACCAGCGGCCCGAACGCTTCGCGGTCGGCGAGAAGGTCGACGCGCGCATCACCCAGTTCGACCGCCGCGCGCGCAAGATCGCGGTCTCGATCAAGGCGCTCGAAGTCGCCGAAGAGAAGGAAGCGATCGCCCAATACGGTTCGGCCGATTCGGGGGCCTCGCTCGGCGACATCCTCGGCGCCGCGCTGAAGGCGCGCGACAAGGTGGTCAAGAAGCCGGAGTGACCGGCGCTCCCGATCGCCGAAGCTGAAATCGGCCCGCGCGGATCGCTCCGCGCGGGCCTTTTCGTTGGGGCGAGCCGGATCGTCGTCCCGAGCCGGCGCCGGACGTCGCCGATCCGGCGCCCGCCGTCGCCGCGCCCTTCCCGCGGCGGGGCGCGCGTGGAACAACTCACCCGTTCGTCCGCACGGCAAAGGTGGGAAATGCGCAGACGCGACATGCTGAAGGGGATGGCGGCGCTGATCGCCGCGCGACCCGATTTCCCGTTGCGGCTCGCAGGCGCCGCCGCCGCCGCGGAGCCCGGCCGCGTCCGGCCCGGCGACGCCGCCTGGCCGAGCCCGGCCGATTGGGCGAGGCTGAACGAGGCGGTCGGCGGCAATCTGATCGCCGCGCCCGCCCCGTTCGGCGCCTGCGCGACCGATCCGCAGGGCGCGCCCTGCCTCGACGCCGTGGCGAATCTCAAAAATCCGTTCTACCTCGGCGAGCAGCCCGGCGGCGCCCAGGTTTCCGGCTGGCTCGATGCGTGGACCCCGGCGCCCAGCGCCTATGCCGTGAAGGCGCTGGGCGCCGGCGACGTCGCGGCGGCGGTGAATTTCGCCCGCGACCACAATCTGCGCCTCGTCGTCAAGGGCGCCGGCCACAGCTACCAGGGGACGTCCAACGCGCCAGACTCGCTGCTGATCTGGACGCGCGCGATCGACAAGGTGACGCTGCACGACGCCTTCACGCCGGAAGGCTGCGAGGGAAGGATCGCGCCCTGCGCCGCGGTCAGCGCCGAGGCGGGCGCGGTGTGGATCGACCTCTACCACGCCGTCACCACCGAGGCCGGCCGCTACGTGCAAGGCGGCGGCTGCGCCGACGTCGGCGTCGCGGGATTGATTCAGAGCGGCGGCTTCGGCAGCTTTTCCAAGGCGTTCGGCACGGCGGCGGCGGGGCTGCTCGAAGCCGAGATCGTCACCGCCGACGGCGCGGTTCGCATCGCCAACGCCGGCGCCAATCCGGATCTGTTCTGGGCGCTCAAGGGCGGCGGCGGCGGAAGCTGGGGCGTGGTCACGCGAGTGACGCTGCGCACCCATGACCTGCCGGCGTATTTCGGCGGCGTCTGGGGATCGATCAGGGCGCAATCGGACGAGGCTTTCCGGCGCCTCATTGCCCGCGTCCTCGGCTTCTATGTCGAGGATCTCTTCAACCCGCACTGGGGCGAACAGATCGCGCTCGGGCCCGACAATGCGCTGAATCTGAAGATGGTGTGCCAGGGCCTCGACAATGCGCAGACGAGAGCAGTCTGGCAGCCGTTGTTCGACTGGGTCGCCGCCGCGCCGCAGGACTTTGCGCTGAGCGCGAGCCATGGCGCGGGCGCGCTGCCGGCGCGGCGCTTCTGGGACGTCGCGGGCAATCCGTTCATGGTCGCCGATCCGCGCGCGGGCGCGCCGCAGTATCACGGCTGGTGGCGCGGCGATCAGGACCAGGCCGGCATGTTCCTGCACGGCTACGAGTCGCTGTGGTTGCCGGCGTCCTTGCTGCGGGACGCGGAGCGGGGGCGCCTCGCCGATGGGCTGTTCGCCGCCAGCCGTCACAAGAAGGTCGAACTGCATTTCAACAAGGGGCTCGCCGGCGCGCCCGACGAAGCGGTCGCGGCCGCCAGGGAGACCGCGACCAATCCTGGGATGACCGAGGCCTTCGCGCTGGCGATCGTCGCGGGTGGCGAGGCGCCGCGCTATCCCGGCCTGCCGCGCCCCGCCCTCGACGTGGCGGCGGCGCGACGGGACGCCGCAGCGATCGACGCCGCGGCCGCCGCGCTGCGCCGGATCGCGCCGGAGGCCGGGTCCTATGTGTCCGAGAGCAATTATTTCAATGCGTCGTGGCAGGAGGCGTTCTGGGGGCCGAACCATCCGCGGTTGCGCATGGTCAAGGCCAAGTACGACCCAAACGGCCTGTTCTTCGTCCGCCACGGCGTCGGCAGCGAGGAATGGTCCGACGACGGGTTCACGAGGCGCTGAGCCGCGCCTTCGCCTATCCGCCCCCGGCGTCGGCGGGTTCGAGCGGCGCCGGCTCGGGCCGTGCGCCCGCGCGCATCGACCGAAGCGCCTCGCTCCGGGCGGCATGGCCGGCTCCGATCGCGAGCTGGTGCTCGAGTTCGCGGCGCCGGCTCTTGCAGGCGCTGCTCTGCAATCGCTCGCGCATGTCGGCGACGAGCCAGCGGCCGGCGCGGCCGATTTCGCGGCCGCGCTCGTGCACGACGTGGATGCGAAACTCGATGGCGCCGTGTTCGCCGGTCTCGAGCCGTTTCAGCCGTCCGGCGGCGATGGGATCGGCGACCATGTGAGCCGGCATGTTGCACCAGCCGAAGCCGGCGAGCAGGAATTCGAGCCGCGTCGCCAGATCCGCGAAGCGCCAGACATGATGGCTGACGACGCCGCCGCCGAGCCGGTGTTGGGTCAGCGGCGTGCGGTCGGTCAAGACGAGCTGCACATGCGGCTCGAGCGTCTCGCGGGTGATCGGCGCGGGCTCCAGCGCCAGCGGATGATCGGCCGAAACGACCGGAATCAGCGCGATGTCGGTGAGAAATTCGGCCACCAGATCGGACGCGCCGGTCGCGTCGATCGGATAGATGGCGAAGCCGGCGACGCCTTCGCGCAGCCGCTGCTCGGCGCCCCCAAGGCCTTCGGTGAACACCGAAACCGGCAATTGCGGGAATTCGACGCGCAGCGCCTTCAGGCTCTCCATCAGGAGATCGTTGGGAAAAGTCGCGTCGACCGCCAGCGTGAGTTCGGGCTCGACCTCGTCCACGATGCTCGCCGCGCGGGATTTCATCGTCCGCGCGCCGTCGATCAGCCGCCGGGCGTCCTTGAGCAGGATCGCCCCGACGCGGGTCAGGCTCGGCGTCTTGCCGGCCCGATCGAACAGCGGCACCCCCAGCACCGCCTCCAGCGTGTTGACGGCCTGGCTGACCGCCGATTGCACGCGGCCGAGCCGCCGCGCCGCGGCCGAGAAACTGCCGGTTTCCGCCACAGCGACGAAGATTCTCATCTGGTCGAGCGTCAACGGGTCGATCATTTTGCCTCCGGCGATCCATCGGTCACGCCGATGGATACTAACATAATTTTACCGGTTGCAATGATGCATCAAACGCCGCATTGGAAGGGCGAAGGAGTATTCCATGCCCGAACACAAAAAAATCGACTCGGCCGCCCTCGCGCAGATTTTCACGCAGGCGCGCACGCACAACGTATTTCTCGACACGCCCGTCCCCGAGGCGCTGCTGCGCGAGGCGGTCGAAATCGCCAAGATGGGGCCGACCAGCGCCAATCAGTCGCCCCTGCGCATTCTGTTCCTCCGGTCGAAGGAGGCCAAGGAGCGCCTGAGGCCCGCGCTGATGGAAGGCAATCTCGCCAAGACCCTCGCTGCGCCGGTCGTCGCCCTGACCGCCTATGATCCGAAGTTCTTCGAGCACGCGCTCTACCTGATGCCGCATTTCGACGTGCGGCCGTGGTTCGAGGGCAACGAGGCTCTCGCGACCAGGTCCGCGTTCCAGAACGGCACTTTGCAGGTCGCCTATCTCATTCTCGCTTTGCGCGCGGTCGGCCTCGACACCGGCCCGATGACCGGCTTCGACACCGCCAAGGCCGACGCCGAATTCTTCCCCGATGGCCGGTTCAAGTCGAACGTGCTGATCAACATCGGCTACGGCGACCATTCCAAGCTGTTCCCGCGCAGCCCGCGTTTCGCTTTCGATCAGATCGCCAAATTCATCTGACCGCGGCGCGCGGCCGCGGTCTCTCGATCCCGGGAGGAATCATGGGCGGGCGGCTTCGGCCGCCTGCCCTTTGCATGCGCGGGAGCCGGCCTCGAGGGCGCCGGCGTCATCATGGGGCGATCTTACGCCCGGAGAGGCAGAACCATGGACTTCACCATCGTCCCGCGATCCTGGTCGCCGGCGCTGCTGTCGGCGCTGCGGATCATGAGCGGCCTGCTGTTTCTCGAGCATGGGACCGGCAAGCTGCTCGGATTTCCCGCCAATCTGCCGTTTCTCGACAAAATGCCCGGACCGCTGCTCGTCGGGACGGGGATTATCGAGTTGATCGGCGGCGCGCTGATCGTCATCGGCCTGTTCACGCGGCCGGTTGCGTTCGTCCTGTCGGGATTCATGGCCGCGGCCTATTTCATCGCGCATCTGCCGATGGGATTCTTCCCGGCGCTGAACTTCGGCGAACCGGCGGTCCTGTTCTGCTTCGTCTTCCTGTTTCTCGCGGCCGCCGGCCCCGGCGCATACGCCCTCGACAAGGCCTGAGCGTCGCAGCCGGCGCGAGGCGAACCGAGCGCGTTCGTCGCACGGCGGAGCGCGATCGTTTCGCTGCGCGCGGTCGTCCCTGAAAGGTCCGTCGATCGGCATTCCGCCGCGCTTGGGCCTCGTGCGGCTCGCCTGTCGAAGACCCTCAGGCGAGGCCGGCGCCCCCCCGGCCGCGACCGATCGAACGGCCGCTCAGTAGGTCGGGCCGCGCAGATTGAACGGATCGAGCGCCGCCGCGGCCTCGCCGCTTTGCGGGACGGCGGCGCCGGTGAAAGCGTCCGACCGCAGATCGCCGTAGGGCTGCTTGGCGAAGCCGGCCGGGGTCCGCAAGGCGGGGGCCAGCATGGCGAGTTGCAGCTCCGACCGCGCGTCGAGCGGCGAAGCCCCGAGCGGGGCGCCCCAGCCCGCCGGTTTCCGCGCATATGTCGGCGCGGCGGTCATCAGGCTGAAATTGGAACGGTCGATTCGGGCCGGCACGAGCGCGATACCGGAATCGACCCGCCGCGCCGGGGGGAGATCGGCGAACAGCAGGGCGGCGCGGGCGAGCGGGGAGAGCCTCGGCGATCCGGCCGGCGGCAGAACCGCCGCGAGCGCCGCGGCCTTGGTGAGCGGCGCCGGACGCCCCGGCGGCTGGGGCGGATCCTCGACTTCGGCGAGCGCGAGCGCGCCGGCCGGAAGCGCCGAGCCGCCGCCCTGGGTGATGACGCCGGGCAATTTGCGCGCGAGCACGGCCGCGATCAGGTCGCTCTTGCGCAAAGCGCGCGCGGCTCCCTGCGTCGGTCCCGGCGCGGCGTCCGAGACGGTCGTCAGCAACGACGCGAATTCGATCGGCCGCGAAGGCGGCGTCGGCGCGGCGGCGAGGCCGAATTCCGGCCCCGCCAGTTCGCTGGGTCGGTGCGGCGGGACGGGCGCCGCCGTCGCGCCTGGAGCGGCGGCGGCGCCGGTTGCCGGCCGCTCCAGCGCCGCCACCAGTTGCGGCTTCTGCGCGCCGGCGGCGAAGACGGATCCCGGTTCCGGCGCGCCGAGGAAGGGCTCGCCATGCGCCGGGTCATGAACAGTCCGCCCGGGCGTCCCGGCGGGCGCTCCGGCCGCCTGATATTGCGCGGTGAAGAAGGTCTGGGCGCCGCCGCCGCCGCGCGCCGACGGGCTCGCCGCGACGATCGCGCCGCGCGCGGCCCCGCCTTCCTCCTCTTCGTCCTCGCCGCCGCCGAACAGCGTGGCGAGCAGGCCGCGCGAGCGTCCAGTCTCGGCGGAGGCCATGTAGACGGCGCCGCCGCGCGCCTCGATTTCCGCCGCGGCCTGCTGGTAGCCGGGCAGCGGAACCCCGTCGGAAGGAATGAACACGGTCTTGCCGTCGGGGAACAACCGCGCGATCTGATCATGGCTCATCCGCGGCCAGTAGCGCACCGATCCCGCGTCGAGGTGAACCCAGGGCGTGCCGCCGGTCGGATAGAAGCCGACGCCGCCCGACTGGAGCCGCATCCCGATATCGCGGATCCTGGCCGTCGGCACGTCGATGAAATGGGCGTCCATCGCCTTGCCGAGCATGTGCTGGGAATGTTCGGCGACCTGACGCGAGCGCCGCCGCAGCATCGCGTTGGTTTCCGGAGAGCGATAGCCGGAGAGAACGTCGACCGGCTGCGTGGAGCCGGATTCCCGATAGACTTCCCAGACGATGTCGAACAGCTTCGGGTCCATCTTGGTCTGCTCGTCATGCCGCCAGTCGCGCATGAACCAATTGAGCTTGTCGAGCACGCTCTGGTCGTAGACGCCGTCGACCATATAGGTGAACGAGCCCGCCTCGTCGGTGTGCGAATCGGTCAGGTTGATCGTGCGCGTCTCGCCGTTCGCGGTCGCCGTTTCGGTCGCGCTCGGGCAGACTTCCAATCCGATCAGCAGCGGCGCCGCGAGCGCGATCGCCAGGGCCCGCAAGTTCCGCCTCGAGACCTGATGAACTTTTGGGGCCGGCAACTTCATCCCTTCCGCGAGAGCCAAATCAACCCGCTCGGGGACGCCGAACCGGAGCCGCTCCCGAGCGAAGCGGCGCCGAGGCGCCGCGCGACGTCGCGCCCGCCTGTGACGTTGAAGCCACACAGTAGCAAAAAAGCGCCGGGAACGCCAGCGGCGGCAATCGGCGCCCCGGCGGGTCGAATCAGTTCCGGCTGTCGAGGCCGAGCGCGGTTTCGACGCGCCGTTCGTGACCGTAGATGTCGTCGCGCATCTGCAATGCGCCGGACTCGTCGACGAACGCGGTGAAATATTCGATGTGGATGGCGAGCGGATGCGGCAGGAAGATGGTCCGCTCCACGCCGCCCTCGAGGGCGCGCAGACGCGCCTGGGTCCAGCCCGCCGCCGCCCCGCCCATCGCCAGCTCGCCCAGCCGCATCGGGTCGTCGACACGCACGCAGCCGTGGCTGAAGGCGCGCCGGCGGGCGGCGAACAGGCCGCGCGAGGGCGTGTCGTGCAGGTAGATCGAATGCTCGTTGGGAAACATGAACAGCAGATGGCCCAGCGCGTTATGTTCCCCTGGCGGCTGGCGGACGGTCAGGGTGTCGCCCCTGCGCGTCACCTCGAACCCCGCCTTGATGAAGTAGTCCGGGTCGAGGGCGAGCTTGGGCAGCATTTCCTTCCGGATGATCGACGTCGGCACGTTCCACGCCGGATTGACCAGCAGATATTTGATCTGATTCGAGAATATCGCCGTCGGGGTTTCCGGCTTGCCGACGATGACGCGCGCGCTGTGGACGACCTCCTCGCCGCGCATGAGCCTCAGCGTGAAGTCCGGGACGTTCACCTCGACCCGCTCCTCGCCCATGTCGCGCGGCTCCCAGCGCCACATTTCCATATTGGCGAGAATGGCCGCCTCCTCGCGGCCGGCCGGCTCGCCGGACAGCGCGCGGATCGTGCTCGCCTCGAGCCGTCCCGACGGCGGGAGCGCCCGGGCGCGCGGAAATTCGTCGACCGCGGCGGCGACCCGAACGTCATCGACGAGGTCGCCCGATCGCCCTCCTGCCGGCGGCGCAGCGAATCGGAAGCGGGTGCGGATGATCGGCGCCCGCGAATCCTCCATGCCGACCGTCAGCGTCGGGCCGGCGGCGATCGGCGCGGCGGCCAGCGCCTCGGCGCGCAGCCGGGCGAGCTCCTCGCGAAGGTCGCGATAGCCCTTGTGCGGCGGATTGAACGCTTCGAGCGCGGCGTCCGGGTCTTGCGCCACGGCGACGCCTGCGAGCGCCTGCAGCGGGTCGGCGACTTCGGGTCTGGCGGTGATCTCAGGTGAAATCGCGCCGGGCTCGACACGCGCGCCGCTCGCCTGCGCGGCATAGGCGACGATCGCCCGCGACAGCGCGATCTCGGCGCGCGCGCGCTGCGCCGCGCTCCAGCCCCCGCCTCGCGGCTCCGGGATCTCGAGCCGGGTGAGGTCGAGGCCATCCTCGGCGGCGCGGCCGAGGCGCGCGATCGCCGCGCGGGCGCGCGGCGTGAACCCGTCGGCCTCGGTCCAGAACGCGGCGAAGCCGCGCTCGAAGAAGAATATGCCCACCGCCAGCCGCGCTCTCCGCTCCCTGTGCGAGGCGGCCGCGTCTCTGCCGCCGGCCCGCAACAGCGTCTCGATCTCCGCCTCGATGGCGGGGGCGACCTCGGCCGGGGCCGCCGCCTCGCGCGCGGTCGCGGGACTGGCGAGCTCCGGCGGAAGCCCATCGATTTCGGGCGGCAGTTCCGGCAGCAGCGGGGCGTCGCTCCGGTCGGCCCGCCGCTCCGAACCATCCGGAACGTCGCCCGAGGGCGCGGCGACATGGATCGTGGGCGCCGCCGCGGGCGCTCCGAAATCGTGAGCGCGCGCCGGAATCCCGGTCGCCAGACCGGCGGCGGCGACGCAGCAGAACCAGGCCAGCCGCAATGATCTTCTCCGCCGCGTCATGAAGGAACCCTACTCGAACACCCACTACGATTAAGTCTGCTGGTCGCCGCGCCCCGCTCCGCCCCGCGCGCTCCATCGCGGCGGATCGGGCGGCGAGGCGGCCGTCAGGCGGCGGCTTCGTCGATGTCGTCGCCGATCGCCTCGCCCGCCACCCCAATATCTTTCATCTTGCGGTACAGAGTCGAGCGGCCGATTCCGAGCTTGCGCGCCATCTGCGACATCTGGCCGTGATAATGGGCGAGCGCGAAGCGGATCGTCTCGGCCTCGATGTCGTCGAGCTTGCGCACGTCGCCGGTGTCGTCGATCAGGCGCAGGACGTTCGGGTCGCGCGGTTCGAAGTGAATCAGCTCCTCGGGACGCGGCGGCGGCGGTTCGGCCGCGGCGGGCCCGACGATCGGCGGGATCCTGACGTCGAAGCCTTCGACCTGGGCGGCGATCTGCGGGAATTCGGCGGCGGTCAGCTCGTCGCCGTCGGCCAGCACCACCGCGCGGAACACGGCGTTTTCCAGCTGGCGGACGTTGCCTGGCCAGTCATAGGCGTTCAGCAGCGCGCAGGCCTCGCTGGAAAGGCCGCGGATTCGCTTGCCCTCCTCGGCGCAAAAGCGCGCCGCAAAGCGTCGGGCGAGGTCGGCGATGTCGCTCGGGCGCGCGCGCAGCGGCGGGATCGTGATCGGAAACACGTTGAGGCGATAGAACAGGTCCTCGCGGAACCGGCCGCGCTTGACGAGATCGATGAGGTTGCGGTTGGTCGCCGAGACCAGCCGGAAATCGACCTTGACCGGCCGCTTGGCGCCGACCGGATCGATTTCGCCGTCCTGCAGCGCGCGCAGCAGCTTGACCTGGGCGTCGAGCGGCAATTCGCCGATCTCGTCGAGGAACAGCGTGCCGCCGTTGGCTTCGGCGAACTTGCCGACATGCTTCTCGGTGGCGCCGGTGAAGGCGCCCTTCTCGTGACCGAACAGGATGGATTCGACGAGGTGCTCGGGCAGCGCGCCGCAATTGACCGTCACGAACGCCTTGCCGCGGCGCTCCGAGCCGCCCTGGACCGCGCGCGCCATCAACTCCTTGCCGACCCCCGACTCGCCTTCGATCAGGACGGGAATGTTCGACTTGGCGGCGCGTTCGGCGAGCCGGATGACCCGCGCCATGTTGTCGGCCTTGGTGACAATGTCCTTGAACGTGAGTTCGCCGGCGGTGCGGCGCGTCGCCCGGCGCAACTCGTCTTCCAGCGCGTCGACCCGCAGGGCGTTCTTGATCGACACCTGAAGCCGTTCGGCGCCGACCGGCTTGACCACGAAGTCGAGCGCGCCGGCGCGCATCGCGGAAATCACCGCCTCGATCGAGCCATGGGCGGTCTGGACGATCGCGGGAACCCTGACTGCGCGCTGGCGCATGCGGTCGAGCACGCCCATGCCGTCGAGATCGGGCATGACCAGGTCGAGGATGATCAGATCGATCGCGGCGCGTTCGGCCGATTCCAGCCGGGCGAGCGCGATCTCCCCGGATTCGACGGTTTCGACCTCGTAGCCGAAGCGCCGGACCATCGCCTCGAGCAGCCGGCGCTGGATGGGATCGTCGTCAACTATCAGGATCAGGGCGGCCATGGGGTTCCCGTGTCGCGCGGTCCTGGAGACCGCCTGCGCGCGCATCGTCCGCCATCGCAGTAAATGCCGTGTTAATGGCGTCCCGTTTTGGCGCCGTGCGCGCCGCGGCCATTGAATGCGCGCGCGCCGCGGACGATATAGGCCGCACCCCGATTCGAGGCCGATCCGATGTTTCGACCCGCAATTCTCTTCGACACGACCGCGAATCAAGCCGCCGCGGGCGCCGGCGCGGCGCCGGACCTCGGCGCGCTCCCCGAATGGCGGCTCGACGATCTCTATTCGGGCATGGATTCGCCGGTCTTCGCCGCCGATCTGGCGCGCGCCCGCGAAGACGCAAAGGAGTTTGCACGAAGCTGGCGCGGTCGGCTCGACGGCCTCGCCAGGGGCGCCGGGGCGGGCGCCCGACTCGGCGCGGCGATCGGCGCCTATGAGGCGATCCAGGATCTGGTCGGCCGCATCATGTCCTATGCGGGTCTGGTCTATGCCGGCGACACCAGCGACCCCGCGCGCGCCAAATTCTACGGCGACACGCAGGAAAGGGTGACGGCGCTCGCCGGCGATCTCCTGTTCTTCGAACTCGAGCTCAACCGGCTCGACGATTCCCTCGTCGAGGCGGCCATGGCCGATCCGCTCGCCGGCCGTTACCGTCCGTGGCTCGAGGACATCCGCAAGGAGCGCCCGCATCAGCTCGCGGACGAGATCGAGCGGCTGTTCCTGGAAAAGTCGATCAGCGGCGCCGCGGCGTGGAATCGCCTGTTCGACGATACGATCGCGGCGCTGCGGTTCAAGTTCGAGGATCAGGAGCTGACGCTCGAGCCGCTGCTGGCCAAGCTGCAGGATCCCGACGAGCGCAGGCGCGAGGCGGCCGCCCATGCGCTCGGCAAGACCCTCGGCGCCAACCTGCGCACCTTCACGCTGATCTCCAACACGCTCGCCAAGGACAAGGAGGTCTCCGACCGCTGGCGCAAGTTCGAGGACATCGCCGATTCGCGCCACCTGGCCAATCGCGTCGAGCGCGAGGTCGTCGAGGCGATGGTGTCGGCGGTCACGGCGGCGTTTCCGCGGCTGTCGCACCGCTATTACCGGCTCAAGGCGCGCTGGTTCGGCAAGGAACAGCTCGATCACTGGGATCGCAACGCGCCGCTGCCGAGCGCGCCGGAGCGCACCTTCAGCTGGAGCGCGGCGCGCGACGCCGTGCTCGACGCCTATCGCGGCTTTTCGCCCGAAATGTCGGACATTGCGCGGCGCTTCTTCGACGAAGGCTGGATCGACGCGCCGGTGCGCCCGGGCAAGGCGCCGGGCGCCTTCGCGCATCCGACCACGCCGTCCGCGCATCCCTATGTGCTCGTCAACTACCTCGGCAAGCCGCGCGACGTGATGACCCTCGCCCACGAATTGGGCCATGGCGTCCATCAGGTGCTCGCGGCGCCCAATGGCGCGCTGATGGCGCCGACGCCGCTGACCCTCGCCGAGACGGCGTCGGTGTTCGGCGAAATGCTGACCTTCCGCGCCCTGCTCGCCGCGACCTCCGACGGCGCGCTGCGCAAGTCGCTGCTGGCGTCCAAGGTCGAGGACATGATCAACACCGTGGTCCGCCAGATCGCCTTCTACAATTTCGAGCGCAAGCTGCACCTCGAGCGCAAGAGCGGCGAATTGACCGCCCAGCGGATCGGCGAGCTCTGGATGAGCGTGCAGAGCGAGAGCCTCGGGCCGGCGATCCGACTGGGGCCGGGCTATGAGACCTATTGGGCCTATATCGGCCATTTCATCCATTCGCCGTTCTACGTCTACGCCTATGCGTTCGGCGATTGCCTGGTGAACTCGCTCTACGGCGTCTACGAGAATTCCCGCGAGGGCTTCGCCGGGCGCTATCTGGCGATGCTGGCCGCCGGCGGCACCAAGCACCATGGCGAACTGCTGGCGCCGTTCGGCCTCGACGCCCGCGATCCCGGCTTCTGGCAGATCGGCCTGTCGCTGATCGAGCGCATGATCGTCGAACTGGAGGCGATGGAATAGGACGGCGCGGGATTCGGTCAGCCGGCCTTGCGCTTGAGCGCCGCCGCCCAGCCGGATCGGGCGGGGGCGGATCTGGCGTCGCGCGGCGACGGCGGGGAAACCTGGTTGCGGCCGTTTCGCTTGGCCTCGTAGAGGGCGGAATCGGCCAATGAGATCAGATCCTCCAGGCTCAGCGACGAAGTCGGGCCGGACGACACCCCGAAGCTCGCCGTAACCACACCGGCGCATTCGGCGCCGCTGTGCGGGACGCCGAGCGCCTCGATCGAGCGCCTGATCCGCTCGGCGACCCGGATCGCGTCGACCATCCCGGTCGAGGGCAGCAGGAGCAGCAGTTCCTCGCCGCCGTAGCGCACGGCGAAATCGTCGAGATTGCGCAACTCGGCGGTGACGCAGGCGGCGACGCGCTTGAGGCAGGCGTCGCCGGCCGGATGGCCGTAGAGATCATTGAACTCCTTGAAATGATCGACGTCGAGCATCACCGCCGCGACCGGCGAGGCATCCTCGCCGTCGGCCCAGATCTGCGCCGCGCGGGCGGTCAGGTGGCGCCGGTTGCCCAGATCCGTCAGCTCGTCCCTCTTGGCCTGGGCGTCCGCCTCGGCGAGCTTCAGCCGGTCGCGCAACGTGCGCAGATAGGCCCGGCGGATGTCGCGCTCGCGAATCTCGTTCATCATCAGCGTCGCGAAGGCGCAACCCGACAGCATGAGGCCCTGGACCGCCGCGAGCTCCAGGGGCGTGGTCCCGGCCGCCAGGATCGCCGCCGCCACGAGGACGAGCGCGCAGACGGATGCGCAAATCGCATAGACGTGACGCATCCGCATCACGGTGTTGCCGCCGATGATCGTCATCAGGACGAAATAGAGGCCGTGGGCCTTGTATGGCGATCGGGTCAGATAGAACAGAATGACGATCGAGAAGGCCGTCACCACCGGAACCGACGCGGCCGCCGCCTCGCGCAGCCGCCGGTCGAGCGGGCGGCCGACGATCCAGGCGACGAACAGGATCCAGGGCGTGACGAGCAGGAAATCGAGCCCCACGGCGACGCCGATCACGTCCGATTCGAGCAGCCAGTTGCAGATCGCGAACAGCAGATTGAAGATGAGGCAGGTCCACAGAGCGGTGGCGCGCAGGAACGCCGCGCGACGCTGGCGCGTGTCGCGTTCGAACTGATCCTCGAGCCACGCCGGCAGGGTCACGGCCCTGCCCTGCGCCATGACCCGCTCGAGCGAGGCGAGACTGACGGTCTGGCTGCTCATGGGGCCAGCAGGCGGCACGATGATTGACAAAACCTTGCGCGCGTCGGGCGACCTGTGTTTTTCGTGAAGGCTCTCTGTCCTCGGCCGCCCTGAAGTCCTAAACGGACCTTATGCATTTCGCCCATTCGCCTTACGCCTCGGGCAAGCCGCCGTTCACGATCGGCCTCGCGCCGATCGACGAGTCCTGCTGGATCGAGCCGGACGAGCGGCTCGCCGAGCAGCTCGCGCTCAAGGAGGCGATCCTGGCGCGCGAGCCGGACGCGTTCGGCGCGATCGCGGGCGGCGAGCCGGGCCAGGGCGAGGTTCTCGACCTGCTGGCCGCCCATCTGCCCGCCCGCTACCCCGGCGTCTACCGGCGCGCGGGTGGCGCGCTGCGGATCGTCCCGAACGGCCGGCGCGTCTGCCTCGTCGGCGAGCCGCCGCTGCTGACCGCCGCGAGGCTGGTGCAGGAGGATCTCCTGCTGATGCAACGACGCCCGGAGGGGTGGATTCTGGTCGCCGGCGCGCTGTGCTTTCCCTCGACCTGGCGGCTCGCCGACAAGCTCGGGCGCGCCCTCGACGCCATCCATGCGCCGGTGCCGGGCTGGGCGGGGCCGATGGCGGGGCGGGTCGCGCGCATTTTCGACCGCCTCGCGCCCGGCCGGCTGGTCGAGCGGTTCAACTGGTCGGTCTACGGCGACGCCCGGCTGCGCCACGCCGAGGCGCGCCAGTCGCCCGAGGCGCGGTTTCCGCCCGGCGATCCGACCGCGCGCGCCCATGTCCGGGTCGAGCGCCAGACGCTGCGCCGCCTGCCGCGCAGCGGCGACGTCCTGTTCACCGTGCGCGTCCATGTCGATCCGGTCGCCGCCTTCGCGCGGGCGGCCGGCGGGGGCGAACTGGCGCGCGCCCTGCGCGACCAGCTCGCCGCGCTCGACCCGGCGCAACTCGCCTACAAGGGGCTCGCCGAAGCGCGCGGGCGGCTCATGGACGCGCTCGCCGCGCTGGCGCCGCCGCCGGCCGGGCCGCACGCCGGTCGCGCCTCGCTAAACCGGCCGCGCGCGCCTATCTAGGGGCGGCGAACCCAGAGCCAGGCGATGCAGGACGACGAAGCCAATCGATTTTCCGCGCGCGCGTCGCGCTATGCGCGGCTCGGCGTCAACGCCGGCGCCTTTGCGGCGCGGATGGCCGGCAATAGGGTCATGGGCGGCGCCTCGGGCAATGACGCGCTGGCGCTGGCGCGCGCGCTCGGCTCGCTGAAGGGGCCGCTGATGAAGGTCGCCCAGATGATGGCGACGATCCCCGAGGCGCTGCCGGCCGACTATGCCGAGGAACTGATGAAGCTGCAGTCGCAGGCGCCCCCGATGGGCCCCGCCTTCGTCAGGCGGCGCATGCAGGCCGAGCTCGGCCCCGACTGGCGCGCCCGCTTCGCCGAATTCGAGCTCGCCCCGGCGGCCGCCGCCTCGCTCGGCCAGGTGCATCGCGCCACCGGCCCGGACGGCATGAAGCTCGCCTGCAAGCTGCAATATCCCGACATGGCCTCGGCGGTCGAGGCCGACCTCGTCCAGCTCGATCTCCTGTTCTCGATCCATCGGCGGATGGGTCCGGCGGTCGACACCCGCGAGATCGCGCGCGAGATCGGCGCGCGCATCCGCGAGGAGCTCGACTATCTGCGCGAGGCCAGGCTCGCCCGGCTCTACGGCGCTATTTTCGCCGACCGCCCGCTCGTGCGGGTGCCGCGGATGATCGCGGCGCTGTCGACCCGCCGG
>JBEKZS010000053.1:0-24891 GCA_049509635.1 Roseiarcus sp.
AGACGATATGGCATTGCGCGTAGGCGTCGCCGTATTGGATGAGAACCACCGCCCAGACGAGGCTCATCGCGGTGGACACGGGCGCCTGAAGGGCCGTCATCTTGAGCAGACGGCAAGCCTGGGCATGGTTCAGCGGCCGATAGTTCGCCCTCACCCATGGCCACGCGAGCCCGGCGTAGCCTATGATGATGAGGATGAGAGGGTCGATCGTGATGATATCCGGGGCGGCGCCATAATACGTCCAGATGACCGCGACCGTATTCACGATACTGATGAAAAGAAGCAACGGAAACTGCTTCGAAAGCGCCTTGACCTGCGCCTGCACGAGGTCCGGGTCCTCAGTCGGCACGCGAAACAATTCGCGAAACGCCGCGATCGAGGTCGTGATGCGTGGGCTCGTCGTCATCGTCACTCCCGCCAGACCTCTCGACCGAGCATCCCGTCGCTTCCCATTCCAACGCGGACGCGGTCCGCGGTCACGCCGCCGGCTGCTCGTCGCCGGGCGTTGACCGTGGATCGAACCCAACGAGGCGTCGCGCCTCTGCCGGAGGATCGCCGCCAATCGGCGCGATCCGCATGAACATGGGCAGGATGTGTTAAATAAGCTTGCGCCGGCCCGCCGCCCCCGCAGCGGCTCGCGACGGGTCAGATCGCTGTGCAAGCCGCCCGGCAGCTCCGATCGTCGATTCTTCGACGCGGTCGCGCGCGAGGGCCAGAACCCTGAGGTCGCCATCGCAGAGGGTGAATTGGCGCCCGGTCGACCCGGCGCCGTCGGTCACCCCTTCTCGCGCTCCGCCGATCCGCGCCGAACCGGTCGTGGCTCAGCCGCGCGCCGGCGTCCCGCCGAACCCGGACTCAGGGATGCCCGAAAGCCGCGAACGAACACTCGTGCAGCCGTTCGCCGCGGCGCCCGTCTTCCGCCCGGGCCGCCTCCCAGGGCGCGCCGAGACACCAGCCGTAATGGCCGGACCAATTGGCGTTCCAGCGCGCGTCGGGGCCATGGAAGCAGCCGGGGATCGACAGGTTGCGATGGAACTGCCAGACGGCCAGATCGGCATAATGATGACAATAGCCGGGATCGGCGGCGACGGCGGGAAGCGAGAAAGACGCCAGCCCGAGCGCCGTGGCGGCCAGCGCGATGATTGTCCTGTGCAAGACCCCCTCCTGATGATGGTCGGCCGCCCGAGCGGCGACCCCCGACGACCCCTTACGGTCCGGTCCGCGCGCCGATCCGCTTCCAGTATAGCTTCGTCCCGGTCAGGCCGCCGAGCGGCTTCAGCGCATAGTCGGGGATCGTGCCGGCGTGAGTGAAGCCGAGCCGTTCGTAGAGCCGCGACGCGCCCTCCTCTTCCGCCGTGTCGAGCGTCAGCAGCGTGCGCCCGCGCGTGACCGCCTCCGCCTCGGCCGCGCGCATCAAGGCCGTCGCGACGCCGCGCCCGCGGCGGCTCGGCCGCGTCATCATCTTGGCGATTTCGGCGCGGTGCGGCTGGTTGGGCGGGCAGTCGAGCAGCAGGCTGACCGTGCCGACCAGGACAGCGTCGTCGAAGCCGCCCAACACGACCCGCTCGCCCCGACCGGCGGCCGCCAGAGCGCCCGCCCAGAAATCCCGGGCAATTCGCGGCTCGAGCGGATGCATGAATCCGACCGAGCCGCCGCGCGCGACGGTTCCCACGAGGATTTCGCCGAGCGCGACGATGACGGCTTCACCAAAATGCAAAGGGGCGACGGCGATTTCCGTCATCGGGGCTCCGGCTGATCGACCATCGCGCCGGAGCTTCAGGGCCGGCGCGCGCTGGCTGCCCAGCATAGCGGATTTCGCGGCGCGCCGCCGCCGCCGACACGGCCGCGCTCGGCAGACGACCGATCGGCCGCCTCGATCGCGCGGCCGAACCCCGGCGCTGTTCGCGAGGCGTTTGCACTGGCGCAATGATTAGACAGATTCGAGAGATATCGAATAGTGTTTCCGTCTTGTCGGCTCGAGCGGAGGTGCATCCATGCGTGGCGCTGTCGTCGTCGTTCTTTCGTTCCTGTGTCTCGGCGCGTCGCCAGCGGCGGCGCAGGACCTGACGCCGATCCTGCAACTGCCCAAGGCGCTGGAGGATCTGAAGGGCGCGAAGGCGGACAGCGCCGCGGCCGTGTCGGCCTCGCAGGGCGCCGAGCAGGACGCGGCGCCGATCCTCAAGGAGCACAAGCTCTGGGAAGACCAGCTGACCGCGCTGAAGCCGAAATACGACGCCTATAACAAGACCGACCTTCCCGCCTACGAGGGCGAAGTCGCCCGTTACAATCCGGTCGCCGACCGCCACAACGCGACCTGCCCGAAGGTCGTCAACGACAACGGCCAGCTCGCGCGCTGCCAGGGCGAATATGCGCAGCTTTCCGCCTGGAAATCGCGTCTCGACGACCACAAGGCGAAGCTCCAGCAGGAGCTCGCCCAGCTCGACAAGCAGCGCGACCCGATCCTGAAGCGCAGCAAGGAGCTGGAGGACAAATTCCAGCCGATCAAGCAGCGCTGGGACGAGGCGAACGCCAAGCAGCAGGAAGCCGCCAAGAGGATCGATGCCCTGAAGGCGCGGATCGCCGCCGCCTATCAGCTGTGCCGGGCGCTCCTGGCGCAGCCGCCGCAGCCCGATCTCAGCAAGGACGTCGGCGAGGCGCTGCATCTGTGCGCTTCGGTTCCATTCGACAATGCGGATTCGAGCCTGCCGCCCCTGACCGACATCAGGCCGCCCTCCGGCGCGACCACGAACCAATGACCGATCGCGCGCCGGATCCGGCGCGTCGGCGCATTCGCCATATCGAATCTCCGGGAAATGCCGCGCCGATGGAACGCTCGTACTTTCGGCGCGGTTTCCGCGGCGCCCATTGCGGTCCCCGGAGGGCCGGAATAAATTCGCGCCGATCCAGATTTCGTCGAGGTCGACATGCGGAGCATAGACGACATACTCGCTGAGGCGCAGAAGTCCGTGACGGCCTCCCTGCGCGAGGCTTTCGAGGCGGGACGCCGCCACGCCGCGTCCGAACTGAAGGCCGGAATGCTCGCATATTTCGACGGGCTGGCCGGATCGCCGGAACGCGCGGGGCATGAGGGTTCGCATGTCGAACCGCCGAGTTCGGAGGAGCATCATCGCCACCACGACCATCCTCACGACGGCTGACCCGCACGCCGCAGGGCGCGGATGGAGGTCGGCCGCCCCGCCGCGGCGGGTGGGAAAGCGCGCGCAGCCGCGCGCCCCCGTTGCTACCCGCCGGCGTCCGGCAGGCGCCCGCCGAGCGCGAGCGTGAGTTCGCGCGCGGTGCCGCGCACCAGGGCGCCGAGTTCGGGGACGCGCGTCTCGGGCACGCGGCTGGCGAGTCCCGACACCGACAGGCCCGCGAGCGCTTCGGCCTGATCGTTGTAGACGACCGCGGCGACGCAGCGCAGGCCGGTCACATATTCCTGGTCGTCGAGCGCCCAGCCGTCGCGGCGCACGGCGTCGAGCGCGTCGCGCAGCTGGCCGGCGCGCACGATCGACTTCGGCGTCAGCCGCTTCATGCCGTGGCGCCGGATGATCGCGGCGACGTCGGCGTCGGGATAGGTCGACAGGATCGCCTTGCCGATGCCGGACGTCACCATCGGCGCCCGGCCGCCCACGCGGGTGATCGCGCGCATGATCTCGCGGCTCTCGACCTGGGTCAGCACGATCACCTCGCCGTCGTCGATCACGCCGAGATTGGCGGTCTCGTGGGTGAGGTCGCGCAGGCGGCGAAGGAAGGGCAGCGCCGGGGCGACGAAATTGCGGCGGCGGATGAAGGCGGCGCCGATCGCGAAGCTCTGCCGGCCGATATGCCACATCGAATCGCTCGGGTCGAAGGCGACGAAGCGGCGCCTTTCCAGCGTCGTCAGCAGGCGGTGGGCGGTCGACGGCGACAGGCCGGTGCGGATCGCCAGGTCGGTGAGCCGATAGCCCTCCTCGTCCTCGCCGAGCGCCTCCAGCAGCAGCATTGCGCGGTCGACCGACTGGACGCCGCCGGCCCTGGCGCCGTCCCCGGCGTCGATCGCCGCGAGGGCGGGTTTGGCGGCGCGGCGGCGGCGGCCAGCTGTCATGATGCGCCCGTTGCGATCCTCGCCGGATTGGTAAGGGCGATCGCGGCGCTTGGCAATCGGCGGCGCAGGCTGCGCGGCGGCCGGCGCCGGTGTAGGATCGCCCGCCGGTCCGGGCCCACGAAGCCACCGGGCCGCATCCAGGGAGGATTCATGTCGCTGTTCGATCTGACGGGGAAGGTCGCCGTCGTCACCGGCTCCTCGCGCGGGATCGGCCGCGCGATCGCGCGCCGCCTCGCCGAACACGGCGCCAATGTCGTGATCTCCTCGCGCAAGGCCGAGGCCTGCGCGGCGGTGGTCGCCGAGATCGAGGCGAAGTTCGGCGCCGGCCGCGCGCTGGCGATCCCCGCCAATATTTCCTCCAAGGACGAACTGCGCCATCTCGCCGCCGCGGCGACGAGGCATTTCGGCGCGATCGACGTCCTCGTCTGCAACGCGGCGTCCAACCCCTACTACGGCCCCTCGAGCGAAATATCGGACGACCAGTTCCGCAAGATCCTCGACAACAACATCATCGCCAACCATTGGCTGATCGGCTTCATCGCCCCGCAGATGATCGCGCGCAAGGCCGGGTCGATCGTCATCGTCTCCTCGGTCGGCGGCCTGAAGGCCTCGACCACGATCGGCGCCTACAACATATCCAAGGCCGCCGACTTCCAGCTCGCGCGCAATCTGGCCGCCGAATTCGGGCCGCACGGCGTGCGCGTCAACTGCATTGCGCCGGGTCTCGTGCGCACCGATTTCGCGCGCGCGCTGTGGGAGAACCCCGACAATCTGAAACTCTACACCGCGCGCACGCCGCTCGGGCGGATCGGCGAGCCCGACGAAATCGCGGGCGCCGCGGTGTTCCTCGCCGCGCCGGCGAGCGCGTTCATGACCGGCCAGGCGATCGTCGTCGACGGCGGCGCGACGATCAGTTGATCCGGCCGGACCGCGGGGGCGCCGGCGGACCCGAGCCGGCCGGTTGCATTTGCGGAGCGCTTTGCCTAGCGTGGCGGCATCGATCGCGGCGAAGCGCCGCGACGCCGCTATCCGGGAGGGAGCGATGACGGGCATGCGCCGCGCGTCGTGGGTCATTTGAGTCCGGTCCTCGACGCCGCGCGACAGTCCGCCCAGCCGCGCATTCCGTTCGCCTGGGAGAAGCACTACCCGCCCGGCCTGGTCTGGGACGCGCCGGTCGTTCCTGGAACGGTTCCCGCGCTGTTCGCCGGCGCCGTCGCCGCCCACGCCGGGCGCAGCGCGATCGAGTTTCGCGAGCGCCGAATTTCCTACGCGGAACTCGGAACCGCGGCCGAGGCGATGGCGGCGGGGCTGCTGCGTCGTGGCCTGAAGCCGCAGGAGGCGGTCGCGCTCTACCTGCCCAACACGCCGCTGCACCCGATCGCCTTCTTCGGGGCCCTGAAGGCGGGCGGCAAGATCGTCCACCTCAGCCCGCTCGACGCCGAGCGCGAGCTCATGCACAAGCTGAAGGACAGCGGCGCACGAATCCTCGTCACCACCAATTTCGGCGCCTTCCTGCCCAATGCCTGCAAAATGCTCGACGCCGGCCTCGTCGACCTCGTCATCGTCGACGACGACGCGGCCTGGGGCCCCTCGCCGATCCCCCAGCTCGCCCTGCCCGACCGGCCCGCTGTCGTCGGCTTCGCCGCCTTCGCCGCATCCCCGGAGCGCCCCGCCTGCTGGCCCGAGGCGAGCCCCGACGACATCGCGCTGCTGCAATACACCGGCGGCACGACGGGGGCGCCCAAGGGCGCCATCCTGACCCATGGCAACCTGACCGCCGCGGTCGAAATCTACGACGCCTGGTTCGCCGGCAACGACAGCGCCCTGCGCACCGGCGACAAGGTCATCGCGGTGCTGCCGCTGTTCCATATCTATGCGCTGACCACGGTGCTGCTGCTCAACCTCAAGGGCGGGGCCGAATTGCTGCTGCGCATGCGGTTCGACGTCGAGACCGTGCTGCGCGACATCGAGGTCAAGCGGGCGACGGTGTTCCCCGGCGTGCCGACGATGTGGATCGCGATCGCCAACCTGCCCGACGTCGCCAGCCGCGACTTCTCGTCGCTGCGCTATTGCGGTTCGGGCGGCGCGCCGCTGCCGGTCGAGACGGCCAGGAGCCTCCAGCAGAGCGCCGGCATCGTGCTGCGCGGCGGCTGGGGCATGACCGAGACCTCGCCCGCCGGCACCGGGCTGCCGCTGAACGCCGCCGCCCCGGCGGGCAGCATCGGCATTCCGCTGCCGCGCATCGAACTCGGCGTCGTCGCGCTCGACGATCCCCATCGCGCGCTCGGGCCCGGCGAGACCGGCGAATTGCGGGTGCGCGGCCCCAATGTCACGCGCGGCTACTGGGGACGGCCGGAGGAGAGCGCGGCGTCGTTCGCCGACGGCTATTTCCTGACCGGCGACATCGGCTATATGGACGCCGACGGCTTCTTCTTCATCGTCGATCGCAAGAAGGACATGATCCTTTGCGGCGGGTTCAACGTCTATCCCCAGATGATCGAGCAGGCGATATACGAACATCCCGGCGTGAACGAGGTCCTGGTGATCGGCGTGCCGGACGCCTATCGCGGCGAGAGCGCCAAGGCGTTCGTCTCGCTGCGCCCCGCCGCCGAGCCGTTCACGCTGGAGGCGCTGCGCGAATTCCTGCGTGACAAGCTCGGGCCCCACGAACTGCCGACCGCGCTCGAGTTCCGGGCGGCGCTGCCGCGCACCCCGGTCGGCAAGCTGTCGAAGATCGAATTGCGCGCGGAAGCGCGCAAGTCCTGAGTTCGTCCTTCTGCGGCCGGGAGAAGGCGTCGCGCCGGGCGCGTCGTCCCGCGCCCGCCTCGAGACGTGCGTATTGACGCGACTTCCCTCATCCGGCCGGCTGCGCCGGCCGCATTCTCCCGGCGGGAGAAGGAACGATCGAAAGGCGGCGCCATGGACCTGCGATTCACCCCCGAGGAAATTGCCTTTCGCGACGAGGTGCGCGCCTTCGTCAAGGCCAGCCTGCCCGAGTCGATCCGGCGCAAGACCGTCGAGGGCCGCCATCCCGGCCGCGACGACATCATCGCCTGGACGCGGATCCTCCACGCCAAGGGCTGGTCGGTCGCCCATTGGCCGAAGGAATGGGGCGGCACCGGCTGGAGCCCGGTCCAGTTGCTGATCTTCAACGACGAATTGCAGCAGGCGGGGGCGCCCGAATCGCTCGCCTTCGGGACCAGCATGGTCGGCCCGGTCATCTACACCTTCGGCTCGGACGCGCAGAAGCGCCGCTTCCTGCCGCGCATCGCCCATCTCGACGACTGGTGGTGCCAGGGCTTCTCCGAGCCCGGCGCCGGCTCCGACCTCGCCGGCCTCAAGACGACCGCCAGGCGCGATGGCGGGGAATGGGTGATCAACGGCCAGAAGACCTGGACGACGCTCGCCCAATACGCCGACTGGATCTTCGTGCTCGCGCGCACCGACGCCTCGGTGAAGAAGCAGGAGGGCATTTCGTTCATTCTCGTCGACATGAAGTCGCCGGGGGTGACCGTGCGCCCGATCCAGACCCTCGACGGCGGCCATGAGATCAACGAGGTGTTCTTCGACAACGTTCGCGCGCCGCTCGACAACCTCGTCGGCGAGGAGAACAAGGGCTGGAGCTACGCCAAGTTCCTGCTCGGCAACGAGCGCAACGGCATCGCCCGGGTCGGCATCTCCAAGGCGCGGATCCGGCGCATCCGCGAGCTCGCCTCGCTGCACGTCTACGGCGAGCGGCCCAGGATCGAGGACCCGCTGTTCCGGATGAAGCTCGCCGCCGTCGAGGTCGAGCTGAAGGCGCTCGAGATGACCCAGCTGCGCGTGATCGCCGGCGAGCGCAACCGCGAGAAGGGCAAGCCCGACCCCGCCTCCTCCGTGCTGAAGATCAAGGGCTCGGAGATCCAGCAGGCGACCAGCGAATTGCTGATCGACGTCGTCGGCCCCTACGCCCTCCCCTTCGAGCCCGAGCGCGAGGACGGCGAGCGCTGGAACGAGCCGCCGGTCGGGCCCGACTGGGCCTCGACGATCGCGCCGACCTATTTCAACCTGCGCAAGGTGTCGATCTATGGCGGATCGAACGAGATCCAGCGCGGCATCATCGCCAAGGCGATCCTGGGGCTCTGACCGATGAATTTCGATCTCACCGAGGAGCAGCGGCTGCTGCAGGACAGCGTGAGCCGGCTGCTCGCGGACCGCTACGGCTTCGAGGCGCGCAAGGCCTACCAGGCGAGCGCGGACGGCTGGAGCCGCGACCTCTGGCGCCAATACGCCGAGCTCGGCCTGCTGGGGGTCGCCTTTGCGGAAGCAGACGGCGGCTTCGGCGGCGGGCCGGTCGAGACCATGATGATCAGCGAGGCGTTCGGCCGCGCGCTCGCGCTCGAACCCTTTTTTGCGACGATCGTGCTCGCGGGCGGGCTGATCCGGCGCGGCGGCAGCCCGGCGCAGCGCGCCGCGCTGATCCCCGGGATCGCCGGGGGCGACACGCTGCTCGCCTTCGCCCATGCCGAGCGCCAGTCCGGCCATGATCTCTTCGACGTCGCCGCGACCGCGCGCGCCGACGGCGGCGCCTTCGTGCTGAACGGCGAGAAGGGGCTCGTCCTCCACGGGGATTGCGCGGACCGGCTGGTCGTCTCGGCGCGCAGCGCGGGCGGCCGGCGCGACGCCGGCGGCCTCGGCCTGTTCCTCGTCGACGCTCACGCGCCCGGCGTCGCGCGGCGCGGCTATCCGACCCAGGACGGGTTGCGCGCGGCCGAGGTGACGCTGACCGACGTGCGCGTCGGCCCCGAAGCCGTGCTCGGCGACCCGCAGGGCGCCGCGCCGCTGATCGCGCACGTCGCCGACGAGGCGATCGCCGCGCTGTGCGCGGAGGCGGTCGGCGCGATGAGCGAGGCGCTCGACATGACCGTCGACTATCTCAAGACCCGCAAGCAGTTCGGGGTGCCGATCGGCGCCTTCCAGGCGCTCCAGCATCGCGCCTCCGACATGGTGGTCGCGCTCGAGCAGGCGCGCAGCATGATGATGCTGGCGACGATGATGGCGGGCGAGGACGACGCCGCCGAGCGCGGCCGGGCCGCGTCCGCCGCCAAGGTCCAGATCGGCCGCTCCGCCCGGTTCGTCGGCCAGCAGGCGATCCAGCTCCACGGCGGGATCGGGATGACGATGGAATACAAGCTCGGCCATCTCTTCAAGCGGCTCAGCATGATCGACCTCGCCTTCGGCGACGCCGACTGGCACCTGGACAAGCTCAGCCGGGGCGAGCCGCTGATCGGCTAGCGGCCGGCGTCAATTTGCGTCGCGATTTCATCGGCTTGCGCCACGCGGGCGGAACTGCGTCATTCCCGAGGCGGGAGGGCCGCCAGATTTTCCGAACGATGGTCCGCCGTCGCCGCGGGAGCGCCGTTCAGCCCATCGCGGTCATCCGGCCGCCGTCCGGCCGCGGCGCCCGGGCCCGGGAGACGGTGAAATTTTTGGCGATTTTTGGAAGCGTTTGGAAACTCCTGGAAGTTCTTTTGTTTCACTATTTCCGTATTTATTCGTTGTATTTCAATGGCTTGCGAGGGGTGTAAGCATTCCTCACCCTGGGGCGCCCGTCGGCCGCCATTCGAATTCCGGTCGCCGTTCCCGACGCGCCGCCGCCCGCGCGCCGGCCGACGCATCGCCCAATGATCCTACGCCGACGGCTGGAAGAAGTCCATCGTTATTTCTGAATATCAGAATGATCGACGCGTCGCGACCGGCCGCCGCGGTCCCGCAGCCTCAAACGAACAGCGCGGCCTGGCGCTCGCGCAGCGAGGCCTCGATCGCGTCGAGCCCCTCCTGGATCGCGGCGCCCTGCCCGATCAGCGCGGCGCCGTCCTTGCCGGCGACCATCGCGCGCAGCAGTTCGACCCGGCCGGCGAGCCGCAGGTCGCAATCGATCAGCGCGCGCAGCGTCGCCGCCTCCTCGCGCCAGCGCTGGGTCATGCGGTCGTTCTCGGGAACCGGCTGGGCGCGAATCCGGCCCTCCAGCGCGCCGATCGCCTGCGACAGCCGCTCGAGCGTCTGGGCGCCGGCGATCGCGGCGGGATCGGGGCGCGGCTTCTCGCGGCTGGGCGGCGGCAGCCGCTCGCGTCGCCACGCGCTCTCGGCCGCCTCGACGGCGGCGCGCGCCTGGCCCAGCAGCCCGCCGACCTGGCTGCGCAGCACGAGATCGTCGGCGCGCAGCTGGTTCTCGACCCGGTAGAAATTGTAGCCCCAGCCATTGAACAGATTGACCGCGATCCGTTCGAGCGGCTCGAGATCGTAGAACAGCGAGTCGGACATGTTATTTGCTCAATCCCGTCTCGGCGCCGACCGGATAGAAGCCGACCGGCGGCTGGCCGCCGATCTGGAACGGCGCACCGACCGCGGCGTTGGGCGCCGAGACGAGGCCCTTCTCGGCCATCCGCAGCGCCAGATAATAGCGCACCGCTTCGATCGGCGTCAGCCCGATCGCCTGCAGCGAGATCAATTCGCGCATCCGGTCGTCCTTCGGCAGGACGAGGATTTTCAGGTCGTTGAGCATGATCCCGTAGGTGCGCAGGAAGTCGGTGAGGTGGGTCTTGACGCCCTCGCGCAACTCGCTGATCCGCTCGTTGATGTGCTCCATCTTGGTGACCTGGATGACCTGGTTGATCGCCTGCTCGATCGCCGGGCCGGCGTAGTCGGCGATCTCCCTGGTGTCGATCACCTGGCCGTTGAACGGCAGATGGGTGATGAGGTCGAGCGCCGCCTCGCGGGTGTCGACGTGGATGTAATAATCGACCTGATAGGCCATCTCGGCCATTTCGGCGCTGGTCGCGATCCCCTTGTTGCTGACCAGCAGCTTGGAGCGGTTGACGTAGATGACCTCGTAGACCCAGGGCGAAGCCCCGCCGAAGAAGCCCTGCACGATCGAGCCGACCAGCGGCTTGTCGGGCGTGGTCAGCGAATATTGCCCGGTCTCGTAGACGTTGAGCACGGCGCCGCGCGACTTCAGCACGCAGAAATGATTGCTCTCCACGGTCAGCAGCGATCCCGAAACGATGCTGTCGTCGATGATCTTGACCGCGATGTTCTTGGTGCCGAGCATGTCGGTTCCGTCCCGCAGCAGGGACGTGATGACTTGACGGGTGATGGCCATGGTCGCGCCTCGTTTCGCCTGAGAAGGCCGCGGGATCGACGGAGGCCGACGCCGCGCCGCTCACCCTGGCCCGGCCCGGAGCCGGCAGGCAAGGCCGAACGCGGGGCGTGGTTGACGCCGGGCTTACCGGGGTTACGGGACGCCGGCGCCTAGCGCGGCAGCACGCCCTGGTAGACTTCGAGGGTCTCCCGGGTCATCCGGTCGAGCGAAAACTGTCCGACGACATGGGCGCGGGCGCGCCGCGCCATCGCCTCGCGCGCGCTGGCGCCCAGGTTCAGCACGGCCTGGATCGCGCCGGCGAGCGCCTCCGCGTCGCCGGGCGGCACGCGCCAGCCGGTGCGGCCCTCGGGCGGCGTCTGCGGCGGCGCGAGCACCGTCTCCGCCACGGCGCCGAGGTCCGAGACCACGACCGGCGCGCCCATCGCCTGCGCCTCGACCGCCGCGCGCCCGAACGCCTCCGGCTCGATCGAGGGCACGACGACCACGGCGGCGGCGAGAAACGCCGCCGGCATGTCGCCGCAATGGCCGACCAGGGCGACGATTCCCTTCAGGCCCGCCTTGTCGATCAGCGCTTCGAGCTCGCGGACATAGGCGTTGCGGCCCTGCGCATCGCCCGCCATGATCGTGCGCACGCCCGTGACCCCGCGCGCCTTCATCAGCCGCGCCGCCTCGATCAGCACCTTATGGCCCTTCCAGCCGGTCAGTCGCGCGGCGATCAAGACGATGCGCTCGTCGGGAGCGACGTCCCAGCCGATCCGCAGCGTCGCGACGCGGGCCGGCTCGACTCTCTCGGGCGCGAACTTCGAGAAATCCGCGCCGCGATGAATGACCCGCAGGCGCGGGCGGGCCCAGGGGTAGAGCCGCGCGATCAGCGCCGCGGTATAGTGCGAATTGGCGATCACCGCATCGCCGCGCGCCATCACCGAATTGTAGCGCAGCTTGAGCGCCGAGCGCCCGGAATAGGCGCCGTGGTAGGTCGTCACCAGCGGCGTGCGCGCGATCCGGCACGCCAGCAGCGCGACCCAGCCGGGCGCGCGCGAGCGCGCGTGGACGATGTCGACGCGCTCGGCGACGATGAGACGCGCGAGGCGGCGGGCGTTCAGCAGCATCGCCAGCGGATTCTTGGCGGCGGCGGGGAACGGGATCAGCAGGCCGCCGACCGCCTGCAATTCGCTGGTCAGGCGGCCGCCTTCGGAGGCGACCGGCGCGCGCGCCCCCGCCGCGACCAGCGCGGCGGCGACGTCGATGGTCGTGCGTTCGGCGCCGCCGGCGTCGATCCGCGGGATGATCTGCAGCACGGTGCGCCCGGCCAGCGAGGCGCGCGCGCCGCGCCCGTAGGGGGCGGGGTCGACGACGTTCATCGGGCGCTCCGACGCGGCGCGCGCCGCGCCGGTCCGCCGCAGCCGCGACGATTGTTGACACTGCGCGGCGCGCGCGCGAAGCCTGCGCCGCTGCGAGGCGCCGTCGTCGAAAAACGAATCATGGGGCGAGATTAGGTGTGAGCGCGGACGAACTCCAATTCCTCGATCTGGGCGCGGGCGCCGAGGCGCGGCGGATCGCCTGGCGCGCCCGCGCCGCGGGGGAACGACGACCGGCCCGCGCGGGGCTGGTCTGGCTGTGCGGCTTCAAATCCGACATGGCCTCGACCAAGGCCCAGGCGCTCGACGACCATTGCCGCGCCGAGGGCCGCGCGCTGCTGCGCTTCGACTATTCCGGCCACGGCGAGTCGGGCGGCCGGTTCGAGGACGGCACGATCACGCGCTGGCTCGAAGAGACGCTCGCGGTGATCCGGGCGGCGAGCGCGGGCCCGCAAATTCTGGTGGGCTCGTCGATGGGCGGCTATCTCGCGCTGCTCGCCGCGCGCGAATTCGCGCGGGCGGGCGAAGCCGCGCGGCTCGCCGGCATGGCGCTGATCGCGCCGGCGGTCGACTTCACGCAGGCGCTGATCTGGGCCAACGCGCCGGAAGCCGCGCGCCGCGCGATCCTCGACCAGGGCGCCTGGCCCCGCCCGTCGCCCTATGGACCCGAGCCCTATCTCATCACCCGGGCGCTGATCGAGGACGGCCGGCGCCATCTGCTGCTCGGCGACACCATCCGCACCCATTGCCCGCTCCGCATCCTGCAGGGCATGCGCGACGAGGACGTGCCCTGGCGCCACGCGATGACCCTCGTCGAGCACATCGCCGGCGATCCGGTGACGCTGACGCTGGTCAAGGACGGCGACCATCGCCTGTCGCGCCCCCAGGACATAGCGCTGCTGCTGGCGGCGATCGAGGGGCTGTCGTAGGGGACGCTATTTCGCCTCCCCGCCGAATCGGTGCAACGCCGCGCCATGGGTCTTGAGCCAGGCCTCGGCGCGATCGGTGTCCGGAAACAGCCGGCGGGTCACCTTCCAGAACGCCGGCGAATGGTTCAAGTGGACGAAATGGGCGACCTCGTGGGCGGCCAGATAGTCGAGCACGAACGGCGGCGCGAGGATGAGGCGCCAGGAGAAGTTGAGCCCGCCGGTCGAGGAGCACGAGCCCCAGCGGCTCGTCGTGTCGCGCAGCGTGATCCGCCGCGGCTCGATCCGCAGCGTCCGGGCGTGGCGGGCGACCGCCGCCTCGAGGTCCCGGCGCGCCTCGCGCTTGAGAAAGTCGCCGACCCGGCGCGCCAGATGGGCGCGATCGCCCGCCACGCAGATCGCCGGCCCCGCCTCGCGCTGTTCGATCCAGACGACGCCGCGCGCCTCCGGCCGATGGACGATGCGATGATCGACCCCGCGCAGCGGCGTCAGCGACCCCGGCGCGAACGCGACCGGCCTCGGCAGCCGGGCGAGCCGCACGCCGATCCACGCCGCGTGCCGCTCGGCGAATTCGCGCGCCGCCTTGAGCGAACTGCGCGCCGGCATGGTCAGCACGACGTCGCGCGTGGCGCCGCGCACGCGAAGGGTGAACCGCCGTGCGCTCGGAACGCGCTTGAGCGCGACCCGGTAGGTCGCCCCGCCGTGCTCGACGTCGAAATGCGCAACCGGCGCGGCGGGCGCCCGGCTCTGAAGCAGGCGGAGCATGAACCGTTGTATCGCACGCCGGCCTTGCGCCGCTAGTGCGGGCCTGCATCATTGCAGGTCGAATCGCGGCCGAGGCGCCGGCTTCAGCTGGATCGGCAGGCCCGCGACGACCAGCGCCACGCCGTCGCAGGCGCGCGCGACCGCCTGGTTGAGCCGGCCCTGTGCGTCGCGAAAATCGCGGCCGAGCCTGGTTCCCGGGACGATGCCGGAACCGACCTCGTTCGAGACGAAGACCGCCGGACCCGCCAGCGCGCCGATCGCCGCGCACAGCCGCGCCGTTTCCCCGGCGACGTCCCGTTGGGCGGCCATGGCGTTGGCGAGCCAGAAGGTGAGGCAATCGACGAGCACGACGCGCGCAGGGCGCGCCTCGCGCGCCAGGGCCTCGGCGAGCGCCAGCGGCTCCTCGAGCGTGGTCCAGCCCGCCCCGCGCTCGGCTCTGTGCCGGGCGATCCGCGCGGCCATCTCTTCGTCGCCCGCCGAGCCGGTCGCCAGGTACAACCGCTCGCCCGCCGCCGCCTCGGCGAGCGCGAGCGCATAGCCGCTCTTGCCCGAGCGCGCCCCGCCCAATACGAGCAGGCTCCGGCAGGCGATCGGCGGCGCAGAGGCGGTCATCCGCGCTTCCTGTCACGCCGTCGCCGCAGGCGCAACACGGCCTCGGGGCGGCGTCGGGCGCTGTCGCGAACGGCTTCTGGCGCGTCGCCTTCGGTGCTAGAAGGCCCCTCGCGCAATGCTGACGGCAGGACCATGGACCCGAATTTCGCCAATTGCGGCGCCAGCCGCTTCGAGGTCATGTCCCGGCTGGCGGGCGAGCGGGCGCCGATTCGGCTCGGCGAGGGCCTTCCCGACGATCCCGGCCCCGCCGGCCCGCGCGCCAGGGCGGCGGATGGCCTCTCGTGAACGCTATCGGCCGGTTCGTCGTCGTCATGGCGTGGCTGGGTCTGGCGGGCCAGGCCTGCGCGCAGTCGCCGTTCGCCCCGCCGCCCGAGCCCAAGCCGACCTTCCTGCGCCTGCTCGCCTTCGCCGACTATTTCGACGAAGCGGCGCTCGCGCAGTTCGAGCGCGAAAGCGGGACGCAGATCGCCTACGACGCCTATGATTCGCCCGAATCGATAGAGGAGAAGCTGCGCGAGGGCCCCTATGATCTCGTCGTGCTGCCGGGTCCGGCGCTGCGGCGGGAAATCGCTGACGGGGCCTTGCAGCGGCTGGATCGCGCCAGGCTCCCCCACGCCTCGAGCGCCGCCGCGCCGATCGCCGCCAAGCTGGCGGCCTACGATCCCGGCGGCGGCTATGCGATCACCTACATGTGGTTCGCGACCGGGCTGCTGTACAACGCCGACCTGGCGACGTCGCGCCTGCGCGGCGCGCCCGCCTCGTGGGGGCCCCTGTTCGCGCCCGAGGAGGCGCGCCGGCTCGCCGATTGCGGCGTCGCGACGCCCGACAGCCGGGACGACCTGTTCATGGCGGCGTGGCGGTTCCTGGGGGTCAATCCGGCGCGGCTCGGCGCGCTCGACGTCAGGCGGGCGGGCGACCTGCTGATCCGCGTCAAGGCGGGCGCGCGGGCGTTCGCGGTGCGCGACTATGTCGGCGCGCTCGCCAACGGCTCGGTCTGCCTGTCGCCCGGACGGATGGACGAGGCGGCCTCGGCGAGGAGGCGCGCCGAGCAGGGCGGCCGCAAGGCCGACATCCGCTTCGCCACGCCCAGAGAGGGCGCGCCGATGTCGCTCGACGCGCTGGCGATCCCGCGCGACGCGCCGCATCCGGCGCAAGGCTACGCGCTGCTCGATTTCCTGCTGCGACCCGAAATCGCGGCGCGCGACGCGCGCGCGACCGGCCTGTCCAGCGGCGATGATCCGGGCGACGCCGAATTGCTCAAGCGCCTGTACCCCTCGGGCGCCGTCGATCCCGGTCTGACCCCCGCCATCGAAAAGGAATGGGCGCGCGTGAAGGCCGCCAAATGACCCATGTTCGCGCGACGGCGCGGCGAGGCGGGCGCCGGCGCCGCCAGCGGAGTTGACCCGAAATGGCCGAGAAACCGCCCAATATCCTCATCGTGATGGTCGACCAGCTGGCCCCCGCCTTCCTGCCGATTCATGGCCATCGGCTCGTCAAGGCCCCCCATCTCGAAGCGCTCGCGGCCGCCGGAATCGTCTTCGAGAGCGCCTATTGCAACAGCCCGCTCTGCTCGCCCTCGCGCGCGGCGTTCATGACCGGGCGGCTGCCGTCGCGCTCCGGGGTCTACGACAACGCGGCGGAATTTCGCGCGGACATTCCGACCTACGCCCATCATCTGCGCAATCTCGGCTACCGGACGATCCTGGCGGGCAAGATGCATTTCTGCGGTCCCGACCAATTGCACGGGTTCGAGGAGCGCCTGACCACCGACATCTATCCGGCCGACTACGGCTGGACGCCGGACTGGGACGATCCGCTCGCCCGGCCCGACTGGTACCACAACATGAGTTCGGTCACCGAGGCGGGCCTCTGCGTGCGCACCAACCAGCTCGATTTCGACGACGAGGTCACCTTCGCCGCCGAACGCGCGCTTTACGAAATCGCGCGCTCGAACGACCGGCGCCCGTTCCTGCTGGTCGCCTCGCTGACCCACCCGCATGATCCCTTCGCGATCACCGAACGCTGGTGGAGCCTCTATCGCGACCAGGACATCGCGCCGCCCGGGCCGCCGGTTCCGCGCGAGGCGCTCGACCCGCATTCGCTGCGGCTTCGCCATGTCTGCGCGATGGACGCGCAGGCGATCGGCGAGGAGCAGATTCGCGCCGCGCGCCACGCCTATTTCGGCGCGATCTCCTATGTCGACGACAACCTCGGCCGGCTGACGGCGGCGCTGCGCGCGACCGGGCTCGCCGACGATACGATCGTGATCTTCCTCGGCGATCACGGCGAAATGCTCGGCGAACGCGGCATGTGGTTCAAGATGACCTTCTTCGAGGGCGCCGCCCGCGTGCCGCTGGTCGTCGCGGCGCCGCAGCGATTCGCGCCGCGCCGGGTCGCGGCGAGCGTGTCGCTGGTCGACCTGCTGCCGACGCTCGTCGATCTGGCCGGCGGCGACAGCGCCGCGCTGGCGGGCGGGATCGACGGGCGTAGCCTGCTGCCCCATCTGCGCGGCCAAGCCGGCCATGACGAGGCGATCGGCGAATATTGCGCCGAGGGCGCGATCGCGCCGATCGTGATGATCCGTCGCGAGCGCTGGAAATTCGTCCATTCGGCCCCCGATCCCGACCAGCTCTACGACCTCGCCGCCGATCCGGGCGAGCGCGACAATCTCGCCGCGCGCGCCGAACACGCCGGGCGGGTCGCGGCGCTGCGCGCCGAAGTCGCGCGGCGATGGGATCTCGCCGCGCTCGACGCGGCGGTGCGCGAGAGCCAGCGGCGCCGCCGCCTCGTCGACGCCGCGCTCAACAAGGGCGCGCCGCATTCCTGGGATTTCCAGCCGTTCCGCGACGCCTCGCGCAGCTATGTGCGCAACACGATCCCGCTCGACGATCTCGAAGCGATGGCGCGCTTTCCGCCGGTCGGCGCGCCGAAATAGCCCGCGCCGAAGCGCAGCAGGAATCGGGCTGACGGCGGCCCGCCGCCGGGCTAGGCCTGTCCGTCACGAGGGCAGGAACGCGATGACCGACGCCGCAGGCAAGACCATGACGCCGCTCGAATGGGCGATGCTGCTCGTTCTCTCGCTCTTCTGGGGCTCCTCCTTCTTCTTCGTCGCAATCGCGGTCCGCCAATTGCCGCCGCTGACGATCGTCGCGCTGCGCGTATCGATCGCGGCGCTGATCCTGGCGCTCTGCCTGCGGCCGATGGGCGTCGCCATGCCGACGCGGCGCGCCGCGCTCGCGGCGTTCCTCGGCATGGGCCTGCTCAACAACGCGATCCCGTTCTGCCTGATCGTGTTCGGCCAGACCCGCATCGGGAGCGGCCTCGCCGCGATCCTCAATGCGACGACGCCGCTGTTCACCGTGCTGGGCGCGCGCCTCGTGAGCGCCGACGCGAAGCTGACCCCGCTGCGGCTGACGGGCGCCCTGTGCGGCCTCGTCGGCGTCGCCGCGATGATCGGTCCGCAGATCGTCGACGGTCTCGGCGGCGAAATCCTGCCCGAACTCGCGGTTCTCGGCGCGGCGGTCTGCTATGCCGGCGCGAGCCTGTTCGGCCGCCGCTTTCGCCGCCTCGGCGTCGACCCGGTCGCCGCCGCCGCCGGACAGGCGGCCGCGGCGAGCCTCCTGCTGATTCCGATCGCCCTGTTCGTCGATCGGCCCTGGACGCTGCCGCTGCCGGGCGCGGCGACCTTTCTCGCGATCGTCGCGATCGCGACCCTGTCGACCGCCCTCGCCTACATCCTCTATTTTCGAATCCTCGCCGGCGCCGGCGCGACCAATGTCGTCCTCGTCACCCTTCTGGCGCCCGTGACTTCGATCCTGCTCGGGGCGGTGTTCCTCGGCGAGCGCCTCGAGCCGCGCCATTGCGCGGGGCTGGCGCTGATCGGCGTCGGGCTGGCCTGCATCGACGGCCGCGTGCCGAGGGCGCTGCGGATCGCCGGAGCCGCCTGACCGCAGTTTCACGACAGGCTCCGAACGCCGCCGCTGCGGGGCCTGGCGGCTCGACTCCCCTTCCCCGCGGCGTCGCGCTATGCTGGCCTCGAGGAACCGGCCATGGCGATCGAGCGCAAGCAGCCGCGAAACATTGCCGAACGCGCCGCCCGCCGCCGGGCGGGGCGGTCGTCGGCGGGTCCGGCCGAAGACGTCTGGCGGCGCGAGACCTATTGCCTGCCGCGGCCCGAGGCGCGCGAAAAGGCCCTCGAATGGTTCGACCGCTATCCCAAGGCCGCCTACATGACCGAGATCGAGTTCTGGCGCGAACTGGCGGACGGCCGGATCGAATTCACCATCCGGCGACTGCCGACGGCCGACTGAGCGCCGGCGCGGACGGCGCGCTCGGGACCGGCCCCGCCCTGCCCGCCGCCATCGCGGCGCCCGCTCCGGTCCTGGTGGGCGCGCTGGCCCGGGCCCAGTCGTTTCGCCTTCGGCAAGCCCGCCGGGCGAGAAAAGGGCCCGATCGCTTTCTAAATCAATAAATCATTTACCACGATAATCTTTCATGAATTCAGTTAAAATCCGAATATACCGATTCACATTCCAGGCTTGTTGCGCTGCACACTACGAGATCATCGGCTTCCATTTCGGACCCCATTACTTTCCCATAATTGCCAGATTTCAGCCACACTGGGCAATGGCGGCGTGTCCCATCGGCAACAGACTTTCCGTTGCGGCGCCTCTATACGGGCTTTCATTGCGGCTGCCTGCGATGCCCTGTCGTCCGCTCGACATCGTGAACGGTCGGCCGGGGAACTTTCGGCGCCGGTCAACGTTCGACGCTTCGGGCTGAAGCGGCGCGTTCGAAGCAAATTTGGCGAGGATGGAGATGACGATGAAAAAGATGCTTTTGGCGGCCCTGCTGGCGGGGGCGGCGACCTCGGCCTTCGCCGCCGACCTGCCCACGCGCAAGGGCCCGCCGCCGGCTCCGGCCTATTATGCGCCAGCGTTCAGCTGGACCGGCTTCTACGTCGGCGTCAACGGCGGATTCGGCACCACCGACCTGCGCGGCAACAGCTTCGGCCCGTTCGCGGGGGTCGGCCCGGTTTCGGCGTTCGGCAGCCCCAGCGGCGGCTTGATCGGCGGCACGGTCGGCTACAACTACCAGATCGGCCAGTTCGTCATCGGCGCCGAGGCGTCGCTCGACTGGGCGGATCTGTCCAAGAGCCGCAGTTTCTTCAACGGATCGTCGGACAAGCTGAAGGTCGATTCGATCGGCAACGTGCTCGGCCGGCTCGGCTACGCCTGGGACCGTACGCTGTTCTACGCCGCGGGCGGCTACGCCGGCGGCGACGTCCACGCCAGCGGCTTCAACGACGCCTTCTACGGCGTGAACTTCCCCGGCAGTTCGGGCTGGCGGAGCGGCTATGCGGTCGGCGGCGGCATCGAATATGCATTCACCAACAACATCTCAGTGAAGGGCGAGTATCTGTTCTCGCAACTCCAGGGCAAGACCTACTATGGCGGCACGCCCGACGCCGTGAAGGCCGGTCTGGACATCAACACGTTCAAGGTCGGCGTCAACTACAAGTTCTAACCGCCGGCGAGCGGATCATCAGGCAGCCCGGCGGACCGAGGTCCGCCGGGCCTTTTTTCGCCCGCGCCTGCAGACAGGCGTCGAGCCGCCCGGCTCCGCCGCGCGCGGTCGAAACATTCAGCGATCACGCGGCCCTCGCAGAGCGCAGCAGGCGGCGAGCGCAATTCGAGCGCGCGATTGCTTGCGCGGAGCAGCGGACCCAAGGCGCGGCCGCCCGATTTGACCGCTCGCGCGGGCGCCACGCATTTGTTGCCGCCGGAGGGGGGCGCCCATATAAGACGGGCAGTCTCTCGAAAGGGCGCGGCCGGTCCGGGACGGGCCGCGGAGCGGGTGAGCGGAATGTCCGGATTGAGCGGCGCGGATCGCGAGCGCCTGGTGATCGTCGGCTCGGGTCCGGCCGGCTATACCGCGGCCGTCTATGCCGCCCGGGCGATGCTGGAGCCGCTGATGCTGTCCGGATTCGAGCCGGGCGGCCAGCTGATGATCACGACCGACGTCGAGAATTATCCGGGCTTCGCCGAGCCGATCCAGGGCCCCTGGCTGATGGAGCAGATGCGCGCCCAGGCGGCCCATGTCGGCGCGAGAATCGAGGCCGAATACGTCACCGGCCTCGATCTGAGCCGGCGGCCGTTCCGCATCCAGTGCGACAGTGGCCGCGCGCTGAGCGCCGACGCCCTCATCCTGGCGACCGGCGCCAAGGCGAAATGGCTGGAATTGCCGAGCGAACAGGCGTTCAAGGGCTATGGCGTCTCCGCCTGCGCGACCTGCGACGGATTCTTCTTCCGCGGCCGGAAGGTCATCGTCGTCGGCGGCGGCAATTCGGCGGTCGAGGAGGCGCTCTACCTCAGCAAGATCGCCGCCCAGGTGACGGTCGTGCATCGCCGCGATTCCTTCCGCGCGGAGAAGATCCTGCAGGACCGGCTGTTCCAGCGCGCCAACGTCGCCGTCAGGTGGAACCGCGCGGTCGAGGAAGTGCTGGGCGGCGGCGCGCCGCTCGCGGTCACCGGCGCGAGGGTCCACGATCTGAAGACGGGCGCGCGCGAAATCATCGAGGCGGACGGGATTTTCGTCGCCATCGGCCATGCGCCGGCGAGCGAACTGGTCCGCGGACAATTGGCGCTGAAGCCGAACGGCTACGTGCGCACGGCCCCCGGTTCGACCGCAACGAGCGTCGAGGGTGTGTTCGCCGCCGGCGATGTCGCCGACGACGTCTATCGTCAGGCGGTCACCGCGGCGGGCCTGGGCTGCATGGCCGCGCTCGAGGCCGAACGCTGGCTCGCCGTCGCGCCGGATTTGCGACGCGCCGCCGAATGAGGCCGAGCGCGCCGCCGGCGCACGCGTTCGATCGAGACCGGCGCATTCGGGGCGCATGCGTCCCGGTCGGCTGACGTCCAAGACCGGGCGGGCGGGGGGATTCATGGACTGGGACAAGCTGCGCGTATTCCAGGCGGCCGCCGACGCCGGCTCGTTCACCCGCGCGGGCGAAACCCTCGGCCTGAGCCAGTCGGCGATCAGCCGCCAGGTCGGCGCGCTCGAGCAGGACCTCGGCGCGCCGCTGTTCCACCGCCACGCGCGCGGGCTCATCCTCACCGAACAGGGCGAATTGCTGCTCGGCACGGTTCAGGACGTCGTCCTCAAGCTCGACGCCGTCCGAAGCCGGCTGATCGACAGCCGCGAGAAGCCTCACGGCGAATTGCGGGTGACGACGACGCTCGGGCTCGGCGCCAACTGGCTTTCGCCGCGCCTCGGCGAATTTCTCGAACTCTATCCCGAGATCAAGCTGCAGCTGCTGCTGACCGACGAGGAACTCGATCTGGGCATGCGCGAGGCCGATGTCGCGCTGCGCCTGCGCGAGCCCTCGCAGCCGGACCTCATCCGCCGGCGGCTGTTCACCGTCCACTTCCACGCCTACGCCTCGACCGATTACCTCAAGCGGTCCGGCCAGCCGCGTTCGATCGACGACCTCGACTCCCATCGCCTGCTGGCGTTCGGGGCGGCCACGGCCAATCATTTCCTCTATGACCTGAATTCGCTGCTGACGGTGGGCCGCGACCCGCGCAATCCGCGCACGCCCCATATCGCCGCCAACAACCTCGGCGCGATCACGCGCGCGGTCGAACACGGCGTCGGCATCGCGGTCCTGCCGGACTATTGCATCACCCCGGATTCGGGGCTCGTACGCCTGCTGCCGCAGGCCGACATGCCGGAGATGGAATGTTTCCTCGTCTATCCCGAGGAGATGAAGAATGTCGCGCGCGTCCAGGCGTTTCGCGACTTCCTCGTCTCCAAGGCGCAGCGCTGGCGCTATTGAGCGCGGGGCGCCGGGCCGCCGCTCACATGAACAGCGGCTCCTTCTCGAGGCCTTTGTAGAGGCCCGCGACCTGATCGCCATAGCCATTGAACAGCATCGTCGGCCGGCGATCCCCGGTGTTGAGGAAGGTCTCGCTCGCCTGGCTCCAGCGGGGATGGGGAACGTCCGGGTTCACATTGGCCCAGAAGCCATATTCGTCCGGTCCCAGCGATTCCCAGAACGTCGTCGGACGCTGCTCGACGAAACTGATCTTGACGATCGACTTGGCCGACTTGAAGCCGTATTTCCAGGGGGTCGCGAGCCGGATCGGCGCCCCGAACACCTTGGCGAGCGGCTTGCCGTAGGCGCCGGTGACCATGAAGGCGAGATCGTTGGTCGCCTCGGCGATCGTCAGCCCCTCGACATAGGGCCAGGGTGAGAAATCGCGCTGGCCCGGCGCGATCTTCTTGTCGAGGAAGCTCTCGAAGCGAACATATTTGGCGGAGCCCAGCGGCTTGGCGATGGCGACGAGCGCCCTGAGCGGGAAGCCGCTCCACGGGATCGCCATCGACCAGGCTTCCACGCAGCGATGCCGGTAGAGCCGCTCCTCGACGCCGATCGCCTTGACGAGATCGTCTATGCCGATCGTCAGCGGCTTCTCGACCTGACCGTCGATGGCCAAGGTCCAGGGGCGCAGCTTCAACGGGTCGGCGGACAGGTGCTTGCTGGTGCTGAACTCATAGAAATTGTTGTAATTGGTCGTGATCGTCTCCGGCGTCACGTCGCGGTCGAGGGTGAAGGCCTCGTTGCGCCTCGCCGGGTACAGCGATGCGCTGGGGTCCGCCTCCTCGGCCAGGGCGCGCCGCGCGCCCCCGATGGCGGCGAGCGCCGCGCCGCCGGCGAGCAGCGCGCGGCGATTGAAGAACAGATGTTCGGGCGTCGTCTGGCTGGTCGCGATTTCCCAACCCTTGCGGCGATGAAACTGCATGGCCAATCCCTCTTCGCGCGGGGTTCGCCCGGCGTCGCGCGCGCCCCTCGCAGCCTAGTCGCGGCGAGGAAAGGAATTGTTACGCAGCGCGCGTCAGGTCTTTTCGACCTGCCCGAATTCCAGATCGACCGGCGTCGCGCGCCCGAAGATCGACACCGCGACCTTGACGCGCGAGCGGGCCTCGTCGATTTCCTCGACCGTGCCGTTGAACGAAGCGAACGGGCCGTCGGCCACACGCACCTGCTCGCCGATCTCGAACCGGATCGAGGGCTTGGGCCGCTCGACCCCGTCGGCGACCTGGCCCTTGATGCGTTGCGCCTCGAGGTCGGGAATCGCCATCGGCTTCTTGTCGGCGCCGAGAAAGCCGGTGACCTTGGGCGTGTTCTTGATGAGATGATAGACGTCGTCGGTCAGATCGCAGTTGACCAGCACGTAGCCGGGAAAGAATTTCCGCTCCGAACTGACCTTGCGGCCGCGGCGGACTTCGACGACCTGTTCGGTCGGCACCATGATTTCGGTGAAGCGGTCGGCGAGCCCGCGCTGCGCCGCCTGCTCCTTGATCGATTCGGCGACCTTCTTCTCGAAATTCGAATAGGCGTGAACGATATACCAGCGCATGCTCATGACGGCATCCCAAGCGACTTCCCGCGGCGGCTCGCGGCGCGGCGGCGCGACGTCGGGCCATCCGGACGGCGCATCGTCTCAACCACGTCGGCCAATTCCCAGAACCAGCCCGACCAGATAGTGCAGCGCGGCGTCGACCGCGGTGAAGAACAGGCTGGCGAACAGCACCATCAGCAGCACCATGCCGGTGGTGATCAGCGTCTCGCGCCGGGTCGGCCAGATGACCTTCACCGCCTCGGCGCGCACCTGCTGGATGAATTCGAACGGATTGGCCATGCTGGCTTTCCAGGGAATTGGTCGGCTTGCGCGACCGCCGGCGCCGTCCCGATCCGGAGCGGCCGGCCACAAAAATTCGCGGCGCGGGACCTCTCGGTCGCGCGCCATGCCGCCGTCATATAGGAATGCGCGCCAAAGCCCAAGCAAAATGTGAAGAAGCGGCGGCGGGCCGGCCTCGCGCCTGGATTTTCCGCGGCGGAGGATCCTTTCCGACGTTTCGCGACTTCGCCGCCGGCCTGCGATCGCTCGGGCGGGCGCGTCGAGGCGGCGGCGCGGGCGCCCGCGCGGGGCGCCGGAG
>JBEKZS010000054.1:0-24884 GCA_049509635.1 Roseiarcus sp.
GGTCGCGGCGCTCGCCGGCGTCGCGCCGCGCGCGATTACTTTCACCGCCAGCGGCACCGAGGCCGCCAATCTCGTCCTCACTCCGGCGATCGCGATGGCCCGGGCCGCCGCGCCGCCATCACGGCTGATCGTCTCGGCCGGGGAACACGCCTGCGTGCTCAAGGGCCATCGCTTCGCCGCCGGCGCTGTCGAGATCGCTCCGCTGCGCCCCGACGGCCGGATCGACCTCGACGTGCTGGGGCGAATGCTGACCGGCGGCGACGGGCCGGCGATGCTCGCGCTGCAGGGCGCCAACAACGAGACCGGCGTCGTCCAGCCCGTCGCCGAAGCGGCGGCGCTCGTGCACGCCTCGGGCGGGATCGTCGTCTGTGACGCCGTCCAACTGGCCGGGCGGGCGTCCTGCGCCGCCGCCGACCTCGGCGCCGATTTCCTCATCCTGTCCGCGCACAAGCTCGGCGGGCCGAAGGGCGCCGGCGCGCTCGCGGGCGCCGCGCCCGGGGTCGCCGTGACGCAACCGCTCGTCCGCGGCGGCGGGCAGGAGCGGGGCCTGCGCGCAGGGACGGAAAATGTCGCGGCGATCGCAGGCTTCGGCGCAGCCGCGCGACTCGCGCTCGCGGAACTGACGGTCGAGCCGGCGCGCCTCGCCGCCCTGCGCGACGGCTTGGCCGCGCACGTCCGCCGTCTCGCGCCCGATGCGGTCGTGTTCGGCGCAGGCGCGACCCGCCTGCCCAACACGCTGTGTTTCGCCGTGCCGGGCATCGGCGCGGAAACCCTCCTGATCGCGCTGGATCTCGCCGGAATCGCCGCATCGTCCGGGGCGGCCTGCTCATCCGGGAAGGTGGCGCGCTCGCCCGTGCTCGAGGCGATGGGCGTCGACCCCGCGCTGGCGGCCGGAGCGATCCGACTGAGCCTGGGCTGGTCGTCCGACGCGGCCGATGTCGCGCGTTTCGGCGCCGCGTTCGGCGAAATCCTCGGGCGCATGCGACGGAACAGGAGCGCGGCGTGAACGCCTGGACCGGCCGCCGACCGGAAACGAAACGTCTGCGAGGACCATGACATGTTCGACCACATCGGATTTTCCGTCGAAGATTTCCCCGCCAGCCGCGCCTTCTACCTGGCGGCGCTGGCGCCCCTCGGCTTCGGCGTGGTCGCGGAATTCGGCGAGCAGGTCGGGATGGGGGCCGACGGCCGGGCCCAGTTCTGGTTCGGCGCGGGCGGTCAGCCGCCGTCCGGCCTGCACATCGCCTTTGCGGCCCGGAGCCGCGCGGAGGTTCGGGCGTTCCATACGGCTGCTCTCGCCGCGGGCGCGCGCGACAACGGGCCGCCGGGCTTGCGCCCGCATTACGATCCGCACTATTACGGGGCGTTTGCAATTGACCTGAATGGACACAACATAGAGGCTGTATGCCGTAGTCCCGAAGCCTGAACGAAGAGTCCCGAGTTTTTGACCCCCACCGGCGGTCCTTGAAACCGCCAAGGCGAGGAGAAGTCCATATGCCGGCCGTCCAGGAGACCGTGGACCGCGTCCGTTCGATCGACGTCGGCGAGTACAAATACGGCTTCATCACCGACATCGAGTCCGACCGAGCGCCCAAGGGCCTCGACGAGGGCACCGTCCGGTTCATTTCGGCCAAGAAGGGCGAGCCCGACTGGCTCACCCAGTGGCGGCTCGACGCCTATCGCCGCTGGCTGACGATGGACGAGCCGAAGTGGGCGCGCGTTGAGCACCCGCCGATCGACTACCAGGATCTCTACTATTTTTCGGCGCCGAAATCGACGCCCGGCCCCAAGTCGCTCGACGAGGTCGATCCCGAACTGCTGCGGACCTACGCCAAGCTCGGCATCCCGCTGATCGAGCAGGAGATTCTGGCCGGGGTCGAGCGTCCGCGGGTGGCGGTCGACGCGGTCTTCGATTCCGTATCGGTGGCGACGACCTTCAAAGCCGAGCTCGCCAAGGCCGGCGTGATCTTCTGCTCGTTCTCGGAGGCGGTCCACAACCACCCCGAGCTCGTGCGCAAATATCTCGGGACGGTCGTGCCGGCGAGCGACAATTTCTACGCGACGCTGAATTCGGCGGTGTTTTCCGACGGGTCCTTCGTCTACGTGCCGCCTGGCGTGCGCTGTCCGATGGAGCTCTCCACCTATTTCCGGATCAACGAGAAGAACACCGGCCAGTTCGAGCGCACGCTGATCATTGCCGACAAGGGCGCCTATGTCAGCTATCTCGAGGGCTGCACGGCGCCCAAGCGCGACGAGAACCAGCTGCACGCGGCGGTCGTCGAGCTCGTCGCGCTCGACGACGCCGAGATAAAATATTCCACCGTGCAGAACTGGTATCCTGGCGATTCCGAGGGGCGCGGCGGCATCTACAATTTCGTCACCAAGCGCGGCGACTGCCGCGGCGCCCGCTCGAAGATTTCCTGGACCCAAGTCGAGACCGGCTCGGCGATCACCTGGAAATATCCGTCCTGCATCCTGCGCGGCGACAGGTCGCGCGGCGAATTCTACTCGATCGCGATCTCCAACGGCCGCCAGCAGGTCGACAGCGGCACCAAGATGATCCATCTGGGCAAGGACACGACCAGCCGGATCATATCCAAGGGCATCGCCGCGGGCCGGTCGCAGAACACCTATCGCGGCCAGGTTTCGGCGCACCGGCTCGCCACCGGGGCGCGCAATTTCACCAATTGCGATTCCCTGCTGATCGGCGACCGGTGCGGCGCCCACACCGTGCCCTACATCGAGGCCAGGAACAATTCGGCCGTGTTCGAGCACGAGGCGACCACTTCGAAGATTTCCGAAGACCAGCTGTTCTACTGCCTGCAGCGCGGCCTGTCGGGCGAGGAGGCGACCGCGCTGATCGTCAACGGCTTCGTGCGCGACGTGCTCCAGCAATTGCCGATGGAGTTCGCGGTCGAGGCGCAGAAGCTGATCGCGATCAGCCTCGAGGGGAGCGTGGGGTGAAGCCCCTCGTCGACATCGCCGAAGCGCCGCGGCGAGCAGGCGCCCCCGTCGCCGAACATCCCGATTACGGCGAGTTCGGCCTAGCCTCGATCGGCCCGTCCGACAAGGGCATGGCGGCGGCGAGGTTCAGCCTCTGCGGGCGCAGGAACAATCGTGTCGATTATTTCGACGCCGAAGCGTGAAGGCGAAGGCGACCAATGCTCGAAGTCAGAAACCTCAGCGTCGAAATCCACGGCAAGCCGATCCTCGATCGCCTGAGCCTCGAGGTGAGAGCCGGGGAGGTCGCCGCGATCATGGGCCCGAACGGGTCGGGCAAGTCGACGCTCTCCTATGTCATCGCCGGCAAGCCGGACTACGAGGTCACCGGCGGCGAGGTTTTGATCGACGGCGAGAGCGTCCTGGAGCTCTCGCCCGACGAGCGCGCCGCCAGGGGCGTCTTCCTCGCCTTCCAGTATCCGGTCGAGATTCCCGGCGTCACAACCATGACCTTCCTGAAGGCGACGCTCAACGCCCAGCGCCGCGCCCGCGGCCTGAAGGAGATGCTGACGCCCGATTTCATGCGCAAGGTGCGCGGGGTCGCCGACAAGCTGAAGATCGACCAAGACATGCTGCGCCGGCCGCTCAACGTCGGCTTTTCCGGCGGCGAGAAGAAGCGCATGGAGATTCTGCAGATGGCGCTGCTGGAGCCGCGTCTCGCCATTCTCGACGAGACCGATTCCGGGCTCGACATCGACGCGCTGCGGATCGTCTCGGAGGGCGTCAACGCGCTGCGCGACCCCGCCCGCGGCTTTCTCGTCATCACCCACTACCAGCGCCTGCTCGACCATATCAGGCCGGACGTCGTCCATGTCATGGCCAAGGGGCGCATCGTCAAGTCCGGCGGGCCGGAGCTCGCGCTCGAACTCGAGCGCAACGGCTACCGCGACTATGCGGTCGACGCCGCGTGAGGATCCGATGACCGTTCACGCGCTCCAGACCCGCACCGCCGCCGAGACGACGCTCGCCGAGCAATTCGCCGCCGCCCAGGGCGCCTTGCCGGCGCTCGACCGCGAGGCGGCGTTCCGGCTGTTCGCGGCGCAGGGCCTGCCGACCCGCCGGGACGAGGCCTGGCACTATACCGATCTGCGCACGCTATACGCGAGCGCGGCCCCGCTCGCCCCGGCGCCAAACGCGGCCGCGATCGCCGCCGCGCGAAGCGCCCTGGCGACCCGCACGGGGACCGCGAGGCTCGCGATCGTCGATGGCCGCTACATCGCGCAATTGTCGGACCCGCCGCCCGGCGGCGTGACCGTTTCGCCGATCGCGGGCGCCGGCCGGCCGCTCGGCGCCGAGCTCGACCCCGTGCTTGCGCTGAACGGCGCCCTCGCGCTCGGCGGCTGCATCGTGACGGTCGCGCCGGGCGCGCAACCCGCCGAGCGCATCGAAATCGTCCATCTGCGCTCCGCCGGCGCCGGCGCCTCGGTCCATTCGCGGGTGTTTCTCGATCTCGGCGCTGGGGCGCGCGCCCGGATCGTCGAAAGCTTCGTCGGCGCCCGCGCCGGCGACCAGCGCGACGCCGCGACCTTCATCGATCTTGCCGACGGCGCCCGGCTCGATCACGCCGCGATCGTCGAGGACGACGCCGGCCTCCATCTGGAGAGCCAGGTCGCGCGGCTCGGGGAAGCGGCCGAACTGGCGGCGTTCGCGCTCGTTTCGGGCGGCGCGCTGGTCCGGCGGCAGATTTTCGCGACGCTCTCGGGACGGCGCGCCGATCTGGCGCTGGCCGGTCTCTCGCTGGTCGACGGGCGCCGCCACGCCGACACGACGCTGGTCGTCGATCATGTCGCTCCGCACGGCCGGAGCCGCGAATTCTACAAGCACATCGTCGCCGACGAGGCGACCGGCGTCTATCAGGGCAAGGTCGTCGTGCGGCCCGGCGCGCAGAAGACGGACGGCGGAATGAAGAGCCAGGCGATCCTGCTGTCGCCGACCGCTATCATGGACAACAAGCCCGAGCTCGAAATCTTCGCCGACGACGTCGTCTGCGGCCACGGCGCCACGGTCGGCGCGCTCGATCCCGAGCAATTGTTCTATCTGGGCGCGCGGGGCCTGCCGAAGGCCGAGGCCGAAGCCATGCTGCTGGAAGCCTTCGGCGCCGACGCGATCGCCCGAGTCGCCGACGAGGATCTCGCCGAACGGCTGCGCGCGACTCTGCGCGCCTGGCTCTCGGCGCGGGCGGAAGGAAGGAGCTCATGACGATCCACGCCCCTTTGCCGACCGGGGCGCTCGATGTCGAGGCCCTGCGCGCCGATTTCCCCATCCTCGCCGAGCGCCCCTACGGCAAGCCGCTCGTCTATCTCGACAACGCCGCCTCGGCCCAGAAGCCGCGCGCGGTGATCGAACGGTTGACCCACGCCTACGAGCACGAATACGCCAATGTCCATCGTGGCCTGCATTATCTCGCCAACGCCGCGACCGAAGCCTACGAGGCCGCGCGCGAGAGCGTGAGGCGCTATCTCAACGCCGGTTCGTCCGAGGAGATCGTCTTCACCCGCTCGGCGACGGAGGCGATCAACCTGGTGGCTGCGAGCTTCGGCCTCGCCCATATCGGCGCCGGCGACGAGATCGTGCTTTCGGTGATGGAGCATCACTCCAACATCGTGCCCTGGCACTTCCACCGCGAGCGCAAGGGCGCCGTCCTGAAATGGATCGACGTCGCCGACGACGGCGCCTTCTCGCTCGAGGCCTTCGAGCGCGCGCTCGGCCCTCGCACGAAGATCGTCGCCATCACCCACATGTCCAATGTGCTGGGAACCGTGACGCCGATCAAGGACATTGTCCGGATCGCGCACGCCCATGGCGTGCCGGTGCTGGTCGACGGCTCGCAGGGCGCGGTGCATCTCGACGTCGACGTGCGCGATCTCGACGCCGATTTCTATGTCTTCACCGGCCACAAGGTCTACGGGCCGACCGGAATTGGCGTCCTCTACGGCAAGCGGGCGATCATGGAGGCGTTGCCGCCGTTCAACGGCGGCGGCGAGATGATCCAGGACGTGACGCGGGAGACGGTGACCTACAACGCGCCGCCGCATCGCTTCGAGGCGGGGACGCCGCCGATCGTGCAGGCGATCGGCCTCGGCGCCGCGCTCGACTATGTCGAGGGAATCGGCCGCGCGCGCATCCGCGCGCACGAGGAATCCCTGCGCGCCTTCGCGCATGAGCGGCTCGGCGCGATCAATTCGGTGCGCATCTTCGGCGATGCGCCGGGCAAGGGGCCGATCGTGTCGTTCAACATGGAGGGCGCGCACGCCCATGACGTGGCCACGGTCATCGATCGATCGGGGGTCGCGGTGCGCGCCGGCACGCATTGCGCGATGCCGCTCCTGCAGCGGTTCGGCGCGACCTCTACCTGCCGGGCTTCGTTCGCGCTATACAACACTCACGCCGAGGTCGACGCCCTGGCGGAGGCCCTGATCCGCGCGCAGCGGCTGTTTGCTTGAGGAGGGCTCCACAGCGATGACCGACAGCCCGACATTGGATCACGCGCCCAACCAGCCGGCCGTCGCCGCCCCGTCGGCGATCGCGCCCGACGAACTCGCGCGGCTGACCGAGGCGATCATCGCCGCCCTCAAGACCGTCTATGACCCGGAAATTCCCTCCGATATCTATGAACTTGGGCTGATCTACAATATCGAGATCGACGACAGCCGCTTCGTCGTCATCGACATGACCCTGACCGCTCCCGCCTGTCCGGTCGCCGGCGAAATGCCCGGCTGGGTAGAGACCGCGGTCGGTGCGGTGGGCGGCGTCGCCGGCGCCAAGGTCAACATGGTGTTCGACCCCCCGTGGGATCAGAGCCGCATGTCCGACGAGGCCAAGGTCGCGCTCGACATGTGGTGAGCCGCGAGGCCTCCAGGCGCGCTGGCGTCGATTCGGCCGCGCCGCGCTCGGATGTCACGACAGACCGCGGTTCGGGTCCGTGCGCCGATCCGCCGCCGCGAGGGTCACGCGGCCCCGCGCGTACGGCCCCCATCTTGCTGGAGGAAATCCGGTCGCGCGATTCAACGCGTGCGATGGACATCGTCGACGCCGAGTCGCGCCGGCGAAAGACGGGAATTGCGTTCTTGAGGCTGTGCGACCGCCAACTCGCGCTCGAACTCCGGATGGCGGACCGACGGCCTTCGCGCCCGCGCCGAGGCGGGCGGCGCGGGGGCCGGGACCGCCTCGGGCCGCCGATTGCCCGCCGGCGCCGGCTCGTTCCGGTCATGCGGCCAAGCGTCGCCGTGGGTTCCAAACGCAACAGTCCCCGGCTATCTTGGACCTCTGCCTTCAAAACGCGCAGATTGCATCATCAATGGTCTGGGAGTGCATAGGGCTGGAGGCGCTGTGTAGCGCAGGTCAGGGCTGCGCAAGATAGATTAACGACTTATGAACGAACGAGCAGAGCTGATTCGCAGTCGCGCCCCACGTCAAAAATGAGCGACCGGGATTGCCGCCGGGACCTTTTTTGACCTGTCGCGCATTAAGAGGGTGCCATGTTCAACGACCATGTCTTCAACGCCTTCATGCGCTCCTTCGAGTCGCGGCGCGAAATCGAACTGTCGCTCTCCGAATATCTCGAGGGCTGCCGCGGCGACCCCATGTTCTACGCCAACGCCACCGAGCGCCTGCTGGCGGCGATCGGCGAGCCCGAAATCATCGACACGGCCAGGGACCCGCGGCTCGGCCGGATCTTCCTGAACCGCACCATCCGCGCCTATCCCGCCTTCGCCGGCTTCTACGGCATGGAGGAGACGATCGAGCGAATCGTCGCATTCCTCCGCCATGCCGCCCAGGGGCTCGAGGAGCGCAAGCAGATCCTCTATCTGCTGGGTCCGGTCGGCGGCGGCAAGTCATCGCTCGCCGAGCGGCTCAAGGCCCTGATGGAGGCTCACCCGATCTACGTGCTCAAGGCGGATGACGAGCTCAGCCCCGTCTTCGAGAGCCCGCTCGGGCTGTTCGACCCCGATACGATGGGGGCCATGCTGGAGGAGCGCTACGGCGTGCCGCGCCGGCGCCTCAATGGTCTGGTGAGCCCGTGGGCGCTCAAGCGGCTCGAGGGGTTCGGCGGCGACGTGACCCGCTTCCGCGTCGCCAAGCTCCAACCCTCGCGCCTGCGCCAGATCGCCATCGCCAAGACCGAACCCGGCGACGAGAACAACCAGGACATTTCCTCGCTGGTCGGCAAGGTCGACATCCGCAAGCTCGAATCCTTCTCGCAGAACGACCCCGACGCCTACAGCTATTCGGGCGGCCTCAACCGCGCCAACCAGGGCATTCTCGAATTCGTCGAAATGTTCAAGGCGCCGATCAAGATGCTGCATCCGCTGCTGACCGCGACCCAGGAAGGCAATTACATAGGCACGGAGAACATCGGCGCGATTCCGTTCTCCGGCGTGATTCTCGCCCATTCCAACGAGGCGGAATGGCAGAGCTTCAAGGCCAACAAGAACAATGAGGCGTTCATCGACCGCATCTCGGTGGTCAAGGTTCCCTATTGCCTGCGGGTCACGGAGGAAGGCAAGATCTACGAAAAGCTGATCCAAGGCTCGGAGCTCGCCAGGGCGCCCTGCGCGCCCGCGACTCTGGAGACCCTGGCGCGCTTCGCCGTCCTGTCGCGCCTGCGCCGGCACGAGAACTCGACGCTATACGCCAAGATGAGAGTCTACGACGGCGAGACGCTGAAGGAATCCGATCCCAAGGCGCGCAGCCACCAGGAATATCGCGACGCGGCGGGCGTCGACGAGGGCATGGACGGCATATCCACGCGCTTCGCCTTCAAGGTGCTCGCCTCGACGTTCAATTACGACACGACCGAGATCGGCGCCGATCCCGTCCATCTCATGTATGTGCTCGAACAGGCGATCCGGCGGGAACAATTGCCCGACGAAGTCGAAAAGCGCTATCTTGAGTTCATCAAAGGCGAACTCGCGCCACGCTACGCGGAATTCATCGGCCATGAGATCCAGAAGGCCTATCTCGAATCCTATTCCGATTACGGGCAGAATTTGTTCGACCGCTATGTCGACTACGCCGACGCCTGGATCGAGGATCAGGACTTCAAGGATCCCGACACCGGTCAATTGCTCAACCGCGAATTGTTGAATCAGGAGCTGACCAAGATCGAGAAGCCCGCCGGCATTGCAAATCCGAAAGACTTCCGTAACGAGATCGTGAAATTCTCGCTGCGGACCCGCGCCAACAACGGCGGCAAGAACCCTTCCTGGACCAGCTACGAGAAAATCCGCGAGGTGATCGAAAAGCGCATGTTCTCCCAGGTCGACGACCTCCTGCCGGTCATTTCCTTCGGCTCGAAGAAGGACGGCGAGACCGAGAAGAAGCACGGCGAATTCGTGCAGCGGATGGCGGCGCGCGGCTATACCGAGCGTCAGGTCCGGCGTCTCGTCGAATGGTACATGAGGGTCAAGCAGGCCGGTTGAACTCGAGGGATCAGAGGAGAGCGCATTGCAGGTTCTCGATCGGCGCCTGAATCCGGGCGGCAAGAACCTTGAGAACCGGCAGCGCTTTCTGCGTCGCGCGAAGGCGATCGTGCAGCAGGCGGTCCGCCAGGCCTCGCAGTCGCGGGACATTTCGGACATTCTGGAAGGCGGCGAAGTCACCATACCCGCGCGCGGGGTCGATGAGCCGCGCTTCCATCACGGTCCCGGCGGCATCCGCGACGACGTGCTGCCCGGCAACCGGAAATTCGCCGAGGGCGACATTCTGGAGCGGCCGGAAGAAGGCGGCGGCGGCGGCGGCCGCGACGGCGGCGGGGGTGACGGCGAAGACGCGTTCCGTTTCGTGCTGAGCCGCGAAGAATTTCTCGATCTGTTTCTCGACGACCTCGAACTTCCCGACCTCGCCAAGCGCCGGCTGGCGGAGGTCGAACGCGAGGGCATCCGCCGGGCCGGCTACGCGGTCTCGGGCTCGCCCGTGAACATCGCGATCACGCGCACCATGCGCCTCGCGCTCGGGCGCCGGATCGCGCTGCGCCGCCCGAATTCCGACGCGATCGACGAGCTCGAGGGCCGCTTCGAACAATGCGAGGACCCCGAGCGTCGCGCCGCCCTTCGTTCGGAGATTTCCGCGTTGCAGGCCAAGATGCGGCGGATTCCCTACATCGATCCGATCGACGTGCGCTACCGGCGCTTCGAGCCGGTGCCCAAGCCGTCGGCGCAGGCGGTGATGTTCTGCCTGATGGACGTATCGGGTTCGATGTCGGAGCACATGAAGGATCTCGCCAAGCGGTTCTACATGCTGCTGTACATCTTCCTCACGCGCCGCTACCGCCATGTCGAAATCGTGTTCATACGCCACACCGACCAGGCTGAGGAGGTGGACGAGGACACGTTCTTCCACAGCCCGGCGACAGGGGGCACCGTGGTCTCCAGCGCGTTCGAGACGATGAAGCGCGTCGTCGCCCAGCGCTACCGGCCCGACGACTGGAACATCTACGCCGCGCAGGCGTCGGACGGCGACAATTCATACAGCGACGGCGCGCTCACCGCGCGGCTGATCCGCGAGGCGATCTTGCCGGTCTGCCAATATTTCGCCTATCTCGAAGTCGGCGAGGCCGAGGAGCGCGGCATGGGAGCTTCGTCGCGCTCGTCGCTGTGGAGCGTCTACGAGCACTTGCGCGGGGAAGGCCTGCCCATCGCGATGCGCAAGGTCACGACCCGGGGCGAGATATTCCCAGTGTTCCGCGACCTCTTCCAGAAACGACAGGCCAGCGAGAGGGTCGCGCCATGACCGCGGCAACCATGGAGCGGCTCTACGAAGGCGCGGACTGGGATTTTCCGCTGTTGCAACGGCTGCACGACGCCTGCGAAGAGGTGGCGTTGTCGGAACTCGGACTTGATCTCTATCCCAACCAGATCGAAGTGATCACCGCCGAGCAGATGCTCGACGCCTATTCCTCGGTCGGCATGCCGCTCTATTATCGGCACTGGTCGTTCGGCAAGCATTTCACCCAGCACGAGGCGCTCTATCGCAAGGGCCTGCGCGGCCTCGCCTACGAGATCGTCATCAACAGTTCGCCGTGCACGTCCTACCTCATGGAGGAGAACACCGCGACCATGCAGGCGCTGGTGATCGCGCACGCGGCGTTCGGCCACAACCATTTCTTCAAGAACAACTATCTGTTCAAGCAATGGACCGACGCCGAGGGCATTCTCGAATATCTAAATTTCGCCAAGGGTTATGTCGCGCAGTGCGAGGAGCGCTACGGCCATGCGATCGTCGAGCGCACGCTCGACGCGGCGCACGGCCTCATGTCCCACGGCGTCGACCGCTATCCGGGCAAGCGCAAGCTCGACCTGCGCGGCGAGGAGAAACGCCAGCGCGAGCGGCGCGAGCACGACGAGCGCACCTTCAACGACCTCTGGCGCACCGTGCCGATCGGCCCGGTCAAGAGCCTATCCGAGCTCAGCGTCGAGCGGCGCCGCGCGCTGCTCGGCTTGCCGCAAGAGAACATTCTCTATTTCCTCGAGAAATCGGCGCCGCGGCTCGCCCCCTGGCAGCGTGAACTGCTGCGCATCGTGCGTCAGATCGCGCAATATTTCTATCCGCAGGGCCAGACCAAGGTGATGAACGAGGGCGCCGCGACCTACGTGCACTATCGCATCATGACGCGGCTGCACGAACGCGGCGGCATTTCCAACGGCGACTTCCTGGAATTCCTGCAATCGCACACCAATTGCATTTTCCAGCCGGGCTTCGACGACCCGCGTTTCTCCGGATTCAACCCCTACGCGCTCGGCTTTGCGATGATGCAGGACATCGAGCGGATCGTCACCGCCCCCGACGACGAGGACCGCGAGTGGTTCCCGGATATCGCCGGCACGGGCGACGCGATGGCGACGCTGCGCCACATCTGGGCCAACTACCGCGACGAGAGCTTCATCAGCCAGTTTCTCAGCCCGCGCCTCATGCGCCAGATGCGGCTGTTCCAGCTGCACGACGATCCGGCCATGACCAAGGGGATCAAGGTGGAGGCGATTCACAACGAGCGCGGCTACAGCCGGATCCGTCGCGAACTCGCTAGGCGCTACGATGTCGGCTGGGCCGATCCCAACATCGAAGTCGTCGACGTCGACCTGGTCGGCGACCGCCGCCTGATCCTGCGCCACAGCGTGCTGAACGGGCGGCTGCTCGCCGAGAGCGACGCCAAGCGCGTGCTGCAGCATCTGGCTGACCTTTGGGGCTACGATGTGCTGCTGCGCGAGATCGGCCCTACCGAGGCGGTGCTGAAGGAGCATTCCTGCAGTCCGCGCAGGGCCGCGCTGGCGGCGTGAGGCCGACGGTCAACGGCCCCGGTCGCGACCACGATCAATTCGGCCGAGCGATGCTTCCCCGGGGCGGCAAGCCCCCTGTCCCGGCGCGCTTGCGTCGGCTATAGCGTTGCCATGCAATCCGTCCTCCTGGTCTTTCTCGGCGCCGGACTCGGCGGCGTGCTGCGTCATTGGATCGCGATGGTCGCCGCACGCCTCGTCGGCAATGAATTTCCCTATGGGATCATGTTCATCAACGTCACCGGGTCCTTCGTGATGGGCCTGCTGGTCGGATGGCTGGCGTTCCGCGCCGGCGAGGGCTGGACGCGTCAGGTCCAGCTGTTCGCGGCGACGGGCGTGCTTGGCGGCTATACGACCTTCTCGACCTTCTCGCTGGACGCCTATCGTCTGCTCGAGCGCGGCGAAATCGGCTTTGTGGCGCTGTATGTCGCCGGCTCGGTGCTGCTGGGCCTCGGTGGTCTATGGGGCGGGCTCGCGCTGGTGCGGAGCCTGTCGTGAACGCGGCGCCCGACAAGGTCGCGCTGATCGACGTGGCAGAGGACGAATCGGGCATGCGGCTCGACCGCTGGTTCCACCGGCGCTTTCCCCGATTGCCGCAATCCCATCTCAACAAGATCGTCCGCAAGGGCGAGGTGCGCGTCTCCGGCAAGCGCGCGGAAATCTCGACCAGGCTGGAGGCGGGCCAGAGCGTGCGCGTGCCGCCGCTGAACCTCGCGCCGGAGGCGGCGCCGAACGCGCCGCGCCCGCCGAACGCGCGCGACGCGGCGGGAATACGGGCGATGATCCTGTTCGAGGATCGCGACGTCATCGTGCTGAACAAGCCCTACGGCCTCGCCGTGCAGGGCGGTTCGGGCACCATACGCCATGTCGACGGCATGCTCGCCGCGCTCGCCGGCAGAAACGGCGAGCGCCCCGTGCTCGTCCATCGGCTCGACCGCGACACTTCGGGGGTGCTGCTCGTCGCCAAGTCGCGCAAGACGGCCGCCGATCTCGGCGCGATTTTCCGCTCGCGCGGCGCGAAGAAAATCTACTGGGCGCTGGTCGAAGGGGTGCCGAAGCCCGCGCAGGGGCGCATCTCGCTGTTCCTCGCCAAGGGCGAGGCGATGGGCGAAGAGCGCGGACCGCGCAAGGGCGACCGCGCCGACATCGAGCGCATGCGCGTCGCCAAGCATGGCGACCCCGACGCCCAGCATTCGCTGACGCTCTACGCCGTCGTCGACAAGGTGGCGCCGCGGCTCGCCTGGCTGTCAATGCGCCCGATCACCGGGCGCACCCATCAACTGCGCGCCCATTGCGAGGCGATCGGCCATCCGATCATCGGCGATCCCAAATACAACCGCCGCCAGGCCAACGATCCCGCGCGCGCCGATCCGCTGCGCGCCGTGCCGCCGGGGCTGGAGGCCAAGCTGCACCTGCTGGCGCGCCGGTTGATCCTGCCGCATCCGCGAGGCGGAACCATCGACGTCACGGCGCCATTGCCCGAACATATGAAAATTGCCTTCGACATGTTCGGCTTCGACGCGAAGACGCGCGATCCGATCGAGGACGCTCCCGATGAGTGAGGACTATTCGCCCGGCGATCCCATGCGCTCGGCGCGGAACAACATGCGGCCGTCGGTCCTCGACCGGTTCTTCCGGGAAGCGAGCGTCGCGCCGGCGGGCGCCGGCTTCGAGGTCCGGCTCGACGGGCGCGGCGCGCGCACGCCGGCCAGGAATCCGTTCGTCGTGCCGACGCGCGCGCTGGCCCAACTGCTCGCCGCTGAATGGGCGGGGCAGGGCGCGACGATGGATCCGGCCGCCATGCCGGCGACGCGGATCGCCAATTCGGCGATCGACGGCGTCGCGGCGGCCATGCTCGAGACCCGCGCCGAACTCGCCGCCTACGCCGAGACCGACCTGCTGTTCTATCGCGCCGGCGCGCCGGAGAAACTGGTCGCCGCGCAGGCGGCGGCGTTCGATCCGACGCTCGACTGGGCGCACGGGGCGTTCGGCGTCAGGTTCATCCTGGCGCAGGGGATCATCCACGTGCGCCAGCCCGAGCGGTCGCTGGCGGCGATACGGGCCGCGCTCGACGCGTTCGAGGACCCGTTCTCGCTCGCCGCGCTCCATGTCATGACCACCCTCACCGGTTCGATCTTGCTCGCGCTCGCCGTCGCGCGCGGCGCGATCGCGGCGCCGGACGCCTGGGGCGCCGCCCATGTCGATGAGGATTTTCAGATCCGGCAGTGGGGCGAGGACGACGAGGCGACGGCGCGCCGCGCCGCGCGCTGGCGGGAAATGGCGGCCGCGGACGGGATGCTGAAGGCGCTTGGATGACGGCGGACGCCTGGGCCAATTTCTTCGTCGCCCAATGCGGCGCCTCGGCGGCCCTGCTCGGCCTGCTGTTCGTCAGCGTTTCATTGAACCTGTCGCGCATTCTGGCGTTCCCGACCCTGCCCGAACGGGCGCTGCTGGCGATGCTGCTCCTGCTCGCGGTTCTCGTCGTGGCTTCGCTGATGTTGATCCCGGGCCAGCCGATTCGCGCCAATGGCGTCGAATCCCTCGCCGCGGGCGCGCTGATCGCGGCCGCGGCCGGCGCCGCCAAGACGCGCGCGGGTCTGGGGTCCGCCTATCGGCGCTATTTCATCGGCGATCTGACCTTTCTCGCCGGGGCGACGCTGCCCTATTTCATCGCCGGCGGTCTGCTGTTCGCCGGCGCCCAAGCCGGTTTCTACTGGCTCGCCGCCGCGATCCTGCTCTCGACCGCCAAGGCCGTTTCCGACGCCTGGGTCCTGCTCGTCGAGATCAACCGGTAGCCCGTTCCGGCCCCGACGGCGCCGTGCTAAGACCCGAACGTCGTCGAACCGCGCCCGGGGGCCGCGCCTTGAAACAAATGCTCGAGAGACTGGACCGCCGCCGGGCCCGGGCCCGGCTCGGCGGCGGCGAGGCGCGCGTGAAGGCGCAGCACGCCAAGGGCAAGCTGACCGCGCGCGAACGCATCGAACTGCTGCTCGACCACGGCTCGTTCGAGGAGTTCGACATGTTCGTCGAGCACCGCTGCGCCGATTTCGGCATGGCGAAGACCAGGATTCCAGGCGATGGCGTGGTCACCGGCTGGGGCACCGTCAACGGGCGAACGGTCTTCCTGTTCGCCAAGGATTTCACTGTGTTCGGCGGCTCGCTGAGCGAGGCGCACGCGCAGAAGATCACCAAGATCCAGGACATGGCGTTGAAGAACCGCGCCCCCATCGTCGGCCTGTTCGACGCGGGCGGCGCGCGCATCCAGGAGGGCGTCGCGGCGCTCGGCGGCTATGGCGAGGTTTTCCAGCGCAATGTGCTCGCCTCCGGGGTCATTCCGCAGATCTCCCTGATCATGGGACCCTGCGCGGGCGGCGACGTCTATTCGCCGGCGATGACCGACTTCATCTTCATGGTGCGCGAGACGAGCTACATGTTCGTCACCGGCCCCGATGTCGTGAAAACGGTGACCAACGAGACGGTCACGGCCGAGGAGCTCGGCGGCGCCTCGATCCACACGACGCGCTCCTCGATCGCCGACCGCGCCTATGACAACGACGTCGAGGCCCTGCTGCAGATGCGCCGGCTGATCGATTTCCTGCCCGCCTCCAACACCGACGAGGTTCCGCTGATCCCGAGCTTCGACGATCCCGACCGGATCGACATGTCGCTCGACACGCTGATCCCCGACAATCCGAACAAGCCCTACGACATCAAGGAATTGATCGGCAAGGTGGCCGACGAGGGCGATTTCTTCGAGATCCAGGAGGCCCATGCGCGCAACATCGTCACCGGCTTCGGCCGGATCGAGGGCCGCACGGTCGGCTTCGTCGCCAACCAGCCGATGGCGCTGGCCGGCGTGCTCGACAGCGACGCATCGCGCAAGGGCGCGCGCTTCGTGCGGTTCTGCGACTGTTTCAACATTCCGATCGTCACCTTCGTCGACGTCCCGGGCTTCCTGCCGGGCGTCGCGCAGGAATATGGCGGGCTGATCAAGCACGGCGCCAAGCTTTTGTTCGCCTATGCCGAGGCGACGGTGCCAAAGGCGACGATCATCACCCGCAAGGCGTTCGGCGGCGCCTATGACGTGATGGCGTCCAAGCATCTGCGCGGCGACATCAACCTCGCCTGGCCGACCGCGCAGATCGCGGTGATGGGGGCGAAGGGCGCGGTCGAGATCATCTTCCGCGCCGACATCGCCGATCCCGCCAAGATCGCCGAGCGCACCGCCGAATACGAGGCGCGATTCCTGTCGCCGTTCGTGGCGGCCGAACGCGGCTACATCGACGAGGTGATCATGCCGCATGCGACGCGGCGGCGATTGTCGCGGGTGCTGGCGATGCTGCGCAACAAGCAGCTCGAGAACCCCTGGAAGAAGCACGACAACATTCCGCTGTAGCGAGCGCACGGAATCGACGGCTGGCGCGGCGCGGCGAATCGGCGTAGGCGGGCTGAATCGTCGCCAAACCGAACGAGCCCTCCATGCCGCGCGATCCCCGGGTTGCCCGTGCGTTCGTCGTGCGCGCCGCCGTGGCGGCGCTCGTCGTGGGAGCGGCCGCCGCGGGCGCGCGTGCGGACGACGCGACCACGCCCGAGGCGTTCGCCGGCCGGTTCGTCGCCGCCGTCGACGGCCGGGATCGCGCAAGCATCTCGGCGCTGCTCGACACCCGCTCGCTCGCCTGCCTGAGCGGCGAGAACGCGCCGCTGCTCGACGAGAACTTCAGAAACTGGACGAACATGCCGATCCCGCCTCGATATAGGACGCGGTTCGACCCGCTGGGACCGGACGCGAAGCTCGTGCTCGACGCCTTCATGCCCGGCCGGTTCGACTATCCCGTGCGGCCGACCCAGCGGATGCAGATCGATTTCGACGAGTCGGATTCGCATGTCCAAAGCCTGATCGCGGAACTCGGCCTCGAAGCTGGCGTCTGGAAGGTCGTGCTGCCGTGCCCGAAGCCGGGCACGATGGCCTGGATCGGGACGATGCGCGAGGAAGGCGCGGCGCAGGCCGCCGGACAGGCGGCGACCGTCGACGCGCTGGTCGCCGGCATGAGCGCCGGGTACCGCGACGAACTGACTGCGATCGCCAAAGGCGGCCGCAGGATCGAAGCCGTTCACAAGCTCGAAAAGGATCGGCAGGTCGAACTCGCCGTCGCCGTCCTCGCGATGAAGCGCATCGCGCCGCTCGACGGCGCCGCTCCGGCCAAGCCTTAGGGATGCGGGACATGCGGGGACGCGGACGGGCCGCGTCGAGCTTTGCTCGATTTCCTCCAGGTCTCGGCGACCATCCTGTCCATGGCGACGAACCGGCGGGCGTCGGTCTGCGAGACTCGCGCGAGTTGATGAGGATCGGCGGCGGGCGCGCATTCCAGCGCCGCCGCGGCGCCAGCCGACGGCGCAATCCCACGGCGGTGTCGCCGCGACACCGGCGCGCGGCCGAGCCCGCAGGCCTTCTCCCGGGTCCGCGCTTCGCCTATTCAGGGCGTTGGGGCGGATCGCGGGGGGACCGATGAGTTTGCAGGCGCTGGTGGTTGGGGCGGGGCCGGTCGGATTGACCATGGCGGCCGAACTGGCGCGCTATGGGGTTTCCGTCCGGATCGTCGACAAGGCGGCGCGGCGCACCGATAAGTCGAAGGCGCTCGTCCTGTGGAGCCGGACCCTGGAGCTGCTCGACCGCGCGGGCGCCGCGGAGGCGTTGGTCGCGGCCGGGCTGAAGGTCGACGCGGCCAACATTGTGGCCGGCGGCCGGCTGATCGGCCGGGTCGGCCTTTCCGGCGTCGAGAGCCCGCATCCCTATGCGCTGATGCTGCCGCAATCGGAAACCGAGCGCCTGCTCGAGGCGCATCTGGAGCGTCTGGGAGTGCGGGTCGAGCGCGAAGTCGAACTCGTGAGCTTCGAGGACGACGGCGCCGGCGTGACGGCGCGGCTGCGCGGCCCCGGCGCGGCCGAGACCCGCGTCGCGGCGCGATGGCTGATCGGCTGCGACGGCGCGCACAGCGCGGTGCGCCATGCGCTCGGTCTCGCCTTCACCGGCGAAACCCTGAGCAGCGACTGGATTCTCGCCGACGTTCGCCTCGCCGGAATGCCCTGGCCGCCGTCGGAAATGGCGGTCTACTGGCACGAGGATGGCGTTCTGGCGACCTTTCCGATCGCACCCGGCCGCTATCGCGTCATCGCCGACGTCGGCGGCCCGGCGGGCGCGCATCCCGCCGATCCGACGCTCGTTCAGGTTCAGGCGATCGTCGACCGTCGCGGCCCGGCCGGGCTCGCCGCCTCCGATCCGCGCTGGCTTTCGGGCTTCCGGATCAACGAGCGCAAGGTCGCCGACTACCGCAAGGGCCGCGTCTTCGTGGCGGGCGACGCCGCGCATGTGCACAGTCCGGCCGGCGGGCAGGGCATGAACACCGGCATGCAGGACGCAGTCAACCTCGCCTGGAAGCTCGCGCTCGTGTGCAGGGGAGCTGTCGAGGGCGACGCGCTGCTCGACAGCTACAGCGCCGAGCGCAGCGCCGTCGGCGACCGGGTGCTGAAGGCCGCCGGGCGGCTGACCGCGATCGGCGTCATGAAAAACCACGCCGGGCAGACGGTGCGCAATCTGGTTGGCGGATTCCTGTTCGGCCTTTCCCCGGTGCGGCGCGCGCTGGCCGATACGCTGACGGAGATTTCGATCGGCTATCCCGACAGCCCGCTCAACGGCCCGCCCGCCCACGGGCTTGGCGGCCCGGCGCCCGGCGAGCGCGTCGCGCCTGTCGTCGGACAGGCCCCGCTCGGCTCAGGCGGCGTCCCGCGCTTCGCCCTGTTCGCCGCGCCCGGCGCGGCCGCCGCTCGGCTGCTGCGCGACTTTCCCGAACTGCTCGAGCCGGCGCCGCGCCCGCCGATCGTCGCCGGCGGCCTCTGCCTCGCCCGGCCGGACGGCTATTCGGCGGCGACCGCCTGGGAGGCCGATGCGGACGCGATCGCCGATCGCCTGAAGGCGCTGGGGCCAATCGGCGCGGGGGCGTGAGGCCGCCTCGCCAGGGTCGGGCCGAGTGGCCCATGCCCTGATTTCGAAGGGATCGGCCTCGATCGACGTCGTCGCGTCCCGTATCCGGTCGGACGAGCGCCGACGAGCCCGAAGCGACGTTCATGTTCGGGCAACCATCCCTGTTTCCCCAGCCTTAACTGTAGCTGAACTTGTCCAGATCGATTCACAAGCTGGCAAATGTTTCGCCCCAAAGTGTTGCTCAAAGAGCGGGTCGTCCGTCCAATCGGGCGAATCGGGGTGGTGTCGGGTTATGACCAAGCCAATGGCCTTCGCCGTCGATCGGAGCCGCACGATCATCTCCTCGCTCATTCATGGGCGTGGGGTGAGCGGACTCGACGTCGCTTGGCTGCGCCGCGAAGTGTTCAGCAACGGCGTCGTCTCGCGCGAGGCCGCCGAGGAACTGTTTGCGGTCGCCGGCGCCGATGTCCCCAAGGCGCCGGCCTGGACCGAATTCCTGGTCGAAATGATCACCGAACACGTACTCTGGCAGTCGCAGCCGGCCGGCGTTCTCGGCGAGGATGCGGCGACCTGGCTCATCGCGCAGGCCGACACGGCCAAGTCCGCCGACGCGCTCGCGGCGCTCATGAACGTGCTGGCCGAAGCCCATCGCGTGCCGCAATGGTTCATCGACGCCGCCCGCGCGCGCGCGGCGCGCGGCTGGCAGGGCGTCGACGCGGCGCTCGGGACCGCTCTGACCGGCTGAATCAGGCGCGGGTAGACGACGCCGCGCGGCTCCCATAAAAGCACTCCCGTGGCCGCTCGCCCGCCGAGCCTTCGACCCGGGGGGACGATGTTCAGCAAAATCCTGATCGCCAATCGCGGCGAGATCGCCTGCCGGATCATCAAGACCGCGCGCCGAATGCGAATTGCGACGGTCGCGGTCTATTCGGAAGCCGACAAGGACGCGCTGCATGTCGAGATGGCTGACGAGGCCATTCCGATCGGGCCGGCGGCCGCCGCGGAATCATACCTGTCCATCGAGAAGATCGTCGCGGCCTGCAAGGAGACGGGGGCAGAGGCGGTCCATCCCGGCTACGGCTTTCTCTCCGAGCGTGCGGCTTTCGCCGCTGCGCTCGAGGATGCCGGCATCGCCTTCGTCGGCCCCAACCGCCGCGCGATCGAGGCGATGGGGGACAAGATCGAATCCAAGAAATTCGCGAGCGCCGCCGGCGTCTCGACCGTGCCCGGCCATCTCGGCGTGATCGACAGTCCCGACCACGCGGCTGGGATCGCCGACGAAATCGGCTATCCCGTCATGATCAAGGCTTCGGCAGGCGGCGGCGGCAAGGGCATGCGCATCGCCCATTCGCGACGCGAAGTCGCCGAGGGTTTCGCGCGCGCGAAGTCGGAGGCGAAGTCCTCGTTCGGCGACGACCGCGTTTTCGTCGAGAAGTTCATCGTCAACCCGCGCCACATCGAAATCCAGGTGCTCGGCGACAAGCACGGCAACGTCATTCACCTCGGCGAGCGCGAATGCTCGATCCAGCGGCGCAACCAGAAGGTGATCGAGGAGGCGCCGTCGCCGCTGCTCGACGAGGCGACGCGCCGCAAGATGGGCGGGCAGGCGGTCGCATTGGCCCAGGCGGTCGCCTACGATTCGGCCGGCACGGTCGAATTCGTCGCCGGGCAGGACCGCAGCTTCTACTTTCTCGAGATGAACACGCGCCTGCAGGTCGAGCACCCTGTGACGGAGCTCGTCACCGGCATAGACCTCGTCGAGGAGATGCTGCGTTCCGCCTATGGCCTCAGGCTGCGGATCGCCCAGAGCGAGGTGAAGCTGAAGGGCTGGGCGGTCGAAAGCCGCGTCTACGCCGAAGATCCGACACGCGGCTTCGTGCCCTCGACCGGGCGCCTCGTCAAATACCGGCCGCCCGCCGAGGGCGTGTTCGACGGCGCCACGGTGCGCAACGACACCGGGGTCTTCGAAGGCGGAGAAATCTCGATCCATTACGACCCGATGATCGCCAAACTCGTCACCCACGCCGCCGACCGGACGACCGCGATCGACGCGCAGGCGCGCGCGCTCGACGCCTTCGTCATCGACGGCATCCGCCACAACATCCCGTTCCTCGCCGCGCTGATGCAGCACGAGCGCTGGCGGGCGGGGAGGCTGTCGACCGGCTTCATCGCCGAAGAATTTCCACGCGGATTTTCGCCGCTGGCCGCCTCGGGCGAGGCCGCCCATGTGATGGCCGCGATCGCCACCCATGTCGACCACGTCCAGAACGTCCGCAAGCGCGGCATTTCGGGTCAGCTGCGCGCGCAGGGCAGCCTGCGGTTTCAGGCCCAGCGCACGGTGATGCTGGGGAAGGACCGCTACGACGTCGTAATCGCCGGCGGCGGCGCGGATCTGGAAATCGTGCTCGCCGAAGGACGCGGCCTCCGCGTCGCCTCGCACTGGACGCCGGGCGAGCCGGTGTGGAGCGGCTCGATCGACGGCGCGCCGGTCGCCGCGCAGGTGCGCCCGATCCTCAACGGCTTTCTGCTCGCCCACCGCGGCGTCGGCGTCGAGGCGCGCGTCTTCACCCGCCGCGAGGCGGAACTGGCCTCGCTGATGCTCGAGCGGAAGGGCGCCGACACGTCGAAGACGCTGCTCTGTCCGATGCCGGGCCTGGTCAGGGCGATCCCGGTGCGCGCGGGCCAGGAGGTCAAGGCCGGGGAAGGCCTCTGCATGATCGAGGCGATGAAAATGGAGAACGTCCTGCTCGCCGAGCGCGACGTCACGATCAAGAAGGTCCTCGCCCGCGAGGGCGATTCCCTCGCGGTCGACGCGGTCATCATGGAATTCGCCTGAGCGCTGCGCGGCCTGGGCGCCGTCGGGCAAGTCGCCGCCGCCCGAGTCAGCGCATGACTTCCATCATCACCCGCGCCGAGCCGGCGCCGGCTATGCCCAGATCCATCGCCGCGCCGCGCGAAAGGTCGAGCGCGCGCCCCGTCGAGGCGGCGGGGCCGCGATCATTGATCCGCACGATGGTCGAGCGTCCCGTCGCCAGCGCAGAGACGCGCAGCAGCGTGCCGAACGGCAGCGTGCGATGCGCCGCGGTATGTCCCATCGCCCGGAACGTCTCGCCGGTCGAGGTGCGGCGGCCGAGGCGCTCGCCGCCGCCATACCACGAAGCCAGCACGAGCTGGGCTCCGTTCGCGCGCACGTGGACCGCCTGGACGGCCGTGACCGAGGACGGCGCCGGCGCGGCCCAGAATTTCTCGGCGCTGCGGCCGCCCTGGGCGTGAGCGCCGCCAGCGAGGGTCAGGCAGGAAGACGTGACGAGGAGAATGAAAGAACCCGGCTTCATGGTCGTCTCCAACAGGTTGAACGCGCGGCTCCACGCTCGGCGGAGCGCGACCGCGACGGGAAATCAGCGCCTCTGACGCGGGCAACGGGCCACGACCGGGGACGGGTCCGCCGATCGAGCCGGGAGCGCGCAAGCGCGGCTGGATGGAATGCCGAGCGGCGCCGCCCTGAGCGAGCGCCCTGTCGTCTCGGCGGCGACGCCGCGCGGGGAATGCCCGCGTCGGCGACCGGTTGGCCAGACGCTCCTCGCCCGTCGGGGCGGTCGCGCATTCTAGCCGGTGAGATCGCGCAGGCCGTTCCGCCTCGATGAGCCGACCGGCGCGAGGTCGGCCTCAGACACCAGAATTGCGGCCAAAACCAGGCCGGGGCGGGCCGCCGCGGCGACAAGGCCCCTGGCTGGGACGGCCCGCCCGCTGTAACACAGCCGTTGCGACCGCTGCGATCGCGCTCCCGCCGTCCGACGCAGGGCGCGGCGCGAACGCTCGCGGCGATGCCGCTCGTCCCGGAGGGAGCCTTCATGTCACCGCGCCGACTGATCTCTTCCGGTTCGCCATTCGAGACGGCGTTCGGCTACTCGCGCGCCGTCGTCGACGGCGACACCGTCTTCGTCGCGGGCACGACCGGCTATGACTATGCGACGATGACGATGCCGGACGACGTCGCCGACCAGGCGCGCAACATCGCCAGGACCCTGGCCGCGGTGCTCGCCGAGGCGGGCGCGGGCCTCGCCGACGTCGTCCGCCTCCAGACTTTCGTCACCAGTCCCGCCTATTGCGAGCCTGCGTTGAAGGTTCAGGCCGAGATATTCGGCGCCATTCGGCCCGCCGCCGGCATTTACGTCGTCGCCGGACTGCTTCGGCCCGAGATGAAGATCGAGATCGAGGCGACGGCGCGGATTCCCCGCTGAACAACCGCACGCCGGCTTGATGCCCGCGCGAATGCGACTAACGTAGGACTATGCCAGGCCGGCCGCCGCAAGCGATGGTCGCGGCGATGGCCGCTGGGGGAGGGAACCGATTTGGACGGGACGCCGCGCGAGGAATCCGGCGCGCGTGAGGATACGTTCGCCAAGCTCCTGCGCGGCCACGCCAGGGCGCGCGGCGCCCGTCCGGCCTTCCGCCACAAGGATCTCGGGATCTGGCAGAGCTGGACCTGGGCCGAAGTCTATGAGCTCACGCGCGCGCTGGCGCAGGGTCTCGCCGCGCTGGGGGTGTCGCGTGGCGACAAGATCGCCATCGTCGGCGCCAACAGGCCGCGACTCTACTGGACGATGGCGGCGGCGCAGATGCTCGGCGCCGTGCCGCTGCCGGTCTACGCCGACGCGGTCGCCGACGAAATGGCCTACGTGCTCGGCCACGCCGAGGCGAGCCTGATCGTCGCCCAGGACCAGGAGCAGATCGACAAGATCCTGTCGATCGCCGGCGGCTTGCCGAGTCTCACCCATGTCCTCTACGACGAGGAGCGCGGTCTCGCCGATTACGGGGACGCGCGGCTGCGATCCCTCGAGAACGTGATCGGCGCAGGCCAGGCTGCGCTGCGCGATCCAGGCGCGGTCGCCGCGCTCGAGGCGACGATCGAGGCGGGGCGCGGCGCCGATCCCTCGGTCATCCTTTACACATCAGGCACTACCGGCCGTCCCAAGGGCGTGGTGCTGACCGGCGAGCGCTGCATCGCCGCCGCCCGCGACACCGTCGCCTTTGACCGGCTGACCGACCGCGACGTGGTGCTCGCCTATCTGCCGCTCGCCTGGGTCGGCGACCATTATCTCAACTACGCGCAGGGGTTCGTCGCCGGATTCTGCATGGCCTGTCCGGAGAGCGCCGAGACCGCGGCCGAGGACCTGCGCGAGATCGGGCCGACCTTCCATTTTGCGCCGCCGCGCGCGTTCGAGGCGCTGTTGACCCGCGTCATGATCCGCATGGAGGACGCGAGCGCCGTCAAACGCACGATGTTCCGGCATTTTCTCGGCGTCGCCAAGCGCTGGGGCGAGCCGATCGCAAATCGCCGGCCCGTTCCGCTGCTGGCGCGCGCGCATTACGCGCTCGGCGAGGCGCTCGTCTACGGCCCGCTCAAGAACGTTCTCGGCTTCTCGAAAATCCGTGTCGCCTATACCGCCGGGGAAGCGATCGGCGCCGACCTGTTCGCGTTCTACCGTTCGCTCGGCCTCAACCTCAAGCAGCTCTATGGCCAGACCGAGGCGTTCCTCTACGTCACGGCGCAGACCGACGGCGCGGTGCGCGCCGACGCGGTCGGGCCGCCGGCGCCCCATGTCGAACTGCGGATCGCCGGGGACGGCGAG
>JBEKZS010000055.1:0-25349 GCA_049509635.1 Roseiarcus sp.
TCCGCGAGGAGCTCGACTATCTGCGCGAGGCCAGGCTCGCCCGGCTCTACGGCGCTATTTTCGCCGACCGCCCGCTCGTGCGGGTGCCGCGGATGATCGCGGCGCTGTCGACCCGCCGGCTGCTGACGATGGAATGGCTCGACGGCGACCGGCTCGCCGATTTCGAGCGCGCGCCGCAGGAGGCGCGCAACACGATCGCGCGCGCCCTGTTCGACGCGTGGTGGCGGCCGTTCTCGCAGTTCGGGATCATCCACGGCGACCCGCATCTCGGCAATTATTCGGTGGTCGCCACCGGGCAGGGCGGCGACCGGCGGGTCGAGGCGGTCAATCTGTTCGACTACGGCTGCGTGCGCATCTTCCCCGCCAGTTTCGTCGGCGGGGTCGTCGAACTCTATCGCGGCCTGCGCGGCGGCGACGCCGCGCGGATCGCCCACGCCTATGAAATCTGGGGCTTCCGCAATCTGTCGCGCGCGACCATCGACGCGCTCGACATCTGGGCGCGGTTCATCTACGGCCCGCTGGTCGAGGATCGCGTGCGCACGATCGCCGACGGCGTCAAGCCGGGCGACTATGGCCGGCGCGAGGTGTTCGCGGTCGTTCGGGCGCTGAAGGCGCAGGGCGGCGGCGGTCTCAAGGTGCCGCGCGAATTCGTCTTCATGGACCGCGCCGCGATCGGCCTCGGCGGCGCCTTCCTGCGGCTCGGCGCCGAACTCAACTTCCACCGCCTGTTCGAGGACGCCATCGAGGGCTTCGGCGTCGACGCCGTGGCCGGCCGGCAGGCCGCCGCGCTCGCGGCGGTCGGGCTCGACGCGGAGGCGGAGGCGGCGGCGTGAGCGGCCGGCGGCGAGGCCGTAATGCGGGGCGTCTCGCCCGCGCGATGGCGCATCGATGGGCGGGCGATCCGGATCATCCATTTTGGATGGCCGGAAGTGGCAGGGCGCCGCCGATAGCGTCGAAATCCGCCACCAACTGGGTCCAATCAAACCGGCTGGGGGCGTTGCCGGTCGCTTTGCTGATCCAGTCCTGGCTCATGACGATGTCGAGATCGCCGTTTGCGCTCTGGGTCGCATATCGTCAGAGAAAATGAACTCTGCGCCGCCCGCATTCGCGGGGAACCCGCGAGAGGAGATCTCACATCAGGACAAACAGCGAATGTACAGCGCCATCAGATGGGGCGGCTTGAAACGCGTTGGCAATCCACAAGCAGGCGCCTCGAGGCGCCATTCGTGTCCGGCAAATCATGACGGCCCCCGTCACGACGGATCATGCGGACATGATACCGGATTCCGGCGACACGGCACCGATCGACATCGCCACTCTTGCGCGCCGGGGACCCCGTAAGGCGAAGGCGCCGCTTCGCCGCGTCGCGCGAACCGGCGGGAGACCGGCTCGAGCCGGCTCCGGCCGGCCGCGGCGAGGGGCAGCGACGCTCCCAACGCAATCGTCAGAGAGCGGAAACCGAATCGTCCAGATGCTGTTCTATCGCCCGAAACAGCGACACGACGGTCCGCGCCGCCGGATCGCGGTCGGCCGGAGAGCATGACGCATCGGCGAAATCGAGGAATTGGCGCCAGAGAGCCTCGGTGCGCGCGCCGCTTCCCGAGAAGAAGCGGAGCGGCGGGTTTTCGAGCCCCGACTTGCGCAGGCAGCGCACGATGGCCTGTCCGCCCAGCGCCGATCCCTCGACGACATAGAGCACGCCGACCAGTTCGGCGAGGCTGGCGGGCGGCGGGAAGCCCATCTCCGGTTGTTCGGGCCGGCGGCCCAATGCGGCCAGATCGTCGTCCAGGGCGGGGAGCTTGCGCCGGGAATCGTAGGCGAACCCGACGGATCGGGTCGCCAGAAACCCGTCGATCGCCGCCTCCAGCGGCGAGTAGACGCCGTGGAGCGCGGCCAGAGCGTCGCCATACTGGGCGGCGGTGAGGTCGGTTCGCACCAGCGGCGCCAGGACGCGATGACGGTCGAGCGCGCGGTGCGCGGCCCGCGACGCCTCGCGCAGATGCTCATGCAGTTGGGAGCGGGCGCTCGGGTCCATGGCGGTCGATCCCCCCCTTCGCTGCCGGCCGGATGATCAGGAGCGGACCCGCGTTCGCGGCAACAGCACGGTCACTTCGGCGCCGGCGCCTTCGCTGCTGGCGATCCGCACCGTGCCGCCATGCAGCTCGACCAGGCCCTTGACGATCGAAAGCCCGAGCCCGACGCCGTCGCGCTCGCCCGCATTGGCGTCGAGCGACTGGTGGAACGGGGTGAACAGATCCGCGATCAGTCCGGGCGCGATCCCGGGGCCGTCGTCGCTGACGACGAACGCCCCCCCGCCCATCGCGTCCAGCGTCACGGTCACCGTGACCCGGCCCGTCGGCGGCGTGAACTTGGCCGCATTGCCGATCAGGTTCAGCGCGATCTGGCGCATCGCCACGACGTCGGCCCAGATGCGAACGGCGCCGCGCGGCCGCGCCATCGTGATCGCGGGATTCGTCTCCGCGGAGCGTTCGGCGACCCAGGCGACGCATTCGGCGGCGAGTTCGCCGAGCTCGAATTCGGTTTCCTCGAGGGCCCGGTGACCCGACTGAATCTGCGAGACCAGCAGGGCCTGGTCCATCAGCGCGAGCAGGTGCATGCCGGCCTTGTTGATCTTGAGCGCGTATTCGGAATATTTCGGGCTCGCGTGCGGCCCGAACGAGGCCATCCCGATCAGCTCGGAGAAGCCGATGACGGCATTGAGCGGGGTTCGCAGTTCATGGCTCAGCCGGGCGAGCAATTCGGTCTTGGCCTCCGACTCCAGCTCGGCCTGCCGGAGCGCGATGGTCAGCGCGAGCTCCTTCCGGCGCAGTCTGGTGACATCCTGGAATATCTGCATTTCCAGGCGTTGATGTTCGCCCTCGATCAGCGAATCGACGAGGCTGCGCTCACGCAGCACGATGTTGCGCAGCCCCAGCCTCGGCGACCAGGCGACGACGTCGGAACTGGCCAGCGGGGCGCCCGGGGGTTCCCGGACGCCCATCCGCGCGAGCAGATCGCCCCACTTCATCGAGCGAACCTCGTCGGGATCGAGGCCGAACATTCTCGTCATCGCGCGATTGGCGGAGAGCGTCCGAAGCACCCCGTCCGGACCGTCGGCGACGCCGATCGTCATGCCGTCGACCGCCGCGTTCATGACCGCCATCCCCTGCGCGTCGGGATAGGTGGGATAGTCCGGATAATCGGGCAGCGCGCGCGTGTCGGCGTCCAGCCGGCCGGCGAAGCGTCCGATGAGGCCGCTCGCCGCGAGCTCCTCGAGAAACGCGATCTCGTCGCCTTCCCAGGGCCGGGAACGCTCGGTCACGGTCTGACTCCAGGTCGCAAAGCTGCGGCGCGGCGAAAGCTTGCCCGACAGCGGGTCGACCTCGGCCGCGGCGCCGGGATCGCCGCCCCAATCGACCGAATGGGCGAATTCCTCGCGGAACAGGATCAGCAGCGTCGGCGGATCGCTCGCCACGGCGAAGCCGGCGGCGCCGCACATGCCGGCGAGCGGCGGTTCGCCGCCGGTCAGATGGCGGTGGAGCTGATCGACGGCGAATATCGCCGGGCCGTCGTCCGCGACCAGCATCCGCCTGAGCGCCGGCAGCGCCGCCACCGGCGGGGTGCGCCCGACCGCCACGACATTGTGGCCGACGCTCAGCATGGCGCCCTCGGCGCGGGCGCCGGCGATCGTCGCTTCGAGAAAGGCATGGACGCAGTTCTCGGGTCGGTTCAGCAGCCGCTCGATGTCGGCGCGTTCCTGGCCGATGCTCTTCGCCCGCGTCCGCTCGGCTTCGCCCCGCAGCCGCGCGAGCTGCTCGGCGAGCATCCTGGCCCCGGCGAGGAACGCCGTGCGACTGGCTGCTGGAATCTGCCTCGGCGCGCGATGGTGGCAGGTGACGAGACCCCAGAGCGCGCCGCCGATGACGATCGATGCGACGAGCGTCGCGCGAACGCCCATGTTGTTCATATATTCGAGGTGATAGGGCGAAATCGCCCGCAGGATCGAGGTCGACAGGTCGACCGGCGCCGCCGAATTCGCCCCGCCGGGCGGGCGCAGGGGCACGGCGAGGGATTGCGTGTCGACGATTTCCCGAACGAGGTTGTCGAGATAGAGGCGGCGCGCCTGCGAGGGAATGTCGGTGGCCGGATAGTGAAGGCCGAGATAGGGCGTCTGGTCGTCGGCGGCGGCCTCGCCGATCACCTCGCCGACCCAATCCTCGGCGAAACGATAGATCATGACTCGGTCGAAGCCGACGAACTCGCGCACCCGCTCGACCGCCGCCTGGGCGAGCGCGAACAGGTTGGCGCCGGCGGCCGCGAAGCTCGCCGGCAGTTGCGCGAGCCATGCCGCCGCTCGCTCGCTCGCCGCATCGGGAAGCGGTTCCGGCCGACGCTCCAGAAGGAAATGCCCGATCCCGAGCGACAGCAGATAGGTCGCCCGCTCGTCCCGCGCGACCTCGATGGGCTGGATCCGCCCGGGCGGATCGCCGGCCCGGCGCCGCATCGCCGCGCAGGCCTCGGCGAGGTCGAGCTCCATTCCCAGGGCGGCGGCGAGTCCGGCCGCGTCCATGCCGACGACATCGTCGATCGTCCTGGTCAAGGCGACCGCGGCGTTGCTCGAAACATGGGTCACGCGCGCGCCCGCGCGATCGAGCGCGATCAACTGGCCGAACGCCTGAATCGCGCCGGGCGCGTCGATGCGTTCCGCCTCGCACACGGCGAAGTCGGCCGCCGACTGGGGCGCGAGCCGCCCGCTCAAGCCGCGGCCGCCCGCTGGGGCCCCTCGAAGGGCGGGGGCGCGCTGCGCAGGTCGCACGAATCCATCTTGCGAGACTCTGCCTCGGCGAGCCCGGGCGATAGCCACGGAAACTACTCACGGGCGGGCCGGAGTCGGCGCCGCGTCGCAGTCCGACCCGGGCGCCCGGATCACCGCGACATGTCCCCGAAACAGCGCAATTCAGCGCTGCCGGCGAGGCTGCAGCCACGCGCGCCTTCAGGCTGAGGCGGATCGGAAACTACCAATCGTAGCGCACGACGCCCTTGCCGGCGTAGCTGCGCGTCACATCGGAGAATTCGCCTTCGAAGGTGACGGCGGCGGACCAGCCGTTCCTCCACTTCATCTCGGCGGACGCCGTCGTCAGCGCGGAATCGCGCGCCTGCGCCGCGCCATTGACGACGAAACTGGCGCCGGGCAGCGCCTGGAAGGTCGCCTCGATGCTGCGATCCGGGTCGAAATCATGCGCCCATGCCGCGCGGCCGCGCAAGGTCAGAACGGCGTCCTCGATCGCGAACGACCGGTCGGCGCGAATGCCGAATTCGCTCCTTGCGTCGGTCGCGGTTTTCGAACCGTAGGCGAGCGCGAACGCATTCGCGCCGGAAACGACGGATTCGGCATAGGCCGGCAGAGCGAAGCTGGTGAATTCGCCCGCGGCGTAAGGCGTGACGCCGACTTCGCCCATCCATGGCGCGTCGAAACGGTATCCGCCTTCGACGCGTCCCGAAAACGCATTGGCGTTGAAGCGCGCCTGCAACTGATCCGCGCCGGCGATCGTCACCGTGCGGTTGGTGGTGACGTCCTGCCAACCATAGGCGAGCGCGCCGGTGACATAGGCGGGGCCGACGCTATGCCGGATGAATGCGCCGGCCTGGAACAGGTCCGAATGCCCGCTGCCATTGTTGGCGATGCTGTAATTGACGCCGCCTCCGGCGAGGGCGAAGCCGGCGACCGTGAACGGCGAGATGCGATAGTCGGCGCCGCCGACGATGCCGAAAATGCTCGACGTCGTCGTATTCGAGCCGACGGCCGCATTGCCGTCGGTGGTCTGCGAACCGCCGTAACTCGCCGCCCATGCGCTCCAGGGCTGTTCGTAGGGCGCAGTGCGGGGCCCCTTGGCGTCGATCGCCACCAGCGCGTCGTTGGGGCGGGGCTCGGCCGCATAGGCCTGCGCATCGGCGCCGGCGGGCCCTGTCGCGCCGCGGCCGCGCCCGTCGACGAACGGATCGGTCAGGATGCCCATGAACATGTTCATCGCATCGAAGGTGGTCTGCTGCGTTCCGGTGGCGGTCTCGCCGGCCGCCTGCGACAGCCCGGCCGGGGACAGCGCGCCATAGACCCCCTGAATGCCGCCGTTGGCGTTGAAGAAATTCGTCAGGCTGCCGGCGACCGCCTGCTGGTTGCGGTCGAGGGCGACGGGGGCGGGGGAGAAATTCAGCGCCAGATTGAGATAGGCATCGTCGGCGTCGTAGCTCAGGGTGCTGTTGAAATTGGCGGGCGCCCCGGCCACCGCGCCGAAGGCGCCGCTGACCCCGCCGGCGGCGGTCAGGATGGTGTAGCGCTTCTGCACGTAGGATCCGGCCGCAAACGCCGCGTTGACATTGGCGCCGCCGAGCGCCGCCGCGCCGGTGACGTTGGCGAACGACGCGGTCGCGGGATTGAGCTGCACGAAGTAGACCGCGCCTGGCTGGAACGTGAGATTGCCGCCGATCGTCATCGACGAGCCCGGCGTGCCATCGCCGGGCGCGAACATCCCGGAGATCGCGCTGTTGGCGCCGATGACGGCGCCGGCGCCGCTCAACGCGCCGAACGTCTTGTTGAAACCATTCAAATCCAGGGTGGCGCCGGCTGCGACCGCGAATGTGGCGCTGGCCCCGAACGCCCCCGCCGATCCCGCGCGCAACGTTCCGCCGTTCACGTCGGTGGCGCCGGTATAGGTGTTGGTCGCCGAGAGCAACAGGGTCCCCGCGTCCGTCTTGACCACGCCGCCGGGGGAGGCGCCGTTGGACACGACGCCCTGAATGGTCGTCGTCGTGCCTGGGGCGATGTCGAACGAAGAGGCGCCGGCGACCCGAAAGGCGTGGCTGTTCGCGAACGTCGTCGTGGCGGTCACGCCGAAAGTCGCGCCATCCGAGATCACGACGGCGTTGTTCGCGGCGCCGAGATTGGCGGCGCCGCCGACCGACAGGGCGCCGGCGCTGATGTCGATGGCGCCGGTGAACGTGTTGGTCGCCGACAGCGTCAGCACGCCGGCGCCGGTCTTGTTGATCGCGGTGGTGACGCCGCCGACGTTGAGGCCCGTGCCGGCGATCGTATCGGCGTAGTTCAGGGCGCCCCCCGACACGCCGATATTGGCGGTTACGCCGCTCAGGAAGATTCCCGCCCCTTGGGGCGAGCCCGTACCGCCCGGCACTCCGTTGACCGAGCTCGGACCCTGCCCGACGCCGCGCAAACCGCCCGCGCCGCCGACGACGGTGGCGCCGGAGATCGGCGTGTCGAGAATGGTCAGCGTTCCGCCGGTCGCGACGTAGATCGCCCCGCCCTGGGCGCCGCCGCCGCTGCCGCCGGACCCGCCGTCGGCGCCGGGGCCCTGGCTGCCCTGATTGTTGGTGACCCCGTCGCCTCCCGTCGCGCCGTGGCCGCCGCCGGCATTGCCGGCGCCGCCAGCGTTGTTCGACGTATAATCAATGCTGTTGGGGGTGCCGGAGCCGCCGCCGCCGCCGCCGCCATCGCCCAACGCCACTCCGGCGCCGCCAACCGTGCCCTGCCCGCCGGCGTGTCCGCCCGTGCCCCCGGCGCCGCCGCCGCCGGCGGCGGCGCCGTTGTTGGCGGCGCCCCCGGCGCCGCCGTTGCCGCCGTTGACCAAATCGGCCCCCGCGTTCTGGGCGACCCCGCCATTGCCGCCCACGCCGCCGGTGGCGGAGTTGCCGGTGAAGGTCACCGTCGCCAGCGTGACATTGGCGCCGCTTCCGACCAGCAGTCCGCCGCCCGCGCCAAGGCCGCCGCCGCCGCCGCCGCCGGAACCGTAGGACAAGCCGACGCTGTAATAGCCGTTCGACCCATTCTGCCCAGCGCCGCCCAGCGCTGCGGTATTGGCGATCGCCAGGTTTGAAATATTGACGGTCGGCGCGTTGACGCCGCTGACGACGATGCCTTGAAACGCCGCCGCGCCGTCGATGGTCTGGCTGTTGCCGGTGATGTTCACGGTGACGTTGGCGTTGCCCGCCTGAAGCGGCGCGAGCGAACTCGTCAGTGTGAATCCGGTGGTGATATTGATGGTGACGGTGGAGCCGGCCCCGGCCGTGGCGACATCGGCCACGGCGGCGTTCCACTGGACCTGATTGGCGACGGTGTCCACCGCCATCGCTTCGGTGGCGAACAGGCTTGCCGCGCCGATCGTCAGAGGCCCAACCCACGCCGAGGGCGCGCGACGGCCGCTAAGGGCGGCGCGATTGTGACGAGACCGAAGCGACATGCCGATGCCCCCCAAATCGGTCGCCACCGCCGATAACGCGACCGACGAAACGGAATGGCGGCGACCATCAAAGTTGTGGCGTTCCGAAGCCGGCCGGAAACGCCGGCCCGATAATGTAGGTTGTTGGAGGCTCCGCGCTAGATTCGGAATCTACCTAGTCGATCGGTTCGTCGCAGACGGGGTGCAGTTCTGCATCCCTGTCGCCGCGACGCACCGATGACGGTGATCCGTGGAGTTTCGGGGACAGCATGTCCCGATAGTGGGCGGCTTGGCCGCGGAGAGGGCCTGCCAGCCCTTTCAGGAAAGTCTCGCATGAAAGGATGCTTCACAAGATATAGTGGCGCCTGGCGCCTGACCGCGCCTAGGCGATGGGGCGTCAAGTCGCTTCTGCAGTTCGTCACGGGCTGCCATGAGGGACGGCCAGTTTGGCGTCCCGGCAATTCCCGACGTTCCCAATACCTGGCCCGGGAGGAGCAGCCAAGGCGATCCAGGGGCCGTGAGGACTAATTCAACATCCCGGCGTGTAAGATCGAAGCTTAGCGATTGATGAGCGTTCCGCGGGCCCGCGGCATGACGGCGTTCGAGCCTGATCGACGTCCGACATAGCGCTCCGGCGCCGCTTTGCGCGTCGCGATGACGCCAGGGGTCTCATGCTGCGCTCGTTCCAGACGCCGCCTTCCGAGCCGCTGCCCGAAGCGATCTTCGTCGAACTGGTCGACATGCTGTTCGTCACCGTTCAGCCGGTCGTTGCGCTCGGCGTGGTGATCCTCTTGATCGTCGGGGCAATCGCCGTCGCGCGGCGATGGCGGGAGCACTTGCCTCGACCGGAGGCGGGGGGAGCGCGATTGTCGCTGGTGGGTCGGCAATCACGGCCTCGACCGGGAGCCCGATACGATGAATAGGACTCCGCTCTGTTCAACCCCGCAGAACTACAACGGCTCGTCTCTCCGTCTGCGCGTCCCGACGGCTCGAAATTCGCCGGCGACGGCGGGCGTCGTCGTCTACGCTCTCCCCTCGCCATGAGCCAGCTGTTCGAGGCGCATGTCCGCGCGCACCTCGATGATCGTTCCATCGGGAAATCGCACGCGCTCGCCAACCTCGCGCGGCATGACCTCGAGGCCGGTCGATCGCCAGACCTTGCCGCCGAGCTGCACTGCGTCCTGCGATCGAAATTCGAAGATCAGATGGCGCCGGTGCCCGGGCCTCGTCTTCGGGCCAGAGCCATGGATCGTCAGGCAGTGGTGAAATATCACCGTGCCTGCCGAGCAGGTCAGCGTAGCGATCTCCTCATCGCGGACGGACGGAAAGCATTTGCCGCAGAACTTGCCATCGACCGAGTGACTGACCGGACCAAGCTTATGCGAGCCGGGAATGACGCGGAGCGGGCCCGCATCCTCACCTTCCTCGTCCATGTGGATCACGCCGACCACGCCGTCGAAATTGGTGTGCGGGTGGAACGGGTAATCCTGATGCCAGTGCACTAGGCCCCCCGTCCTGCTGACGAGTGGTTTTGCATTGAGCTTGCTGTTGTAGAGCTCGATCGGTCTGCCGATCAAAGCCGACGCTGTGCCCCACAACCGCCTGTCCCTGACGAATCGCTCGAAAAAGGGCACGACGAAAATTGCGTCATAATTGTTGGCCATCTTGTCGTCGCTGTAGCTGGCGACCTCGGCCGCGTCTCTCAGCTCGGCGGTTTCGGGCGCAGTCAGCAAGTCTGGAAAGCCGACAAATCCGTTTGCGCGAAAAAACTCGGTCGCGTCGGCCATCTCGTCGGCCCGAAACGTCCAGTTCATGGCGCGCCTCTCCAAGGCAACAGGCTCCTACGTGCCTATACAAACTACTGTGCGTCGCTGTCGAATGCAAGTCATCAAGGGGACCTCGTGAAACGACGGCTCAACGTCGCCCAAGCGCTCTTGCCGCCGCACATGCCCTCGCGGGCCGGGCGCCCAATCGCATCGAGGATCCTGTCGGGAAGTCGGTGGGGCCAATGAGCGTTCGCAAGCCCTTGAAGACCCACCAAACCTCATGAAATTCGGAAATAAGGGCCTTCCAAAGAATTCCAAAAATTTCCGCCGACCTCCGGGCCCAGGCGACGCGGAGGGATTGCGGGCCGATTGCGACGGTGGACCTGGCGGCGCCGGTGGGCTTTGTTCCATCGCTGGCGCCGCCCGGGGCCTTTGAGCGCCCCAAGAGCAAGGACGGCTCGGGAGGCCGAGACGGCTGTCGTCACAACCGGCTGGACGGCACGCCCTGCTGAGACACGGGCGATCCCGCGAATTTCTACATCAAACTCATGTAATTGACTGCGCCTCGCCGTGGCGAATGCTTCATTCGCGTTTTCCAGCGATATAAAACCCCGCCTTGGCGCCGTGAGTAGTCGATGTCGACTGTCGAGGCGAGCGGCTTGCGGCGAGAGCGCGGGGGTAGACTGCCGCAAGGCCGGATTTCCCCGCCCCGATGCTGACCGTTAGCACAATCCTAGCGCTATTCGACGACAGTGCGGCGCCGGGAGCCGCGGTATCGTGCGGTCCCGCGCGGCGCGCGGCGTACCCCAGGGATCCCGATGGCTCCTCTCCTGCAGCCAATAGACAATCCGCCCAAGGCCGCCTGGTCGCCCGACGCTTCCGCGTCCCGCCTTCCGCCCGCCCCCCGCCGCGCGCGGGCTGACGCGCGCCACGGGCGCGCTGTTCGCGCTCGTCGCGTCGGCGCCGGTCGCCGGCGGGCTCGGCCTCGCCGTCGCCGCCCGGCGCGAGACGGCCGTGATCGTCGCGCTGGCGGGCGGCCTGCCGGCGGCGATCGCCGCCGCGATCGGGGTCGTCATCGTTCGCCGCGGGGTGACGGCGCCGTTGCGCGCGCTCGCCGACGGCCTGGCGGGGCTCGCTGCGGGCGAAGCGCGTCCCGTCGACTGCGACGCCGCGCGCGGCGACGAGATCGGCGAACGCGCGCGCGCCTACGCCGAGCTGCGCCGCGTCGCGCTGGCGGCGGAAGCCGCCGGCGCCGCGGCGCGCGGGCGCGAGGCGAGGATCGAGGCGGACCGCGCGCGCGCAGACGGAATACGCCAGCGCCGAGCAGCGCAAGAATCAGGCGCTGACGGCGATGGTCGAACAGGTCAAGAGCGAGACCCGTGTCGCGGTGAACGACCTGATCGAACTCATGGATCAGATGACCCAGATCACCGCCGAAATGTCATGCGCGGCCGATCGGCTCGGCTCGACGACCGGCGCGGTCGCCTCCGGCTCGCGCGAGGCGCTCGTCTCCATGCAGTCGGCGGCCGCACCGACCAAGGCGCTGACCGCCTCGATGGCCGGCGTCGTCGACGAGGTCCGCGGCGCCAAGGCGACTTCGGACGAGGCCGTCCTGGCTTCGCGCGCGGCGAGCGCGACGATCGAGGCGCTGTCGCGGGTCGCGGCCGAGATCGACGAGATCACCGGGCTGATCGCCCATGTCGCGCGGCAGACCGGGCTGCTCGCGGTCAACGCCGGCGTCGAGGCGGCGCGCGCCGGCAGCGAGGCCCTCGCCTTTGCCCTGATCGCCCGTGAGGCGCGCTCGCTCGCCGGCCAGGCGTCGCGGGCGACCGGGCGGATCGGCCGGCTGATCGGCGAGGTCCAGGGCTCGACGCAGGGCGCGGTCGCCGCCGTCGACGCGATCGCCAAGGCGATCGACCGGGTCAGCCAGGCCTCGGCAAGCATCGCCGACGCGATCGGCGGCCAGGTCGGCACGACCCGGCTCATCGCCGCCGAACTCGACGGCACGACCCGCGCCGTGACGAGGGTGACGGACCAGATCGAAATCGTCGCCGCCGACGTCCAGGGCGCCCACGAGTTGGCCAGGATCGTCGAGGAGGCGTGTTCGGAGGCCTCGGAGCGCGTCCGGGCGTTGCAGGGCAGCCTAGTGAGGATTGTGCGCACCAGTTCGGTCGCGGTCAATCGGCGCGCCCACGAACGTTATGAGATCGACGTCCCCGGCGCGATCGACCTCGGCGGGGTCGTCACGCCGGTCCGGATCGCGGACCTCTCGAAGGGCGGCGCGAGACTCGTCGGCGCGGTCGACGCGGGCGCGCAGGCGTTCGTCCTCATCGCGCCGGGCATCGACTTGCCGCTCCGCTCGCGCGTCGTGCGCCGCCAGGGCGAGGCCGTGCACGTCAGCTTCGACATTCCGGACGAAGGACGCGCGCGGCTGCGCGCGCTGATCAGGCGGGCGGCGCCCGCCTTCAGATCCGCCAGAGCCACGGTATCCTCGGCGCGAGCGCAAAATTGAGCTGCACCACGACAATGAAGCCGACGCCCACGGGGATGCTGACGAGCCCCAGCGCGGCGCCGGCGGCGTAGAGCGTCTGCGCGATCAGCACCCGGCGGGTCAGCGCGCGGGTGAAATGGGGCGGCGCGTCGCTCCTCAGCAGGCCGTTGCGGTCGGCGTAATGCACGCAGGCGAGCAGGCTGAACCCGCATAGCGCGATATTGAGCCAGTAGACGAGCAGCGCCGCCTCGTAGATGAAATATTCGGAGAGCAGGCGGGTCGAGAACGGCAGGGCGGTGACGAAGGCGAGGAAGACGAAATGCAGCCAGGTCAGGTCGCGGTCGGCGCGCGCGGCCTGGGCGAGCTGGGTCTGCTGCCCGACCCAGAATATCCCGAGCGTCATCAGGCTCAGCAACCAGGTCACGAGCCGCGGCCAGAGCGCGGCCAGGCCGGCGACCAGTTCGGCCTGCGAATGGATCTGGGCGGGATCGGGGATGCGGATTTCGACGACGAGCACGGTCGCCGCGAAGGCGAATATGCCGTCGCTGAGCGCGCCGATGCGCCCGAGATCCTGCGCGGCGATGCGGTTGATGTGGGTCATGGCGGGGCCGGTTTCAGCCGATGGGGACGGGGGCGTCGCCGGGCGCGGGGGTCGCCGCGGGCGCCGCGCCGGCGAGCGTCTCGGGGCTCGCGCTCGCCAGCAGCCCGGTCTTCAGGCCGGCGAGCGCGCGCAGCATTTCGCCGCGCAGAAACGGGATGCGCTGCATCCTGTGGAAGGCGAGGTCGCGCGCGGCGGCGAGCAGCTTCGAATCCGACTGGAAGAACGGCGTCATCGCGGCGCTCGCCAGCTGATAGAAGCGCACGTGCCGGCGCCGCAGCCGCGCATAGGCGTCGAGCGCGGCGGCGACGTCGGGCGCCGTCGCCAGCGCGTCGCTCAGCGCGAGCGCGTCGAGCAGCGCGCTATTGGCGCCCTGGCCGAGTTGCGGCGAGGTCGCGTGCGCGGCGTCGCCGATCAGCGCGAGCGCGCCGCGGAACGGCCGCGGCGCCGTGAACTGGACATAGGAGGCGAGCGCGAAATCGTCGGGCCCCTCGATTTCGGCGACGACGGACGCGAGCGCCGGCCACAGGCGCGCGACCTCGTCGCGCCAGGCGGCAAAGCCCGCGCGCCAGGCGGCATGGTCGGCGGCCTTCAGGCTCCAGAAGACCGCGGCGAGCGGCGCCGAATGCGCGTCGATCCGCCCGATCGGCAGGTGGCCGATCATGATTCTGGCCGCGTCATAGCGCTGGGCGAGCGTCGAGGGCGCGACGCCCGTGTCGGCGACGCTCGCCCAGACCGCGCCATAGGCGAAGTCGCGCGGCGCGGCGGCCGTCGCCAGCCGGCGCAGCGTCGAGCGCGCGCCGGAGGCGTCGACGACGAGGTCGAAGCCGGGCGAGGCGCGGCCGCGCTCGCCGACCAGATGCGCGCGGCCGCCCGCGCTCGCGACGACGTCCGCGATCGCCCACCCCGTCTCGAGCGCGGCGCCGCAGGTCCGAAACGCTTCCATCAGCGCGCCGTGCAGCGCCGCCCGGTGGACGCCGACGGCGTAGAACCGGGGATCGAGATCGGCATAGGCGAGGTCGAACACGACGCCGCCGCGCGCGGTGAGCCCGTGCAGGCGCCCGATCCGCGCACCGCGCGCCTCGATCGCCGCGCGCAGACCGAGCCGGCCGAGCGCGGCCAGTCCGGTCGGCTGCAGCATCAGGCCGGACCCGAGCGGGCGCGTCGCCGGGTGGCGCTCGTAGACGACGACCCGATGGCCCGCGCGCGCGAGCAGGATCGCCGCCGCGAGTCCGCCGACGCCGGCGCCGATGACCGCGACGTTTGACGTTTTGTCCATTCCGCCCCCGCCCGGTCCCGCGGCACTCTACGGCGCGCGCGGCCGATTGACGAGCGCGACGGCGTCGGACCGCGCCCGCTCCGGCAGGCGCCGGGGGGCGGTCAGCCGCCGCGCTCCTGCATGAGCTGCATGATATGGCCGCGCAGCTCGGGAATTCCCTCGCCGGTGCGCGAGGAGGTGAAGAATGCGCCGGGATAGGCGGCGGGATGGGCGCGCAGGGCTTCCAGCGTGGCCTCGACGCGCGCCGGCTGGTCGGCCGGCCCGACCTCGTCGCGCTTGGTCAGGACGATTGCGTAGGAGACCGCCGACCGGTCGAGCAGGGCCATCGTCTCGAGATCGCTGGGCTTGAGGCCGTGGCGGCCGTCGACGAGGACGAAGGCGCGCATGAGGTTCGCGCGCCCGCGCAGATAGTCGCGCACCAGCTGGCCCCACGAGGCGACCTTGTTCTTGTTGACGGCGGCGTAGCCGTAGCCGGGCATGTCGACGAGGGTGAGCCGGCCGCCGAGATCGAAGAAGATCAGCTCCTGCGTGCGGCCCGGCGTGTTGGAGGTGCGCGCCAGACTCTGGCGGCCGGTCAGCGCGTTGACGAGCGAGGACTTGCCGACGTTGGAGCGCCCGGCGAAGGCGATTTCGGGGGCGCCGACCGGCGGCAGGCCGTCGGATTTGGCGGCGGCGAAGAAGAAATCGCACGGGCCGGCGAACAGCTTGCGGCCCGCCTCGATCACCGCGGCGCCGGCAGCCTCCGCGGCCGCCGCCTCACTCACCGGGCGCGCGCTTCTTCTTGAACGCGCCGGCGAGGCCGTCGAACAGCTTGGCCAGATTGTTCCAGAGCTCCACCTTCACGCCGTTGCGCCGCATGATGTAATATTGCTGGGCGACGGTCAGCGTATTGTTCCAGGTCCAGTAGATCACGAGGCCGGAGGGGAACGCGCCGAGCATGAAGGTGAAAATCACCGGCATCCAGGCGAACATGGTCTTCTGCACGGGATCGGCGGGCTCGGGATTCATCTTCATCTGGAAGAACATCGACACGCCCATGATCAGCGGCCAGACGCCCAGCGCCAGGAAGTGGCCGATCATCGGCAGGGCGGTCGGGCTCCACGGGATCAGCCCGAACAGGGTGAAGACGTTGGTCGGATCTGGCGCCGACAGATCCCGGATCCAGCCGAAGAACGGCGCGTGGCGCATCTCGATGGTGATGAAGATCACCTTGTAGAGCGCGAAAAACACCGGGATCTGGACGACCATCGGCAGGCAGCCGGCGACCGGATTGACGCCCTCCTTCTTGAACAGCTCCATCTGCGCCTGTTGCTGCTTGGCGCGATCGTCGGGGAAGCGCTCCTTGAGCGCGGCGATCTGCGGCTGGATGTTCTTCATCTTCGCCATCGACGCGTAGCTGCGATTGGCGAGCGGGAAGAAGGCGAGCTTGACGAGGACGGTGACGATGAGGATCGCGAGGCCGAAGTTGCCGACGAATTTGTAGATGAAATCGATCAGCTTGAACAAGGGCTTGGTGATGAAATAGAACCAGCCCCAGTCGATCATCAGGTCGAATTTCTTGATGCCGAGGTCGGCCTCGTAGGCATCGATCGTGCCGACCTCCTTGGCGCCGGCGAAGACGCGGGCGATCGCTTCGGTCGAGGCGCCGGGCGCGATCACCCGGGCGTCGCCGAGGAAATCGGTCTGGTAGTCCTCGGGCTGAGCGCCGCCGTTGGACGAGAACCGGCCCTCGACCGGCGCGCCCTGGTCGGGAATGATCGCCGAGGCCCAGTATTTGTCGGTGAAGCCGAGCCAGCCGCCGGCGCCCTTCAGCGCCTTGGTGCGCCCGGTCTCCTTGTCGATCGCGGCATAGGTGATTTCCTGGACCGAACTGTCGCCGACGATGCCGAGCAGGCCCTCGAACAGCACGGCGTAGCCGGCGACCTCGGGCTTGCCGCGACGCAGGATCAGCGCATAGGGGTGGACGGTCACCGGCGCGGCGCCCTTGTTCTCGACCGCGTCGCGGATCGTGAACATGTATTTGTCGTCGACCGAAATCGTGCGCCGGAACACCAGGCCGGCGCCGTCGTCATAGGTCAGCACCACCGGTTTCTGATCGGTCAGGATAGCGGAATCGCTCGTCCACTGGGTATCGCGATCCGGCAGCTTGGCGCCCGCTCCTACCTCTCCGACGAATCCGGTCTCGGCCCAATAGGGCGCCGGTCCGCCGCGCGGCGAGAACAGGGTGATGTTGGCGCTGTCGGGGTCGATCGTCTCCCGATAGGCCTTGAGCGTGATGTCGTCGAGCAGACCGCCGGCGAGGTCGATCGAGCCGCCCAGACTCCTGGTGTCGATGGCGATGCGCTTGCTCGCGGCCAGGGCCGCGGGCCGGGACTCGACCGCGGTCGCGGTCGGCGGCGCGCTCAGCGGCGCTGTCGGGCCGGACGCCTGGCCGGCGGGCCCGCCGGCGCCCGCCTGCGACTGCGCCTGGCGGTCCTTCTGCATCTGCGGCGCGCCGTAGAAATAGTTCCAGCCGATCAGCACCAGCACCGACAGGACGATCGCCAGGATCAGGTTTCTGGAATCCTCGGAGTTCATCGCCGTTTGTCTCTGTCGTTGGATGGCCGCGCGGGGCCGGCGCGGGAAGCGCTCGAGTGAGCCAGGGCAAAGGCGCGTGCCAGATCGGCCCGCAACAGGTCGAAGCGACGCCGCAGCGCCTCCTTCTGGGCCATGACGACGTAATCGTGATCGGGTCGGGCCGCGAGGTCGGGCGACAGCCGCAACGCCTCCTTGAGGCGGCGACGGATGCGGTTTCGCAGGACCGCGCCGCCCAGCTTCTTGGTGACGGTGAAGCCGACGCGCGCTCCGACTGGGTCGCGCATTTCATCTGACGTGTCGGCCCGGCGATTGGCCTGGAGCGCGAACGCCTCCATCCTGACCCGGCGCCCGCGCGCGGCGCGCTGAAAATCGGCACGGCGCCGGAGGCGGCTGATCTCGGGCTCGTCGCTGTCTGCGCCGGCTTCGGCGCGGACGCAGGCCTCGGGCGCGTTCATCGTTCCCCTTCCGCGCGACCGAAGTCTCTCGCGAGCCGCGCGCGCGGGATCAGGCGGACAGACGCTTGCGGCCGCGCGCGCGGCGCGCGTTGAGAACCTTGCGCCCGCCGACGGTCTCCATCCGCGCGCGAAAGCCATGGCGTCGCTTGCGAACGATCTTGCTCGGTTGATAGGTCCGCTTCACTGTCGCATCTCCGTATGGCGCTCTGATCCTGCGGACGGGATCCGGCGAGAAGCCTCGTCCAACCATCTGAGCCCGGACCTCGTCGCCACGCCCCCTGTGGCGGCGCGCGAGCCGGGAAAACCGGTGCGCCGCGGCGGGCGCGACGCGCGCGCCTTATAGGGGCGCCGCGCGTCGTAAGTCAATCGCGCGCGCCGCGCGCGGGCTAGCCTCCCGCTCCCGCCGGCTGCACGATCTCGTCGCAGTTCCTGCGCCCCGAATTGAGGCAATTTTCGAGCTTGCGCCGCGCGTCGAGCGCCATCGTCACCCAGGCGATGGCGATCGCCAGCGCGAGCAGGAACGCGGCGGCGGCGAGATTGATGGATACGCGGCGGCGCCGCTCCTCGGGCTCTTCGCCGCCGGGCTGCGCCCCGCTCACGCGATCAGGCTCGCCGCGGCTCCCTTGCCCCGGCCGGCGAGCGCCTCGAGCGCCTTGGCCACGATCGCTTTCGCGTCGAGGCCGGCCTTCGCATAGAGGCGCTCCGGCTTGTCGTGATCGAGGAACATGTCGGGCAAGGTCATCGCCCTGACTTTCAGGCCGCGCTCGAGCGCGCCGTCTTCGGCGAGCAGATTGAGGACGTGCGAGCCGAACCCGCCGATCGAACCTTCCTCGATCGTGATCAGCAGCTCATGGTTGGCGGCGAGGCGAAGCACGAGATCGCGGTCGAGCGGCTTGGCGAAACGGGCGTCGGCGACGGTGGTCGAGAGGCCGCGCGCGCCGAGGTCCTCGGCCGCTTTCAGGGCTTCGGCGAGCCGCGTGCCGAGCGACAAAATGGCGATCCGCGAGCCTTCGCGGACAACCCGGCCCTTGCCGATCTCCAGCGGGACGCCGCGGTCCGGCATTTCCACGCCGACGCCGTCGCCGCGCGGATAGCGCATCGCGATCGGGCCGGCGTCATGTGCGGCGCAAGTTGCGGTCATGTGGACGAGTTCAGCCTCGTCGGCGGCCGCCATCACCACCATGTTCGGCAGGCAGGCGAGATAGGCGATGTCGAACGAGCCCGCGTGCGTGGCGCCGTCGGCGCCGACCAGCCCCGCCCGGTCGATCGCGAAGCGAACCGGCAGGTTCTGGATCGCCACGTCGTGGATGACCTGATCATAGGCGCGCTGGAGGAACGTGGAATAGATCGCGCAGAACGGCTTGTAGCCCTCGGCGGCGAGGCCGGCCGCGAAGGTGACTGCGTGCTGCTCGGCTATGCCGACGTCGAAGGCGCGGTCGGGATAGGCGGCGCAGAACAGATCGATTCCCGTGCCCGCGGGCATCGCGGCGGTGATCGCGACGATCCTGTCGTCGCGCGCGGCTTCCGCGATCAGCGCGTTGCCGAACACGCGAGTGTAGGCGGGCGCGTTGGCCTTGGGCTTGGCCTGGGCGCCGGTGATCACGTCGAAAGCGTTGACGCCGTGGTATTTGTCGGCCGCCGCCTCGGCGGGCGGATAGCCCTTGCCCTTCTTGGTCACGACATGAACCAGCACGGGGCCGTCCGGCATGTCGCGCACGTTCTTGAGGATCGGCAGGAGATGGTCGAGATTGTGGCCGTCGACGGGGCCGACATAGAAGAAGCCGAGCTCCTCGAACAGGGTGCCGCCGGTCAGGAAGCCGCGGCCGTATTCCTCGGTCCGGCGCGCCTTGTCGTAGAAGAATTTCGGCAGGCGCTTGGCGAGCTGCTTGGCGGTTTCGCGGATCGAGCGATAGGTCTGGCTGGAGACCAGACGCGCCAGATAGGCCGACATGGCGCCCGTCGGCGGCGCGATCGACATGTCATTGTCGTTCAGGATGACGATGAGGCGCGAATGCAGCGCGCCCGCATTGTTCATCGCCTCATAGGCCATGCCGGCCGACATCGCGCCGTCGCCGATCACCGCCACCACGTGATTGTGGCGATGCGACAGATCGCGCGCGACCGCCATGCCGAGCCCCGCGGAGATCGACGTCGAGGAATGGGCGGCGCCGAACGGATCGTAGTCGCTCTCGATCCGTCGGGTGAAACCCGACAGGCCGCCGCCCTGGCGAAGTGTGCGGATGCGGTCCCGTCGGCCGGTCAGTATCTTGTGCGGATAGGCCTGATGCCCGACATCCCAGACGATGCGGTCGCGCGGAGTGTCGAAAACGTAATGCAGCGCCAGCGTCAGTTCGACGACCCCGAGGCCGGCGCCCAAATGGCCGCCGGTCACCGAAACCGCGCTGATCGTCTCCGCGCGCAACTGGTCCGCCACCGCGCGCAGGTCGCTCTCGGGCATCGCGCGCAAATCTTCGGGCGTGTGGATCCGGTCGAGAAGAGGCGTGTCAGAAATCGTCACAAATGACCCCGCGGCCCGCGTCCCCATTTCGCGCCAGAAGGTCCGGACGCTACAAACGACGGCAAGGGTTACACCAAAACCTCGCGCGGCGCCAAATCCCGGCCGAAAGCCGGCCGGGCGACGGCGAAATCCCGGCGCCGACGCGGGATCGGCCGGCCTGGGCGAGGCGATGGGACGCCCTGCGCGCCTTGACGCTCATGCCGGCATTGGCCATTCTGGCGACAAGACCGGGGAGGGAAGTCGCGCGCCGCCGCCCCGCTTCCGGTCGAAGTCGGGGAGGACGCGCTGAGCTGGCGCGCCCCCCGTCTTCGCCTCGCATCGATCCGGCGCCCGGAGCGGCAATGAAACATCTGATCAAGGGCCTGGCCGTCGCTGCGGCGCTCGGCGCGGCCGGGACGGCGTCCGCGGCCGATCTGAACATCGCGCTGATCTACGGCCGGACAGGGCCGCTCGAAGCCTACGCCAAGCAGACCGAAGCCGGGCTGAGGCTCGGCTTCGAATATGCGACGAAGGGGACGATGGAAGTCGACGGGCGGAAGATCGTGATCACGGTCAAGGACGACCAGGGCAAGCCCGACCTCGCCAAGACCGCGCTCGCCGAGGCCTATGAGGACGATCACGCCGACATCGCGATCGGCACGACCTCGTCGGGGGCGGCGATCGCGATGCTGCCGGTCGCCGAGGAGCACAAGAAAATCCTCATCGTCGAGCCGGCGGTCGCCGATCAGATCACCGGCGACAAATGGAACCGCTACATTTTCCGCACCGGCCGCAATTCCTCGCAGGACGCGATTTCCAACGCGGTGGCGATCGGCAAGCCGGGGGTGAATGTCGCGACCCTGGCGCAGGACTACGCGTTCGGGCGCGACGGCGTCGCCGCGTTCAAGGAGGCGCTCGCCAAGACCGGCGCGACGCTGGCGGCGGAGGAATACGCGCCCGCCAACACGACCGATTTCACCGCGCCGGCCCAGCGCCTGTTCGACGCGTTGAAGGACAAGCCGGGCCGCAAGATCATCTGGGTCGTGTGGGCGGGCGGCGTCAATCCGCTCGACAAGCTCGCCGACCTCGATCCCGGCCGCTACGGAATCGAGCTTTCGACCGGCGGCAACATCCTGCCCGCGCTCGCCGCCTACAAGCGCTTTCCCGGCCTGGAGGGCGCAGCCTATTACTACTACGGCATTCCGAAGAATCCAGCCAACGACTGGCTGGTCGCCGAGCATCAGAAGCGCTTCGGCGCGCCGCCGGATTTCTTCACCGCCGGCGGTTTCTCCGCCGCGATGGCGGTGGTCGCGGCGGTCGAGAAGGCCAAGTCGACGGATGCCGAGCCGCTGATCGCGGCGATGGAGGGGATGGAATTCGACACGCCCAAGGGCAAGATGATCTTCCGCAAGGAGGACCATCAGGCGCTCCAGTCGATGTACGCGTTCAAGATCAAGGTCGATCCCGCGGTCGCCTGGGCGATCCCCGAACTCGTCCGTGAGCTCGAGATCAAGGACATGGACATTCCGATCCGCAACAAGCGGTGAAGGCCGGCCGCGGTTGCTTCGACCGGGGTCGAACCTCCGGGGTCCCTGGCGATGCGGCGCGAACGGGAGCGCGCGCGGCGCCGGGAATCCGCCGCGTGGTTGCGCATTCGGCCGCCCGCCGGTTCAGCGGCAGACGATCGGGCCGATCCTGACCCGCCGGCCCGGCGTGGCGGCGTAGGTGAAGGCGGCGTGGCATGCGCCATGCTCGCCCTCGATCTCGACGGTTTCGGAGTCCTGAACGCCCGTGACATAGGCGAGGCCGTCATAGCCGATGACGAAATCGACGCCATTGGACAGTTTTCCGTGCCGCCCCGCCTCGAGCGGCGCGCCGTGTTCGTCGACGAAGGCGAGTTCGGCGGCATGTTCGCCGGCGTTCACGCCGAAATCCACTCTGACGCCGCTCTGCGTGCGGGGAATCACGATCGCGTCGGTGCGCGCGGGCATCGCATCGATCGGCAGATTGGCGGGATCGATCGCGACGCGGTTGGGCTCGAACGAGCGCAGGTTCGGGACCAGCAGCGTGCCGCGCGAGTCGGTCTGGCCGACCAGCTTGTTCTCGACGTAGACGTCGACGTTCGGCGCGCCCGCCTTCACGACGCCGAAGGAATCGTCGATACGGTCCGAGGCGAACACGCCGTCGCGGGTAACGGCGACGCCTCCGTCCATCTGGGCCGCGCCGGTCAGTTCGCCGTTGGTCTGGATCACCCGACCGGTCAGGACCCCGTACGACGAGCGGTAGGAGGCCTCGCCGGCGCGATCGAACTGTGCGCCTTCCTGATCCTGGATCCGCCAGCCGACCGAGCCGGGCTGCTGCTCGAGCGGCTTGACCAGACCGACCGTCGCTTGATTCACGCCGCCGGTCGAGAGCCCCCCGACCGAGCCATAGCCCAGCGGGCCGAGCGGCATGCTGAAGCTGACATACGCGCCGATCGACTTCGTGGCGCCCGAACTGGCGTAGACGGAGGCCGAAAGCGAGCCGCCGAAATCGAAGTTCCTCGACCAGGAGACTCCGAGGACCCGGCTGGCAGGGCTCCCGACGGGCGTGATGTTGGCGAAGGACACCGACATCGAGGACTTGAGGTACGGCACGGGAAACCCGATCGTCGCCTGATCGATGCTGCGCGGCACGTCGACGCTGAGGAACGAAGCCAGCGAAGGGCCGCTCAAGCCGCTGAGGTTGGCGAGCCGCTGCAGGTAGGTCTCGCTGGTCGAGGTCGAGGCGATGTCCTGATAGTTGCCGAACGTCCGCTGCGTGCTCGCCTGGATCGTAATCTCGCCGAGCCTCGTCTGCGCGGAGAGGTAGATCAGCCCGCCATTGGCGTTGTCATAACGGCTCATGGCGGCTGCGGCGCTCACCGCGCCCAGACCGAACACCGATCCCGTGCCGCCGGCGCCGAGATTGTCGAGCCGGTCCGAGAATTCGCCATGGCCCTGCAGCGTCAGCCAGTTCGTCACGCCGCCTCGCAGACTGAAGCTGCCGAAAGGAGCCGGCTGATAGTCGTAGGATTCGACTCCGTAGCCGACCCGCGGGAGACCCGCTTCGACCGAGAAGTCATAGAGGCCGGGACCGAGCATGTCGGGCGTGACATAGAATTGGGCGTGTGTTTCCACCTCGCGCCCGCTGGAGTCGCGCACGACGAGCTTGGTGTCGCCGCCGCCGGTGATGACCGGGAGGTCGGAAATGTCGAAGCGTCCGGCCGCGACGTCGGTCGAATACAGCTTCTGCTGGTTGACGAAGACGTCGACCGAGGAGGGAACCGCCGCGGAGCCGCTGAGCACGGGGAGGGGGACGGTCACGAGATCGGATCGAACGCTGAAGCTGCGCTGGATCTGGACGCCGCCGAACCGCACAGGCCGCGTCCAGGGAAGGCCGCCGGAGATCGCGTCGCCGGCGCGATAGACCAGCATCCGGTCCTCGTCGGTGTAGGTGACCGTAGAATCCAGCCGCAGGAACAGGTCGCTCGAGCTCGTCGTATTGCCGACGATTCCGGTCTGGCGCGCGACCGCGTACGGCGAAAACACCCGGGCGTCGAACGTCGCCGACCCGCCGTCGAGCACGCCCGACTGGGCGTGGCTCTTCGACGCCGTGGCGAACAGAGTGTAGTTGGCGACGGCGCCCCAGTCGGCCTCGGCCTTCGCGTGCGGGCCGGCCGTGCGCGGCGCGACCTTGACCACCTGCGGAAGCAACCGCTGCGGTGCGACGATCAGATTGATCGTTTGCCGCGGCTGGTCATATTCGTAGGTCAGGCCTTCGACCGAACCCAGCGCCACGACATCCTTTTCGTGCCCCGGCGCGTCGATTCCGAGCGAGCGCAATTCCTCGAACCGCGACGCCAGATGTCCGTCCGGCAGCAGGGTGAAGGCGCCGATTCGCTCGATTCGCTTGCCGTTGACGCTGACGTCGAGCTGCAGTCCGAGAATCGGCGGATGGGCGAGGCCGTCGGCGGCGACGGACACGTTGGCCGTGGGATCCGGGGCCGGCGCGTTCGCGGCGGGATCGACCGCCGGCGCCGCGCCTGGCGCCGGCGCGTTCGGGACCGGACCGACCACCGAGGCCGCGCCGGGCGCATTCCCCATGGGATCGAAAGCGCGTGCGCCGGCGGGCGCGTTCGCGGTCGGGTCGAAGGCCGGCGCCGCGCCGGGCGCGTTCACCGTCGCGTCGCTCTTCGGGGGAGGCTCCGTCCCGGGCCGCGCCGGGCTGGCCGCGCCCGACAGACCCAGGATCAGAAGCGGCGTCAGGAGGCCCTTACTGAGGCGTCGTCGCTTCCACCGCGACATGGATCGCCCCGCCTTCGGTTGTGGCGTCTACGAAGACATTTCCTCGCAATTTGCCAATGTCCCCTCCCTGAGAGGGCTTCCAACGCACCGTCGAATGACCGAGGATGTAGCCTCGCAGGCCCGTGCCGAACGACGCGTCGCTCCCTTGCTCGTCGCGCAGCTTCAGATCGGAGATTCGGATGCGCCGGTCGCCGGCGTTCACGCCGACGAGCGCCGCCTTGCCGGCCGCTCTTTCGAGCCGCCAGGTGACCTGCGCCGGGGTGCGTTCGCGGCCGGCGAAGAATACCGGGATCGACTGGCGTATGACCAGCGCGACGCCGTTCACGCGGGTCAGCAGATTGGGCAATTCGTCGATGAAGACGCGATAGGATTCCTCGCCCTTCGGCATGCCCTCGGTCTGGCGGACGAGGCGCACGACGTAGTCGGCGCGCGGCCCCAGCGACGCCATCGGCGGGCTCGCCGCGACGTCCTCGGTAGGTTCGAGGTGATCTTCGCCCGCAGCGTTCTGCGACCATTTGAACACGCGAATCTGCGCCGAGAGGTTCTGGTCGCCGGTATTGCGCAGGTGCAGCGTCGCCGTCTGCTGCCCGACCAGGACCTGCATCGTGCCGGCCTCAGCCGCCGTCCCGGCGAGCAGCGTCAGCATGACGCCGGTGAGGGAGAAACGGAGGCGTGGGAGTGGGCGGCGGGTCATTGAATGTCTCGCTTCGTCGGATGTCTGCGGCGATGGTCGGAGCGTCAGCGGCGTGCGTCGTTGCAGAGGCGAGGCAGCCGTCGGTCGGGAAGCCACCTCGCTTCTCCGCCGCCGGTTTTCGATCCGCGCTCAACGTTAGGTCGCCAATCGATAACGAGGCGTTAGCGACCCGTCGGGGGCTCCGCGGGTCGGGTTGAATTCTCCAGTCAGCGTCAGGAAATCCTTACCCGCGCGTGTTTGCCGATCGTCAACCATGAGTGCCGAAAGGCTGTCGTCGACGGACCGGCTGCGATCGCGCGACCGGCGGCGCCGCATCGAAAGCGGCGGCGCGGTCAGTTGTAGGTTATCGAGGTGGACAGGCGCGGCGCCATGTAGGTCTGCTGGTGGAGGGTGATCGGGCCGGTGACCTGATAGCCGACCTTGGGCGTGTAGACATAGG